>JAVEZW010000164.1:0-8206 GCA_034002805.1 Bacteroidales bacterium | reverse complement strand
GCCTGCAAATTTAACAAAAAAATTAAATTTAAAGTTTAAATTTCGCATAATTTGAGAAAATGTTAAAGGATCATCTAAAAAACTCTATTATAAAAAGCCTTGGTCACAGTCCAACGAATGACCAGGTTAAATTAATCGACAGCCTTTCAGAGTTTATTATCGATACCGAATCGCGTAAAATCTTTTTGGTTAAAGGTTTTGCAGGTACTGGAAAAACTACTGTTATTAGCGCTCTTGTTAAAACTACTGAAGCACTTAAAATTAAATCGTTACTTCTGGCCCCAACCGGAAGAGCTGCCAAGGTTCTTTCATCGTATTCACAAAAATCAGCTTTTACCATTCATAAAAAAATTTATCGGCAAAAATCTTCTAAAGATGGATTCGGAACTTTTGTTTTAAATGCAAATTTAAACTCAAATACTATATTTATTGTTGATGAAGCGTCGATGATCTCGAATCACTCGAATGATTTATCCATTTTTGGTAGCGGTCAGTTATTAAACGACCTCCTCAGTTTTGTATATAACGATAAAAACTGTAAGCTTATTTTGGTTGGCGATACTGCTCAGTTACCTCCTGTTGGAATTGATCTAAGTCCTGCGCTCGATATTGCATCCCTAAGTTCGTACAATTTTAAGATTAATGAAGTAATATTAACCGAGGTTCTGAGACAAACAAAAGAATCAGGTGTGTTATTTAACGCTACCCAGGTTAGAACCCAGATAAATACCAAACTTGTTGATTTTCCAAAAATTCAACTCGAGTCTTTTAAGGATATTGAAGCCATTTCAGGAACTGAATTAATCGAAAAAATCACTGAATCGTACGATAAATACGGCTTGGAAAACACGATCATTATTACCCGATCGAATAAAAGGGCAAATCAGTATAATAAAGGCATACGAAGCAAGATTTTATGGCGCGAGGAGGAGATTGCTGTGGGTGATTTTATTATGGTAGTAAAAAATAATTATTATTGGATTGAAACCAACGAGGATATCGAAGATATTGATTTTATTGCCAATGGAGATATTGCAGAAATTGTTAAAATAAAAAAATATACCGAACGATACGGTTTTCGTTTTGCTGATGTAATTCTTCGTTTTATTGATTATAATGATATCGAAATAAACTGTAAAATTATCCTTGACACTCTCGAAATTAATTCTGCCGCAATGACTTCGGAAGATAACAAGAAACTGTTTTATAGTATTTTAGAGGATTATTCAGAGACAGCACGCAAAAAAGTTAAGTACGACAAAGTTAAAAACAATCCCTTTTTTAATGCCCTGCAGGTAAAGTTTGCTTATGCAGTTACCTGTCATAAAGCGCAGGGAGGACAATGGAAATCTGTGTTTGTTGATCATGGGTACTTTGCCGATCATCAGATTGATATTGAATTTTTGCGCTGGCTTTATACTGCACTTACACGAACAACTGATAAGCTATACCTGGTAAACTTTAATAAGTTATTCTTTAACAACAGCGATTAGATTCTTTGCTCACCTTAATTGCTTGCTTATCGGCACAAAAATCATATTCGAACTGAATGGTTACATGATCGATATGAAATTGAGTTTTAAGAATCTGCTCTAGTTCATTTCGTATTTTGTCAGCCTCTTTAATGCTCATGTTCTCATTAACATCAGCATGACATTGAAAATGAGTAATTGTATCTGATAATCGCCAGGCGTGAATATGATGAATATTTATTATTGCCGGATGTTTTTCGAGCTCTGATTTTATAAGTTCCAGATCGAGATTTGCCGGACTAGCTTGCATCAATATTTCAACTGTTTCTTTAATAATAACCCAGGAGCCTTTAAGAATAATAATACCTATCAAGATGGTTAATACAGGATCTATCCATGTAAAGTTCCAAAAATAGATCAATGCAGAACCAATAATTACTCCTAACGATGATAATGTATCGCCCAATAAATGTAAATATGCCGCTTTAACATTTAAATTATGAGATGAATCCTTATGCAGTAGCAAAACAGAAATCAGGTTACCGGCCAGACCAATTGTAGCAACAATAAACATCAACGCACCTTTTATTGGCTCGGGATTTAAAAAGCGATTATAAGCCTCATAAAACAAATAAAGCGAAACAACGATAAGAACAACAGAATTAAAAAGAGCAGCAAGGATTTCAATACGTTTATATCCAAAGGTATTCTTCTTGGTAGCATCTTTTTTACCAATAACTAAAGCAACATAACTAATAACGATTGCCATTGTATCGCTCAGATTATGAAAAGCATCAGAAATAAGTGCCAGGCTATTCGAAAGAATACCACCAACAAATTCGGCAATAGTAATTATAGCATTTAATAAAACGCTGATAAAAAGGTTTCTTTTGTTTGGCTCAAAATGAATATGATCGTGACTCACTTTCGAATTAGGTTTATTTAATATTTTTTGCCATTTATAGAACAATTGTAACTAAAAATAGTTCTGTACAATAACTTAAAAAGAATCTTTGGTTCGATTTTTATTTACAGTATTTACTATATGAAGATTCAGCATCTGGGCAACCCAACTTTACAGCCATTTGCCATTGTGTACAAGCTTGATTCGTATTACCCAGCTGATATAATAGATTTCCTTTATTTGTGTACAAAGCTGCATTTTTGGGATTAAGAGTTAAACCATAATTAAAATCCTGAAGAGCTTGAACAGGTGATTCTTTATCCAGATAACAAATTCCACGATTTAAGTAATATGCATATACAATTGGATAATCTTCACCATTAATCTTGCTAAAATCAATAGCCCTTGAATAATAATATATTGCACTATCTACCTGGTTTTCTTTTCGATATAAATTTCCCAGATAATAAAAAATCTCATCATCATCGGTAAAAATAGTAACTGCCTTTGTGAGATACGCTTTTAAAATCAACAGGTCATTTTCATTAACACAAGCTTGATTTAGGGTGATGTAGGCATTTCTTAATGTTGAATCAATTTTAATTGCATCAGTGAGTAAAGAAATTGCTTTTTGATGGTTATTTGATTTTATTTCTTTTAATGCAGAATTATTCAGTTCAACAACTTTTAAATAGTCATCAAAATCAATTTGAGAAAAGCAACATATTGGAGTCGAAATGAATATAATGATAATCAAAAAAAGTTGTTTCATTACTCACCAATAATTTTTATTAATATTCGCTTTCGCCTTTTGCCATCAAATTCTCCATAGAATATCTGTTCCCAAGGGCCAAAATCGAGTTTACCCTCGGTAATAGCCACAACCACTTCACGACCCATTATGGTACGTTTCAAATGTGCATCGGCATTATCTTCGGAATAATTATGTTTATATTGTGAGTAAGGTAATTCTGGTGCAAGTTTCTCGAGCCATTTTTCAAAATCCTCGTGTAACCCCGATTCATCATCATTAATAAAAACACTTGAGGTTATATGCATCGCATTTACAAGTACAAGACCTTCTTTTATTCCGCTTTTTGCTAGTGCCTGATTTACTACAGGTGTAATATTTATAAATTCACGCCTTTTGGTAATATTAAACCAGATTTCTTCTCTGTATGATTTCATTTTGCTTAGATTATTAGTATCAAGATTTGAGTACAGAGACAACTACCAAAAATTAGTTTATAGGTTTTCCTTTCATACTCCTAATTCCTAATTCCTCATACCCCTATACCCTTATACCTATTTCTCTTTCTATTCACATTTCACTGTTTACTTACACAGTTCACTACTTAATATTCAACGATTTAATAATATTCTCCACCTTCTCATCAAGAAGCTTATTCACCCTCTCAAAATCTTCTCTCTTGGTAAGTTTTTCCATTACCCCAAAGTAGAATTTTATTTTAGGCTCAGTGCCCGAAGGACGAACAGAGATTTTTGATCCATCTTGCAATATAAACTGAAGCACATCTGATTTTGGAAGATTAATATCATAACGCAGATGACTGATCTGATCGAATGTTTTCTGTTTTTTAAAATCATGAATCAGCATTACATTCGAATTATTAATGGTTTGTGGCGGACTATTTCTATAGTCTTCCATTATTTTCTTAATCTCGTCCTCGCCCGATTTGCCTTTTCTTACTAATGAAATAAGCTTTTCTTTATAAAACCCAAATTCAATATAAATATCGATTAATGCTTCGTAAGCAGTTTTTTCCTGATTTTTAGCAAATGCAATAGCCTCAGCTATCAGTGCACAGGACATTACGGCATCTTTGTCTCTTACAAACTCACCTGCCAAATAGCCGTAGCTCTCCTCTCCTCCTCCAATAAACTTTTTCTTGCCTTCGTTTTGCTTTATAATATCGGCAATGTATTTAAATCCGGTTAAAACATCGAAGTATTCAACTTTGTATTTCTTAGCGATTTCGGTAAGTATTTCTGAGGTAACAATCGTTTTAACAATATATTCCTTGCCTTTGAGCTTTCCTTTTTCTTTCCATTGCGAAATAAGGTAATTTATTAGAATAGCTGCCGTTTGATTTCCATTCAGCAAAACAAAATTTCCTTGTAAATCTTTTACTGCAATCCCAACTCTGTCAGCATCAGGATCGGTAGCCAGAACAAGCTCTGCGTCTTTTTCTTTTGCATATTTAATTGCCAGCTCAAGTGCTGCAGGTTCTTCAGGGTTAGGCGAATGAACGGTAGGGAAATTTCCATCTGGAATACTTTGTTCGGGAACAGAAAATACATTTTCAAAACCAAATGCTTTTAAACCCTGGGGTACAAGCTCTACACCTGTTCCATGAATAGATGTATAAACAATCTTTAAATCCCTCTGTTTTTTTATTATTTCAGGATTTAGAGAAAGCTTAACCAATTCGCTTATGTATAACTTATCTATTTTTTCACCAACAAACTCAACCAGTTTCATTTCATGATCAAAAACCACTTCGCTTATATTGGTTATTTTCTGAACTTCATCAATAATATTTTTATCATGCGGGCTGATAATCTGTCCACCATCATCCCAATAAGCCTTATAACCATTATACTCTTTTGGATTATGCGAAGCCGTAATAACAATACCGCTCTGACATCCAAGATATCTGACTGCAAATGACAACTCAGGAGTAGGCCTCAAGCTATCGAATAAATATGCTTTAATTCCATTACCCGAAAATACACTGGCTGTTTTTTCTGCAAAAAAACGACTGTTATTTCTCGAGTCGTATGCAATGGCAACTTTTATTTGCTTTAGCGATGAGAATTGTTTTTTAAGATAATTGCATAAGCCTTGGGTCGCCATTCCTACGGTATAAATATTCATTCGGTTGGTTCCAACGCCCATTATACCTCTTAAGCCACCAGTTCCAAACTCAAGATCCTTATAAAATGATTCGATCAGCTCATTCTGATCATGTTGAATCATATTTTCAATTTGTTTTTTCGAATCCTGATCAATTTCAGAATTAAGCCATTTATTGGCTTTTTCCTTTACTACTTGCAATAATTCGTTATCAATCATAATAATAATTATTATATTATTTAACTGAGCTAGGATTTAAAATACTCGTTTAAACTATCTTCCCAATGAGAAATGCTTAAATTGTAAGTTGATTTAATTTTACTTTTATTCAGTACACTGTAAAATGGCCTCTTCGCAGGAGTTGGATAATCTTTCGATTCTATTGGATTAATTTTACAGGTAGCATATGATTTATTTGCAATGGCACGTGCAAAATCGTACCAGCTACAAACGCCCTCATTCGAATAATGGTACATTCCGGGAACAAAATTGTTTTTATTTACCGATTGATTAATAATCTGAAAGATAGCCTGAGCCAGATCGTGAGCATATGTTGGAGTTCCTATTTGATCAAATACAACATTAAGCTCATCTCTCTCTTTTGAATAGCGTTGAATGGTTTTTACGAAATTATTGCCAAATGTTGAATAAAGCCACGAAGTGCGAATAACAACAGCATTTTTATAGGCCATAGCTATTTTCTCTCCTTCGGCTTTTGTTTTACCATAAACCGATTTTGGATTTATTTTATCATCTTCGCTGTAAGGTTTGTGATTATTTCCATCGAAAACATAATCTGTAGAAATATGAATAAACTTAGTGTTATAAGGTTTTATAGCATCTATTAATCCTTTAACACAAGTAGTATTTATCAGTTTGGCCAATTCAGGTTCTTTTTCTGCCTTATCAACCTGTGTATAGGCGGCGCAATTAATTACAAAATCGAAAGATCTGTCTGAGAAAAACTTTTTTAAAAAAATCGTATTTGTAATATCTAAGGTGTCAATATCGGTCGATACCATATTAATGGTATTTTTTATCTGTGTATTTCCTTTATTGTAAATATTTCGCAACTCACTGCCTAACTGCCCATTAGCACCCGTAACCAATATATTAATTGTATCCATTATGATTAAAAATTAAAGTTTTTTTCAGCATCAGCTAAAAAAGGTAAAACCTTGTCTTTAGAAGAAATTACAGCCTTTGTTAAATCAATTTTCCAATCAATTTCTAAAGATGGATCATTGAAATTAATCCCTCTCTCCATTTCGGCGTTATAAAAACTATCTGTTTTATAAAAAACTATTGCTTTATCAGATAATACTGAAAAACCATGTGCAAAACCATGCGGCACATATAATTGAGTTTTGTTATCACATGAAAGTTCTATTCCGAAAAACTGGCCATAAGTTGGTGATTTTTCTCTAACATCAACTGCTACATCATATATTTTACCAGAAAGTACACGAACAAGTTTAGCCTGTGAATAAGGAGCCAGCTGATAATGTAATCCACGGATTGTTCCATAACACGACTGAGATTGATTATCCTGAACAAAATCGGTATTGATGTAATTTTCAAGCTTTTTTTTGTTGTAACTTTCAAGAAAATAACCTCTCGAATCTTCGAATACCTGTGGTTTGATTATTAATAAGCCTTCGATGGGTGTCGTTATAACCTGCATATTATTGAATTATTCGTTTGCAATTTTTAGTAAATATTGCCCATATTGATTATTTTTTAGCTCCTCTCCCAACTTTATTAATTGAGCTTTATTAATAAATCCCTTTTTAAATGCAATTTCTTCTATACATGCAATTTTCAAGCCTTGTCGCTGCTCAATAGTAGCTACATAGGTCGATGCCTGTAACAAGCTATCGTGTGTACCTGTATCGAGCCATGCAAAACCTCTTCCCAATAATTCTACCTGTAATCTGTTTTCTTCAAGATAAACTCTGTTTAAATCAGTAATCTCTAACTCGCCACGTTTACCTGGTTTTAGGTTTTTAGCCTTTTGAATTACATCATTCGAGTAAAAGTACAAACCAGTAACAGCATAATTTGATTTTGGATACTCAGGTTTTTCCTCAATACTTATTGCTTTGTTATTTTTATCAAACTCCACAACTCCATATCTTTGAGGATCATTAACATAATATCCAAAAACTACTGCTCCATCTTTAATACTGGCAGCTCTTTCAAGGATTTTACTAAATCCATATCCATAATAAATATTGTCGCCAAGCACTAAGCATGCATTATCATTGCCAATAAATTTTTCACCTATAATGAATGCTTGTGCCAGTCCATCGGGTGAAGGTTGAATCTCATACGAGATAGAAAGGCCAACCTGTTCACCTGTTCCTAAAAGATCTTTATATAAATGAATATCTTTTGGAGTCGAAATTATAAGAATTTCCTTTATTCCAGCAAGCATTAATACCGACAAAGGATAATAAATCATCGGTTTGTCGTAAATCGGTATAATTTGTTTTGATATACTTTTTGTAATTGGATACAAACGTGTTCCAGCTCCACCAGCAAGTATTATTCCTTTCATAATTATTTTTTAATGAGTATTATTTTTAAAGTAATTTACAGTTTTAATAAGGCCTTCATTTAAATCAAATTTTGGTTCCCAGTTATTTAAAAGCATTTTAGCCAGAGTAATATCAGGCTTTCTCTGGGTTGGATCATCTTCGGGTAATGGCAAATGAATAATCTTTGATTTTGATCCGGTTAAATTAATGACCTTTTCAGCTAATTCGAGAATAGTAAATTCAGTTGGATTACCTATATTTACTGGGCCGGTTATTGAATCATCAGTATTCATTAATCGAATTAATGCTTCGACCAAATCATCGATATACTGAAAACTACGCGTTTGCTTTCCATCTCCAAAAATAGTAATATCCTGATTATTAAGAGCCTGTACAATAAAATTTGAAACTA
>JAVEZW010000163.1:0-8260 GCA_034002805.1 Bacteroidales bacterium | reverse complement strand
CGGGTTACAGAATGCAAACGTACTCGAAACGGATCTTACTCCCGATGTTGCGCGATGGTATTATTTATCAGCCTTAACTGTTGATGGTTGTGCCGAGCTGGATTCAATTTATATCAACTTTATTCCGAATGTTTTTGCCTCGGGCGGATTTTCTCCAAACGGCGATGGCATTAACGATTACTGGAATATTGAGGGAATAGATGATTTCCCAAATAATCTGGTCGAAGTTTATACCCGTTGGGGAATAAAAGTATTTAGCCAAAAAGGCTACTCTAATCTTGATCCTAATAAACAATGGGATGGTAGAGCAGGCAATGGAAACGATTTACCTACAGGTACTTATTATTATATTGTCATAACTAACGAAGGTGGTTATATACCAATTACCGGACCTGTAACAATTGTACGTTAATATGAAAAAAATAAAATATCTCATATTGGTAGTATCCTGTTTGATTTTTGCTGAGTCGGCAAAATCACAGCAGGCTCCTTTTTATACTCAGTGGATGTTTAATGAGTATTTAATTAATCCAGCTGTTGCAGGAACATTAAACTCTTTTCAGATTAGAGCAAATGAGCGAATACAGTGGATTGGAATTAACGATTCTCCTCAAACAATGAGTATTGCTGGCTATGGTCCTCTTAAAAAGCAATCGATGGGCTATGGAGGTTATATCTACAACGATATTACTGGTCCAGATAGCAGGCTGTCGCTTGGAGGAACATATGCTTATAATATGAAAATAAACGATGCGATGAGAATATCCGGGGGTATTAACCTTGGTTTACTAAGATATAAGCTCGATAACACTCAGATTGATTTGGGCGAAGGGGTTTATGATCCTGCATTTACGGGTGGTGTTGAACAATCTTATGCTTTAGATGGAGCAGCCGGAGTTTATCTTTATTCAACGTATTACTATGTTGGAATCTCTGCACATCAATTATTTGGCAGCAAGCTGAATAATCTGCATGGAGAAATTCCTGGTGTTGATAAGGATAAAGGTATAAACAGACTTAAACAGCATTTTTATCTAGCAGGTGGATATAATTGGATACTTACAAGAGAATATTGGTTGCAACCATCAGCCCTAATTAAGTATATGTCTCCAGGCCAGATTCAGGCTGAGTTAAATGTTAAATTAACATACAAGAAAAACCTGTGGGGAGCACTTTCATATAGAACTAGTGATGCCGTTGCAATTATGTTTGGGTATCTTTATGAAGATAAGATTTTGTTAGGATTAGCTTATGATGTTACTACTTCTGAATTGCGAAAATACTCTAACGGTACTATCGAAGTGATGGTTGGATATAAATTCAATGCAATAAAATAATTGTATTACTAGTAATTTTTAATGAAAACCGACTTTCGAGTCGGTTTTTTATTAGTTTATGTAATACCTTTGTTAAATAATTTTATACTTATGCGAATTATTTTCTTTATACTGATGATTTTTATTGCGTCCTGTGGGTATCAGGATAAAACTCCCGAAGGTATTATCCCAAAGGAAAAAATGGTTGATATACTCGTTGATGTGCATTTAACGGATGGATTATTTACCAATAACAGCACCAGAATAAGATATGCAAAGCAAGACAGCATAAATTATTACGACCGGATCCTTGAAAACCATGGATATACCCGAAAAGACTTTGATACATCGGTTTATTACTACAGCCACAATATTAATGAGTATAATAAAATCTATATTGAGGTATTAAATAAGCTGAGCGAGAAGGAGACTCGTGTTAAAGAAGAAATGCAGGAAGCTCCTGATTCACTGGAAAAAAGATGAGGCGAATTTCAGCAAACTATATTTTCCCTGTTACCAACCCTCCTCTTAAAAATGGTATTGTTGAGCTGAATGATGATGGCTCTATTTGTAGTATTATCGATACAAAAGGTCAATTAACCGAATCTCGCAACCTTGAGTTTTATAATGGTGTAATTGTTCCCGGATTTGTTAATACTCATTGTCATCTTGAATTATCCGAATTAAAAGGTCAGGTGTCACCAGGTCTAACTATCCCTGGATTTATTAGTCAGATGATTAGTTATAAAAAGCAGGTTGATACTGAAAAAGCAATTGCTGCCGCCTCATTTCACGATGGATTAATGCAACAAAATGGTATTGTGGCTGTTGCTGATATAGTTAATAGTTCTATAACTGTTGATTTAAAAGCTCAAAGTAAAATATACTATCATAATCTAATCGAGCTTATTGGGCTAGGTAAAAATGCAACCGACATTTTTAACAAAGGATTGCAACTTTATCAGGATTTTAAAAATATGGGATTGTCTGCATCAATGGTTCCTCATGCTCCTTATTCTGTATCCGAATACTTATTCGATTTACTTGCCAGATTTGCAGTTGAAAACAATTCCATCCTATCAATTCATAATCAGGAGTCAGAGGCAGAAAACAACATGTTTAGGAATAAAAAAGGCGAACTTGTTGATTTGTTCAGTTCTATAGGTATAAGTTTGGAGGATTGGACTCCAACAGGCAAAAATTCTAATGACTTTCTTTTGCGGCAACTACCAAAAGAAAATGCCTGCTTGTTTGTACATAACTTATATAGTACTAAAAATGAAATAGAGGCAATTAATAACGAATTTAAAGATCCATATTTTGTGCTTTGTCCGATATCTAATTATTATATCGAAAACAAATATCCAGAATTAGATCATTTTCTTTCGTTTACTGATAAAGTTACGATTGGAACCGATAGTTTAGCATCTAATTATAAGCTTTCGATTTTAGATGAGATGAAAGCCCTGGTTAAGTTAAGTCCTTCAATTCCTTTTGAAACCATTCTGCAATGGGCAACCATTAATGGAGCTCGTGCTCTAAAAATTGATCAGTCTGTAGGATCGCTCGAAATAAATAAAAAGCCCGGATTAAATTTAATTTCTGATTTTGATTTTGGAACAATGCAAATTAGGGAAAAAAGCAGCGTTCGGGTTTTAGTTTAAAGGAGCTTAAAAGTCAATGAATGAAAATCTGAAAATATTGGTTTGTCCTTTAGATTGGGGATTAGGTCATGCAACCAGAATGATTCCCGTTATTCAGCAACTTCTTGATCAGCAAATTGAAGTGATAATTGCTGCTGATGGAGAAGCCCTGGACTTTTTGCGTAAAGAGTTTCCTAATTTAAAAAGTATTTTGCTTCCTCAATATAAAGTTAGGTATTCTTGTCGCAATTCTCAGGTAATTAGCATGATAAGAGTTGTTCCGGCCATGATTCTCTCAACCATTAAAGAACATCTTACTCTTAAAAAGCTTGTTCAACAGGAACACATAGATTGTGTAATTTCTGATAACCGATATGGTTTATGGAGCAAATCAGCGCACTCTGTTTTTGTTACTCATCAACTAAGGGTTAAGTTTCCGGGCTATCTAAAATTATTGGAGCCGTTATTTCAGATAGTTGTAAAGTCAATTATTAGACATTATGATGAGTGCTGGATACCTGATTTGCCAGGAGAGATTAATTATTCGGGTGAATTATCACATTCATTAACTCTTACAAATCAGGTTTTTATAGGACCATTATCGAGATTTAAGGCTACAAATCAATCTGGTATTACAAAAAAGAAATACGACTTTGCAGTTATTTTGTCTGGTCCGGAGCCTCAACGATCATTGCTCGAGCTAAAAATTTACAGTCAATTAAAAATAAAGAATTATAAAGCAGCTTTTGTTCGGGGTATTCAGGATGGCAATTTACTTCAGCCAACTGAAAATATTGATGTATTTGAAAGGCTCAATTCAATAAAACTCCAGGAATTAATCGATGATTCTGATTTTATTATTTGCCGGTCGGGTTATAGCTCCATTATGGATATGATAAGACTACGAAAAACAGCAGTATTAATTCCTACGCCGGGACAAACTGAGCAAGAGTATCTTTCTGAATATCTTCATAAAAAAGGGTTGTTTTATTCAATCTCGCAAAATGAGTTTTGTATTGACAACGCTATGCAAAATAAAATAAGTTTTAATGCTGAAAATAGAGATGATCAAGGAGCCGCGTTAACTCAATGTATTTTAGATCTGGAAAACCGGATAAATAAAATAAAGAACCACAAACGTAGAAATTAATCCAACCAACCAGCCCGAGTAAATCTGCTTTGGGTTGTGAGCGCTAAGGGTTAATCGTGAATAGGCCACAATACCCGAAATCAGAACTGCTATAATTAAATAGTACTGCAAATTTACTTTGAGCAAAAATGATAGGGCAATGATAGTACCCGTTAATCCACCTAAACCAATCATATGTGCACTTATTTTCCATTTGATAGAAATCAAAAATAATAAAAGAACCGAAATGGCTCCCGAGAGGATCATCCAGTTTATGATTGCAAGTGAACCAATTCTGTTTAACAGATAATAACAAAACACATAAAGGCAGAAGGAAATAAAAAACGGAACCAGCCTTTCTTTGTGACTATCCATTTGAACTGTTGAGATGATATTTTGAAATAAATAAAAAGGCACAAATGTTAATGGCAAAATAAACGTACTAACAAAAACGATAATCAAAATTATTTTTTTTGCACTAAAAGGTAAAAAATCGATATAACTCCCAGAATTAAAAAGAATTAGAACTCCTAAGGTTGGCAGTATCAGTGGATGAAAAAGAACAGAAATAGTTTTTGCGATAAATTTTGTCATTGTTATAGTTCTTTTCTTAGTCGGGCCACAGGTATGTTAAGTTGTTCGCGATATTTAGCTACTGTACGGCGGGCAATCAGAAATCCCTTTTCTTTTAAAATAATTGTTAGTCGATCGTCTGTCAGTGGTTTCTTTTTGTTTTCGTTTTCGATACAATCTTTTAGTATCGATTTAATTTCGCGTGTTGATACTTCTTCGCCCGATTCGGTTTGCAGCCCTTCAGAAAAGAAATACTTTAACGGAAAAATACCGAAATGAGTTTGAATATACTTGCTATTAGCTACACGCGAAATAGTTGAAATATCAAGGTTTGTTTTTTCGGCAATATCCTTTAAAATCATTGGTTTTAAGAAAGACTCATCACCATCGAGAAAATAATTATACTGGTAATCGATTATCGCATTCATGGTGATAAACAAGGTGTTTTGTCGTTGTTTTATTGCATCAATAAACCACTTTGCCGAATCGAGTTTTTGTTTTACAAACGAAATAGCTTCTTTTTCGCCCTTGGTTCGATCGCTACGATTACTCTTAGTATATGTCTGAATAAGATCATTGTATGCATTGCTTAACCGAAGCTCTGGTACATTTTTCGAATTTAATGACAGGATTAATTGTCCATCCTTATTTTCGAGCATAAAATCTGGTACTAGCGTCTGGATTATCCTCGATTGTGAATCGGAATGGCTACTTCCGGGTTTGGGATTTAATTTTAAAATCTCATCAACGGCTGTTTTAAGCTCTTCTTCAGTAATATTAAGCCGGGTAATTATTTTGTCGTAATGCTTTTTAGTAAATTCTAAAAAATAATATTTAAGTATTTTATAGGCTAAAACTATTTCCGGAGCATCCTGATTTTTGGTGTTAATCTGTAGTAAAAGACACTCTTGTAGGCTGCGTGCACCAACTCCTGAGGGTTCCAGATCCTGAATAACACGCAATACTTCCAACAACTCTTCTTCGGTTGTTTCTATATTTTGCGAAAACGAAAGATCGTTGGCAATTGCTTCCAACTTTCTTCGTATATAACCATCATCATCAATGTTGCCGATAAGATACCACGCAAGAACCTGCTCTTTCTCGGTTAAGTTTCTCAGTCCTATTTGATTCTGCAAATGTTCGTGAAAAGATACACCTGTTGTGAAAGGGATTTCTTCTTTTTTGTCATCCTTAGAGTGGTTATTTGCTACTAATTTATAGGATGGAATATCTTCTTCGTTAATATAATCTTCGAGCGAAAATTCATCTGTACTGTCATCGTTCAGGTTATCTTCGTTTATCTCTTCCTCATATTCGTTTTCATCTAAATTATCATTTTCCTCAGCACCTTCTTCAAGCAAAGGATTCTCTTCCAGCTCCTGCTTTATTCTTTGCTCTAGCTGAATGGTAGGTATTTCCAATAGCTTAATGAGCTGAATTTGTTGAGGAGACAGCTTTTGTAATAACTTTTGCTGTAAACTTTGCTTTAACATCTGAATTTAAATATTCCTAAATATAGTTAAAATTCGGCGTTTTTCGGTGTTCTGGGGAACGGAATTACATCGCGGATGTTAGCCATTCCTGTTACAAATAATATAAGTCGTTCGAATCCTAATCCAAATCCACTGTGAGGTACGGTTCCAAATTTACGAGTTTCTAAATACCACCACATCTCTTTTTCTGGGATCCCCATTTCTTTTATTCGCTGAGCAAGTTTATCGTAGTTTTCTTCGCGTTGCGAACCACCAATAATCTCACCAATGCGGGGAAATAAAACATCCATGGCACGTACTGTTTTTCCGTCCTCATTTTGTTTCATATAAAAAGCTTTTATCTCTTTTGGATAATTGGTTACAATAACTGGCTTTTTAAAATGTTTTTCAACTAAAAAACGCTCATGCTCCGACTGAAGATCAGATCCCCATTTAACCTGGTATTCAAATTTCTGGCCTGATTTGGTCAATATGTCAATAGCTTCGGTATATCCAATTCGTTCGAAGTTATTCGATACAACAAATTTCAATCGTTCGATCAATTCTTTGTCGTACATGTTATTTAAAAATTCAAGATCGTCTTTGCAGTTCTCAAGGGCATACGAAATAAGATATTTCAGAAAATCTTCTGCCAAATCCATATCATCCTGAATGTCGTAGAAAGCCATCTCGGGTTCAATCATCCAGAACTCAGCCAAATGTCTTGGAGTATTTGAGTTCTCGGCTCTGAATGTTGGGCCGAAAGTATAAACATTCGACAGGGCAGTTGCACCAAGCTCTGCTTCTAATTGTCCTGATACGGTAAGATTTGTTTCGTGACCAAAGAAATCTTGTGTAAAATCTATTTTACCATCTTCGGTTTTTGGCAGATTATGAATGTCGAGTGTCGAAACACGAAACATCTCACCAGCTCCTTCGGCATCCGATCCGGTAATTATAGGTGTATGCAAGTAAAAAAATCCATGATTATTAAAGTAATTATGAATAGCAAAAGCCATGGCATGGCGAATTCTGAATATCGCGCCAAATGTATTTGTTCTGAATCGTAGGTGGGCGATCTCTCTTAAAAACTCAAGCGTGTGTCCTTTTTTCTGCAAAGGATAAGTTTCAGGATCAGCGGTTCCGTATAACTCAACATCTGAGGCTTGTATTTCAACGCTTTGTCCTTTTCCCATTGATTGAACAAGAGTTCCTGTTACACTTAAACTCGAACCGGTGGTAATTAACTTAAATTTATTTTCATCAAATCCTTCCAGGTTAAGAACTACCTGTATATTGTTTATGGTTGATCCATCATTTATCGCAATAAATGCAATTTGTTTATTGTCTCTCTTGGTTCTTACCCAGCCTTTTACATTAACCGTTTTGTTAATTTCGGTTGATTTTAATAAATCTTTAATAAAACTTCTTCTGATATCCATAATCCATTATTTCATTAGTATCCTGACAAAAATAATATTTTTACAGCGATAATAAAGAGGCTAAAACCTTTTATTGCCAAAAAGAATTAATTAAACTTGATTTTACTTGTAAAAAGTTGTAATTTATATCGGAATCTACCTACTCTCTTGCTGCATATTCTTTTGAATTCTTAATTTTTCGAAATGATTAATAATTATGGAGAAAAACATCAAGACATATCACTGCAGAAAGAATTTCGGAAAACATAACCATCATTGTTTCAAAATTTTAATCAGAATTTTGAATTCGTAAAAATCATAGAATTATGGAAGAAAAATTAATAACCATAGCAATACACAATTATGCCAGAGCTGAGATTCTTAGAACAAGGCTCGAATCAGAAGGGATTGAGTGTTATCTGAAAAATATCAATCTGATACATTCAACTATCTCTGGAGGTGTAAAAGTGCAGGTTTCATCACGCGATCTCGAAAAAGCGCTACGAATAGTTGAAAAAGTAAGCGAAAATTGGCGCGATGAATATCAGGATGAACAAACCGAAACAAATCAGGGTGTTCAACGAATACTTGTACCAATAGACTTTAGCGATTATTCAGTTAATGCATGCCGTTACGCTATCGGGTTAGCTGAAAAGCTAAATGCGGAGATTAAGCTGATGCACGTTTACTACAATCCGGTAGTAAA
>JAVEZW010000162.1:0-8264 GCA_034002805.1 Bacteroidales bacterium | reverse complement strand
ATATCTTTAAAGCATTGTTACCAATGTATTTTGGTGGTGTAGGGCAGGAGTTTTATCCGGAAGTTTATGCAACAATTCAATCAGAATATAATGGAGATTTCGAAAAATTTGTCGAAAAGATTACAAAAGAAACGATTTTCAATAAACCTGATAAAATAAATGATTTGTTGAATAATTATTCAATTCAGCGTGCAAATGAGCTGAAAAATGATCCGGTATATTCTTTGTATTCTTCGTTTTTACAGGTGTTTAAAAGCAAAGTAGCTGATAAATACTATTCTATATCATCTAAAAACGACAGTTTGTATAATATTTACATGAATGGTTTACGCGAGATGCAACCTCAGAAAAAATTCTATCCTGATGCTAACTTCACTATGCGTGTGGCTTATGGAAAAGTAAAAGGATATTATCCGAAGGATGGAGTAAAATACTTGCATTATACAACACTTGATGGAGTTATTGAAAAAGATAATCCTGCAATTTATGATTACGATGTTCCAAATAGATTAAAGGAAATCTACAAACAAAAAGACTACGGCATGTATGCCAAAGATGGTTCTGTACCAGTATGTTTTGTTGCTACAAATCATACTACCGGAGGAAACTCAGGAAGTCCGGTATTGGATGCCAATGGTAACTTAATCGGTCTTAACTTTGACAGGGCATGGGAAGGCATTGCGAGTGACATGATGTACGATCCTGATTTTAGTCGTAATGTTACACTTGATATTCGATATGTACTATTTATCATTGATAAATATGCCGGAGCAAAACATCTGGTGGATGAGATGAAGATAGTGAGATAATACGGTGTTTGTCACTATTAGCGAAGCGAAGAGAAGCAGTCTGTAAGGATTGCCTCTCTTCGCTTTTTTGCTTCGTTCGCAATAACAATTTTAGTTTAATAGATAACTAAGTGTTTATTCCCCTTTTCGATAACACTTCCTACGATAGCTGCTTTGGGATAACCTGCTTCGGAAAGATCCTTAATCATATCGTTGACATCATTTTTATTACAGCAAATCAGCAATCCTCCTGAAGTTTGAGCATCTAATAAAAGCATTTTATGATTGTGACTTAACGATTTTTCAAAAGCACAATCATTTTCAACATATTCGAGATTACGGAAACATGCACCAGGAATACATCCCAACTCAATAAGTCCCATCGAACCATCAAAAGCAGGAACGAGTTTTGAATCTATTTTTAAGGTAACATTACTTCCCATAGCTAATTTAAGAGCATGTCCTAATAATCCAAACCCGGTAATGTCTGTGGCGCATTTTACTCCATATTTTTGCATTATTCGACCACCTTCTTTATTTAGCTGTTTCATGCTTTCTAAAACAGGTTGGTAATTTTCAGCTTCAATTTCACCAATCCTTTTCCCCGCCATAATTATTCCTGCACCAATTGGTTTAGTAAGTATAAGCACATCGCCTGGTTTTGCGGCTGCATTGGTAATTATTTTATCGGGATGAATCCAGCCTGTCACTGCTAATCCATATTTGGGAATATCATCAACAATGGTATGGCCGCCCATCATTGTTCCTCCAGCTTCAATAACCTTGTCTATTCCACCTCTTAGTATTTCTTTTAAAACATCAAGTGGAACTTTAGCAGGAAAAGCAACAATATTTAATGTAGTTAATACTTCACCACCCATAGCATAAACATCGCTCAGTGCATTTGCTGCAGCAATCTGGCCAAACTCATAAGGATCGGAGCAAACAGGAGGGAAAAAATCGGTGGTTTGGATTAATGCATACTCATCATTAATCTTATAAACACCTGCATCATCGTGTGTTTCAATATCAACGAGTAAATTTTTATGTGGTGTTTTTGGCAGATCTGCCAATGCAGCACTTAGCTCATTCGCCGAAAGTTTTGCAGAACATCCGCCATATTCAACAGTACTTAAAAGGTCGTATGGTTTCATTTGTAAATCTTTTCGTGTAACTGAAAATTGATATCGTTTTTCTTAAGGATTGATGTTATGAGATGTTCATCAAACAAAGCAGGATCAATCCTAATAGCTATTCCGCAATCTGATGATATTTCTTTTGGTACAGGCATGCTGTCGAATTTAATACCCATTCCGGTAAAAACCTTTTCGGCTTTTAACACATGATGTGTTGATTCAAAAATCAGTATAAAGTATCTCATAAAAGATTGATTTTTTTATTAATAAGTGGACTAAAGTCCATTTATGGTTTTATTATCTAACCCCAGCCTTAAGGCTGGGGTTAGAAGCTTTAGGCTTTGTTGGGCTTTAGCCCAATCTATATGTTCTAATTACATTGTTAATATAATCTTTTACTATGGATAAATCACTTTCGAAGCCTTACTCAACGATTCAAGAATAACATACATGTTCGAAACGATTCCAACTCCAAGTTCTTCTTTCTTTTTAAAATAATCAAGACAAGTACCACAAACTAAAATTTCGATACCCATCTCCTCCAGCTTTTTTAGTGTATCAATAACAGGTGAATCTTTGAGGGCCAGATAAATTCCTGAATTTAAAAATATCAGTTTTTTAGGTTTTACATCAATTTCAGGCAACGTATTAATAAATGCTTTTGCCAGAATAGTACCCAGCTCGTCGGAGCCTTCGCCCAACTTGTTTTTCTGAAACGAAATTATATAGTCCGAAAGTTTATCGTTATCGATAGTACAAAAATCTTCAACTTTAACATTTTCAGATACTTCGCCAGTTTTGTTTACAAAAACATGAAAATTGGAACCTTTTTTCTCAATAGTCGGTTTCATTCCTAACTCCTCGAGGTATCTGGTGACATTTTTTACCGATGTTTCATTATCCATGATAACTTCAAGTGATTCGTTTTCGGTTAATTCACCCAAAGCTTTCTTTGTCATTATTAAAGGCATCGGACATAATTTCCCTTTGGCATCAATGGTTTTCATAATAATTGCTTTATTTTATCAATGGTATAATCAATTTCTTCTTGTGTTGTAAAACTTCCCATACTAAAACGAACAGTTCCATGTGGAAAAGTCCCAATGTTTTTATGCGCCAATGGAGAACAATGTAATCCGGCCCGGGTCATAATTCCATATTCTTTATCGAGTGCATAGGCAACATCGCTGGGCATTTTATCTTTTATATTTAACGAAACTATCGGAAGTCTTTCTTTGTTTTCTTTTGGCCCATAGATAATTACACCATCAAGATCTCTTATTCCACTTAAAAAAGATTCTGTAAGTTTAACCTGCTTTTCAAGGATATTGTTCATTCCGTGATCTAAAATATACTGAATACCTGCTTTTAGCCCCACAATGCCTGCTGTATTTAATGTTCCAGCTTCTAATCTGTCAGGATAAAAGAGGGGATGGGTTTCTGATTCCGATTTGCTCCCTGTTCCTCCAAACAATAACGATTCAATTTGTAGATCATCTTTAATACACAATCCACCAATCCCCGAAGGACCGTAAAGTTCCTTATGTCCCGTAAACGCAAGTATATCAATATTTTCTTTTTGCATATCGATTGGCAGAATACCTGCGCTTTGTGCAGCGTCAACCATATACAACACCTTTTTCGATTTGCAGATTTCGCCAATCTGACTAATTGGTTGAATGGTTCCTGTTACATTCGAACCATGCATAGTTACTACTAGTTTTGTATTGGATTTAAAACTGTTTTTTAGAGTCTCAATATTTATAAATCCTTCTTCATCGCAATCAACAATTGTGAGTTCTATTGTTCCATTCTGCTCAAGATGTCGCAAAGGCCTTACAACAGAATTATGCTCCATGTGACTAATAATCACGTGGTCACCGTGTTTTAATAATCCAAACAATGCTGTATTAATTGCCTGTGTTGCATTAGCGGTAAATATAACTCTGTCTGACGAAGGAGCGTTAAAAAGAGAAGCCAATAATTCGCGTGTTTCAAAAACCTCTGTAGCCGCCTTTAGCGTAAAATGATGGCCAGATCTGCCTGGGCTTCCTCCATAGTTATTCAGGTAGTTGCTTATTGCATCAACTACCGATGGTGGTTTAGGCCACGATGTTGCTGAATTATCAAGATAAATGTTCACTTATTCGTTTTTTTCCTGTTTGTGTAATAAAAAATTTCGTTGTGTCAACGCCTGCGCCACGCTGAACTGTAATAATCTTCTCGTTTTCAAACATATCGGTAAGTAGCGCTCTGAACTTCTTTGTTCCTCCAATTATTTCCTTGAACTCATTAAAATCCAACCCTTCATTTTTTACTGAAAGCTTTTTCAACAAATCAACCCTGAATTTATTGATGATACTGGAATGGACAAAATCATTCTGAAAGAGTTGAATCTTATCAATACTGGCAAGGTACGACAAATACATTTTGAGCTTATTCTTTTGTATTTTATTATTTACCGCTTTTTCTTCTATTTCAGTAATTACAGGTTTTTCGGTTTCGTATCTTCTAATCTCATTCTCAAGCCAGTCAATCTCTTTTTTAGTTTGATTATCGAGTATAGGTTTATGGCCTGCAATAATCCAGGTGTTTTTATATTTCTCAACCAGATTAGCTGAAAGCATTTTCTGGAGCAGGAGCTCAATATAAAGTTTCTCTGTTTTTAATTTCGAAAAACCAATCTTGCCAGTTATTTCATTAACATCCAGTCCGTTAGGGAATATTTTATTTTTTTCGTGATGTTCTTTTAAAATATTCAGTAGCTTTTCCTGAAATGAATTGTCGTTACCTGTGCTAATTAATATAACACATTCTGTTGATTTATAAACTCCAAAATTGCATCTCCCTTTGTTAATCTCATTTTTAATTTCATCAACAGGGATATTCAACTTATTGCTTATTTCCTCAATGCCAAAAGGTTTGAACTCTTTTTTTAGTTCACCATTGATCATTTCTTTAATGCTTTGTTCACTTAAAATATGCTCCGAGAGCTGTGTCAAGCTATCAATAAGCTTTGGTGTTCTTCTCCTGTGATGCAATGGTGCTGCATCCATAACAAATCCACCTCCCAAAGTAATGTCTCCGGATGAATTTCTGATGATGAATTTATCTTTGTTAATGAATATTCCAGGTTTTCTTAAATGAATTTGCACAATGGCTTCTTCGTTAGGCTGAATGGTTGCTTTGTTTATAAGGTGCATTCGGGCCTGACAATCAAAAGTGCCTGTATGGAATGTAATATTTGACCACAGTGGGAGAGAAATGTTATTGTCGAAAAGCGAAACCTGTGCATCAATCATGCTCGTTTCTTCTAAAAATTTATTTGAGATAATCATTCCTCTCTCAAAATCCTCGTTATTTAGCCCGATTAGATTTATAGCTGCTCTGTCGCCTGCAACAACCGATTCTACTGGTTTGCCATGTCTTTCTATAGAACGTATTCTGAGTTTCTCATTGTTCCCAGGTAATAAAAAAACTTCATCTTTGGTTTGTATTGATCCACTTAAAACAGATCCGGTAACTACACTTCCGAATCCTTTAACACTAAAAATTCGATCGATATACATTCTGAACAAGCTACTGTTTTCTTTTTCATCGACCTCTGCTATGATTTTCTCTATCGCCTGAATCAGTTCATCTTTTCCTGTTCCGGTTATAGCCGAAACACCAACAATGGGAGCATCCTTTAGCGATGTTTTTTTTAGGTATTCTAAAATCTCAGACTTCGCCATTTCAATCAGTTCATCATCAACCAAATCGATTTTTGTAAGCGCAACAATACCTCTTTTTATTCCTAATGCTGTGATAATATTAATGTGTTCGATGGTTTGTGGCATAATTCCACTGTCAGCAGCAATTACAAGTAAAACAAAGTCTATTCCGCAAGCTCCACTAACCATGGTGTTTATGAAATCCTTGTGGCCCGGAACGTCAATAATTCCTATCGATTCGCCGTTAGGTAGGTTTAGATATGAAAACCCAAGATTTATTGTAATTCCACGTCTCTTTTCCTCCTTGTGTGTATCACAGTCGATATTCGTTAATGCTTTTATCAGAGATGTTTTGCCGTGATCAATATGTCCGGCTGTTCCCATTATCAGATGTTTCATCGCTATTTCTTTTTCTCTGAAGAACTAACGTAATTATGCACTTCGCAAATTGTCTGAATAAGTTCTTCCTGCTCGTTATTAAAAATAGTTAATACATCAAAGTGGATATTTCCTTTGCTCAATACTCCCAAAACAGGTTTTTCGTGCATCAATAATCCATGGAACATTTTTTCTGCGTATCCAGATCGAATTTTATTCGATGATTCGTTTTTAATCATTACTGCATAACTGTCAATCTCTTTATCAGGAAGAGTTCCTCCGCCGCACTGACCTTTGGTTTGAATAACTGCTGTTGTAATATCTTTTTTATTCAAGATGCTAGAAATAGCTTCTGCTGTGTCTTTTAACTCTTTCTGGGATCGGCTAAAGGTTTTAAAGATGATATTTTTCTCTTTCAGGATTGCATCATCTAAATAATAAGTGCAAGCTGTTTCGAGAAGGGCAAATGTTGTTTTGCAAACTCGTAGCGCCCTCATCATGGGTTCTTTTTTGAGTTTTTCGATGAGATGCTTTTTCCCAGCAATAATTCCTGCCTGTGGACCACCCAATAATTTATCACCACTGAAACAAACCAGATCGGCTCCTTTTTCAATTGATTCCTTAACTGTAGGCTCATCATTAAAAGCAGGATGACTTATTTTTCTTAGTAAGCCTGATCCTAGATCGTACAAAACAGTTATTTTATTTTCTTTTCCCAGTGCTGACAATTCTTCCAATCCAACTTCTTTCGTGAATCCCGATATCACATAATTTGATTTGTGCGCTTTAAAAAGGATAGCTGTTTTTTTGCTTATCGCTTTTTGGTAATCATCCAGTTTGGTTTTATTTGTAGCACCCACTTCAATCATTTTACAATCCGATGCAGCCATTATCTCAGGTATTCTAAATGATCCGCCAATCTCTATCAGTTCGCCTCTCGAAACAATAACCTCTTTGCCTTTGGCAAAAGCTCTCAAAACAAGCATTACTGCAGCAGCATTATTGTTAACAATAAGTACATCTTCGGCTCCGGTTAAAAACTTGATTATTTCGGATGCATGATTGTTTCGGTTTCCCCGAACACCCTTAGATAAATCAAATTCAAGATTGTTATAACCGATGAGTGCAGTAGAAGAATCATTGATTAAATCCTCGCCGTATGGTGCTCTTCCAAGGTTGGTGTGAATAATTATACCAGTAGCATTAATAACTTTTTTTAAGCTTCTGCCACCATAAAGCTGGATAGATTCTTTTATCCTTTGTATTATTTCATTTTGTGTAGGTGGGTTTTCGCCCTGGCTAATTTTGGATCTGAAAAAATCAAGTGTATTACGAATAGAATAAAGAACTAACTCTTTACCATGACAGGAAACAAGTAACTTAACTTCTTGTAACGACAGAAGTTTATCAACGGCTGGAAGGCTTTTATAATCCTCCTTTTTTGATTTCATATTCTGTAATTGCAGTTTGGCATAATTAGTAATTTGCAGAAAGGGCAGGAATCGAACCTGCCACAGCCGGTTTTATCCGTCTGCTACTGGTTTTGAAGACCAGGTGGAACACCAGTTCCGTCCTTTCTCTGTAATATAGAACGACAAAAATAAAATTTACAATCGTCAAAACCTAGCAAATAAATACTTTATAGCAAAAACTATTATTCTAAGGATTTTATAATTAATAGCATTAAAATAAGTCTGTCTTTAAAAGAATAATCTCACTAAAGGTTATCTATTTTTAGATTAATTATAAATACCAACCTACGTTTATCTTAAAACAAGTATTTAGTATATTTGTATAAAGCCTATTAGAATCATTTTAAGTCAAATCAATTTTAAAAGATGATTTTTATCATGATCTTTTATAATAAATGTCATGTTTATGCATATTGGCTAATCCTATATTTAGAAAAGTGAGACTGATACTTATAGAAGATTGTGTTGTTAATTGAATAACAGTGTGAAAAAAGTAACAATAAAATTATGCGAATTACTTAAATAATGTAATTCCATGTTTATAAGTTAATTAACGTAGAAAAATAAGAGTATAAGTCGTACCAAAAACTAAAACTACCATGAAAAAACTAATTGTATTATCAGTTAAATGTCCTCACTGTGGTACATCGCTTATGGATGAGACTCATGAGGTCAATGGACATCCGGGTATTAAACTTAATATCGAAAATGATCGAGAGCGTGGGGTTTTATGGCTTTGTCCTGTTTACGACTGTTTTGCACATGATTGTAATATAA
>JAVEZW010000161.1:0-8266 GCA_034002805.1 Bacteroidales bacterium | reverse complement strand
CACGCTAACACACGCTACCCCCAATGTGGGCCTACTCCACGTGACAAACAAAAAAATAAAAAAATAAACTAACACTCGCTGGCCAATTGACGCCATTGCCCACACTTGGGGTAGCGTCAGCCGTTATGCACAAGGCTTTGAAAATTTATTCGTAAATTCGGCAGAAAAATAAATAAAAAAATGTAGTATATTTGTAGGTTATTACAAATTTGACAAATGAAACAAAGGATTTATATAGACACATCAGTATTTGGTGGATATTTTGATGAAGAATTTATGGAACATACTATTCCATTATTCGACAGAATTTATTCAGGTGATTATATAATTCTTTATTCAACTGTGACTCAAGAAGAACTGGAGAACGCTCCTGAAAAAATTAGAGATCTTGTTAAAAAAATTAAAGTAGAACAAACTGAATTTATTGAGACAACGGATGAAGCGATTGATCTCGCTTCAGAATATATCACAGAAAAGGTTGTCGGAAAAACAAATTTTGCCGACTGTTTACATATTGCTCTAGCGACAATTAATAGAGCAGATTTTTTAATAAGTTGGAACTTTAAACATATTGTTAACATTGAGAGAATAAGAGGATATAACTCTATTAATATCAAAAATGGATACAAACAATTAGAAATTCGTTCACCTAGAGAATTTAGCAAATATGAAGACGATTAAGAAAACATTTGACGCTGTAAAATTTATGCGTCAACAGAGAGACAAGTTAAGTGAAAAGTTATCCAAAATGACAAAAGAAGAAATTTTGGAATACTTCAAACATAGAAAAAGTGGAGCGAACGTAAAGCCATGTGCATAACAAACGCTAAAACTAAGTGGGCCTAGTCCACGTAGACAACCAAAAAATATAAAAAAATAAACTAACACTCGCTGGCCAATTGACGCGAAAGCCCACCTAGTTTTAGCGCCAACCGTTACAAGCAAGCCGAAGAAAAAAGACAACGACAGAATGACAATGAAATTTTTGCTGCATAAAGACAAAGAAGAAAAATGAAAAAATGCCGACACACAAAACAGCACATTTGCAAGCCCCGACACACAATCCGATACTTCGGCTTTCAAAAGAGCTGTTTTTTTTTCTGACGCACGTGCTAAAATATTTTTGAAAATAATTTAATAATTATAATTTTATTCACAAATAAGTTAATATATTTGCGTAAAATACAATTAAAGTGACAAATAGAGAAATAAATAGGATTAAAGTTGTACTCGCTGAGAAGAAAATTAAAAACAAATGGCTCGCTGAGAAATTAAAGAAGAATCCTTCTTCAGTTTCTCAATGGTGTACAAATGAAAGACAGCCTTCTTTAGAAACATTATTAGAAATGTCAATACTACTTGAGATTGACATCAGAGAGTTATTAATACCGACAAAATGAATTTAAATAATATTGAAAATCAAAATAGATTAAAAGCTGTTGATTTTTTCTGCGGTGGAGGCGGAATGAGTTACGGCATGAAAATGGCGGGTGTGGATATTCTTGCTGGTATTGATTACGAAATTAATTGCAAAGAAACATACGAAGCAAATATTGGTGTTGGAAAGTTTATTCAAGCCGATGTTTTTGATTTAGATGAAAATCAATTACAAGATAAATTAAATCTAAATAGAAATGATGATGATTTAATTTTGATTGGTTGTAGTCCATGCCAATTTTGGAGTATAATAAATACAGATAAGAAAAAATCAGAAAAATCAAAAAACTTGCTTGTTGAATTCGAACGATTTGTAAAGTATTTTAATCCTGGATATGTTGTTGTAGAGAATGTACCTGGTGTATTACGAAAAAAGAAAGAAAGTGGGCTTGAGTCATTTATTGATTGGCTAGAAGATTCAGGATATTTCGTTCACTTTGAAGTTCACAATACAAATGATTATGGTGTGCCCCAAAGTAGAAAAAGATTTACTTTAGTTGCAAATAGAATTAGTAAAATCAAAATTTTTCCCAAAAAAGAAGACAAAAAACTTGTTGTAAAAGATGTTCTTGGGATTAATAATGGATTTAGTATGATTTCAGCAGGGACTGTTGATGATACCGAATTTCTACATTCTGCTCCTAGCGTTTCAAATTTAACATTGAAAAGATTACAAAAGGTAAAAAAAGACGGAGGAAATCGCCTTGGCTTTGCTAAAGATTCCGAATTGCAACTTTCATGTTTTATAGGTAGAGACAGTTCATTTAAAGACACATTTGGTCGTCTTTGGTGGGATAGACCATCCCCAACAATAACAACTAAATTCTTTAGTGTTTCAAATGGTAGATTTGTACATCCAGAGGAGGATAGAGCATTGTCTTTACGAGAAGGTGCTACTTTACAGTCATTTCCAAAAGATTATAAGTTTTATGGCACTAGTCATTCATCAATAGCTCGACTTATAGGTAATGCTGTTCCTCCAGAATATGCTAAAAGGATTGGTCAAGCAATCGTAAAAAATCATTCAAATGCAATTTAGAACTAAAGCTAGAGCAGTAGATTTACTTGGTAAAGGTCAAATTGCCGATTTACCAACAGCCATCACTGAATTGTGGAAAAATGGTTATGATGCTTATGCCGATAATCTTAGAGCCGATTTATTTAAAGAAGGATATAATGGACTTACTAAATCATACTTTATTCTTTCCGATGATGGAAAAGGAATGTCTAGTTCAGATATTTTAGACAAATGGTTAGTGTTGGGTACTGATTCAAAATCAAGAGCCGAATTAGAAATTGAATCAGAAGAGACTTTATGGAAACGACCTCGAATTAAAGCAGGTGAAAAAGGAATCGGTCGGTTGTCAGTTGCGTACTTGGGAAATCCTATGTTAATGTTGACAAAGAAAATAGGGTATCCATTGCAAGCATTGTATATTGATTGGAGATTATTAGAAAATTACAATCTATTTTTAGATGACATTAATATTCCCTTAAAATCAGTTGATAATCTAAATACACTAAAAAATGTGTTTTCGGATTTAAAGAAAGATTTTTTATCAAACTTTGATAATGAAACTGATTTAGTTTCAAATCCAATCTGGGAGGGAAAACAATTAATTCTGAAAGATGAAATTATTTCTGAAACAAATGACACATTAATAGAAGGGCCTATTTTAGAAAGAATTACTTCGCTTTTTAATTCTGCCGATTCTCATGGAACATTATTTATTATATTCAATCCGATACCTCAAATCATTGAACTTTCTGAAAAGGATGATGACAAATTAGACGATAACAACTTTGTTACTTCAAGTTTGACTGGATTTACAAACCCTTTTAAAGAAAACGCTATAAAAATCAATACAAATATTTTTATTCATAAAGAGTCTGAAACTTTTGATTTACTTCAATCTAGGGGGGAATTTTTTATACATTCTGATTTTGATTTAGCTGATGTTTTCATTAAAGGGGTATTTGATGGTAATGGTACTTTTAACGGGACAATTAGAATATTTGACAAGACGATTGATTATTCTTATGTAAATCCTAGAAAAAAAGATAAACGTTCTTTCTATGGAAAAATTCCAATTGAATTAGGGTATTCACAAGGAGATGAAAAATCATCCATGTTATCTGAAATTCAATTTAGCAAGATTTCAAATAAGGTTAAGGAATATGGTGGTTTATATGTATTTAGGGATGATTTCAGAGTTTTACCTTATGGTAGAGAAAATGCTGATTTTTTAAACTTTGAGCTTCGTCGTTCCAAAAGAGCAGGAACTTATTATTTCTCATATCGAAGAATGTTTGGTTACTTAGAATTAACACGTGAAATAAATTCTGATTTAAAAGATAAATCTAGTCGTGAAGGATTAATTAATAATGCTCAATATCGGGCGTTTACAAGTGATGCAATCAACTTTTTTGTTGTGTTGGCACAGGATTTTTTTGCGACTGATCCCAAACAACCAATATTTAGAGATAAACTAAAAGAAATTCAAGATCAAAATGATGCTATACAAGCTGATAAAGCTAGGGAGAAAGCTGAAAAAATTGCATTTACAAAATCACTTAATAGTTATCCTCAAAGACTTGATGAGCATCAACGTAAATATGAAAATTTATTGGATATTTTGGAAGAAAAACTAAATAGCATAAATGTTAAATATTCCGAAGTTGAAAACATTTTAGATGAACTCCAAAAAATGGATTTAGAATTGAAGGGATTAATACCCAAAATTCCTAAACGATACAAACCTACTGAAACTCAAAACGAAAGATTATACAAATTTGAAAATAGACTAAATAATTACATTGAACTTGTTGCTCCACGGAGAGTGGAATTGAATAAAAAAGCTCAGGACAAGCTGGAAATTAGAGATTTAAAAATTGATTTTACTAAAAAATATAATGGATACATTTCTTCCTTAGAAAAGGCTCTTAATGAAAACAAGCAAAAACTTGACGATACATTTAATGCTTTAATGAAAGATTATAGAGAAAGAGCAAAACGATTAACTGCGACACTCATTGAAAATAAAGAAAGAATCGTTGGCAGCATTAATTCCAAGGAACAAGTAAGTCAATATACTAATGAAATTGAAAAACTATATAACAGTTTATCTGAAGAGGCAGATAAAACATTATTCCCATTAGTCGAGCATATAAAACGGTTATCTTTTAATATTGATGAAGAACAACTACAAGGTGCTTACAAAGCACAATATGACCAAATGAAGTATCAGTGGGAACAAACAAGAGATACGGCTCAATTAGGAATTGCAGTAGAAATTATTGACCACGAGTTTAATCACCTATATGCGAAAATTAATAATCAACTAGGCGTATTAAGTAAGAATGAAACTGTCAACTCTATTAAAGAATTTAATTTTCTAGAAAAGAACTTTAAACAGTTAGAAGATAAATATGCATTGCTATCTCCTTTATACAGGATTTCTGGAGCTTTTGCTAAAGATATTCTTGGTGGAGTAATTTGCAAGTATTTGCTAGAATTTTTTGAAAATCAAATATTAGAGTACAATATCCACTTTGACATATCGGACTCATTTAAAAATCATTCTATCACAATTAAGGAATCCGTAATTCATACCGTATTTATTAATATAATAAATAATGCTATTTATTGGATGCGAAATAAAGAACAACGCATCATTAAGCTGGACTATTGGGAAGACACAAATGAAATAATTATTGCTAATTCTGGTGAGAAAATACCAGACTATCGATTAGAAAAGATTTTTGAATTATTTTATTCGCAACGTCCTAATGGTAGAGGAATCGGGCTATATCTATCAAAACAAAGTTTAAATGAGGCTACCTTGGACATTTATGCCACCAATGACAAAAAGTATAATTCATTAAACGGAGCTTGCTTCATAATTAATCAAATTTCCAAATAGTATGTATATTCAAAAAGCATTTGATATATTAAATTCATCAATTAATTCTGCCATATTTATTGATGAAAAAGCTAAGAACTTTTTTTCAGGCACTCCTGTTAATACTCAAATTCCAGAAGAGACATTATCTGAGAGCCTTTATAATACATTTAAGAAAAACGGTAAAAGTTTAGCTGTTCACAGATTTGAAATTGCAGATTCTGAAAATCCTGAAATCTTAAACTATCTATTTAATAGCAGAGATTTAATTCTTTTAGATTGGGAATTGGCAGATATTGCTGGTCAAGAATATTCTTTAAAACTGCTTAATAAAGCAATAGAAACTCCTTATGTTAATTTCTGCTGTGTTTATTCTAGCTCAAATAATTTTAATAACATTTCGTATTTCTTAGATGCATATTTTTGTGGTTTGACTAAAAATGATTTTGAATTAATTAAAGATGCATATGGTCATATTACTTTTGATGAAATTCAAAAGATTTTCGGAAAAGATGACATCGAAATTAGTTCCTTTTTTAAAGATAACCAGATTGATGTTTTGAGTTTTCCTATTGAAAAATTAAGGCAGAAATCTAATGCTATGTTGCTTCGCATTATTTATATTTCACTCACTCTTGACAAATATATCATTCCAGAAAATACAGTTGAATATGAAGTTTTTAATACAGGAAATGAATCATTTATTATCAACAATACATTTGTTTTTACATTAAAAAAAGAAATAAATCAAGATAATGATTATCAAAAGCTATTGAAAAGAATTGCTAAGACTGTAATATTAAATAAAGCAAGTTTCTTTCAATTGCTCGGATTAGAAATGCAATCAATTTTTAATTCAAATGAACGATTTATTGATGAAACAATTTTAAGATCTTCTACAGAGGCTCTATTTCAGTTTAGAAATCACATTAAGGATGATAAAAAATTTGGAATAATTATAAAAAAACTGCTTATAGAACAAGCAACTCTAAAGTTAAGAACGGCAAAGCTGGCATTATTAGAAACTGAGTTTTTGAATAATAAAAGTGATGAATTAAAAGAACCAGTAAGCAATGAAGATTTATTCCAACTAAACATTTTTTACAATTCTGTTTCTGTAAAAAGTCTGCATAAAGGTGATTTTCCAAACTTGAACTTTGGTGATGTTTTTAAAGATTCTAAAAATGACACGTATTATTTATGTATAACAGCCTTGTGTGATTGTTACGAACCCAAAAAAATAGATTATAATTATTATTTTGTAAAAGGTATTGAATTTAATGATATTGAACTTGCTTTAATATTAGGAGATACAGCTTTTATTAGCTACTTACCAAATGAAAAAGCAATATATTGGGGCAATACTGATGACCCACAAATTAAAAAAATAAAAGAACCTTCGTTGTCTAATTCAACTGATGATTGTAGTAAGTTAAAGAACGACATTAAAACTTTAAAACAAACAATATTAAATCTCTCAACAAATCAAACTAAATTGACTAGTTTCTTATATAAACCGTATTATATTAAGCCGAAAGTTTATAATGTTGAAAATAATAAACTGATAGATTATAAAATTAGAATTTGGGATATTACAAATAAGTTTACAAAAGAGGAATTTGACCAAAACCTAAATTATTTTGATGTTGAATATATTACAACATTAAGAAATGATTATGCACAAAGAATTGCGAATCATGCTTTTGGACATCCTGCTCGTGTAGGAGTTGATTTTGTTAAAAAGAAGTAATCTATGACTATGCTAACGCTTCGTAGTCAAGCACATTTTCAGGTCGCACCAGCCAACGCTAAAACCAAAACCTGCAAAAGAGCTTGTCTACCCCTACGCACGGCAGACAAAAAAGATGCAGCAAAAATGAAAGACAGAATAACTAATGACAAGAACGGCCAGCTTGTAACAAAGGCTAAAATCAAGCGGGCGGAAAGTGCTAATTTGAAGGGTAGTGCATCTAATAAACTTCATCGCAGGTTGACAGTTAAGTGCTCCGAAATGCCCGCCAGCTTTTAGCCTCAGCCGTTACCGTTCATTTTTGGTGAGAAAAAAAATGGATAGAAATTTGAAACGAAAAAAATAAATGTTTAACAATATGAAGCGTGATTTTAAAAGTTTATTGAATTTAAATGAAAATGGAAGTTTATCGGTTCTGATTTTCAATCAACTTAGAAAAATAAGTGGTAATTTTAAATTAACAGACGTTTAAAGATAACATTTTAAGTAACTTAATCCAAGACATTTAACTCCATTAAACATCAACTATTGAAATTAAATCAGAATTCAAAAAACATAGAAACTGGCGGAAAAAATTGGGGATTTTGATCATTTCATGAACACTTTTTGAAAAATTTGTGAAATATTGAAAAGAAAAAGTTTTTAACTTATCGGAATTTTAAAAATTATGACAAATCCGTATAGAATGAGCTATTGGTTGACAAATTATCGTGAATAGAAAATTTAGTGAGGAGTCTAGAAAAGCGAAAAACAAAGGAAAATTTATCGCTCTCAAAAAAATGAAATGACAAATAACTACTTGAATATGTGTAAAATGAAAATCAATGAACTCAATTCTCAAAAACGAAACGGTAACAAACGCTAAAACTAAGTGGGCCTAGTTCACGTGACAAACATAAAAATAAAAAAATAAACTAACACTCGCTGGCTAATTGGCGCGAAAGCCCACCTAGTTTTAGCGCTGAACGTTATGGGCAAGCATAAAAAAACGACACAGCAATATCAAACTAGATTAATATGAAAATAAAACTATTAGATTATTTCATGATTGGAGTTTCAATTATTGCTGTTGTTGGTTTGATTGTCGCATGCTTGAATATATTCCTTCCTGAACAAGAATTCGGAGCCAAAGGATATGACCCTTTTCGTGAATATTACACAAATAAAGGTATTGCTA
>JAVEZW010000160.1:0-8280 GCA_034002805.1 Bacteroidales bacterium | reverse complement strand
TAAAAGTATTTTTTAGTTAACTGAACCAGCTAAATCGCTACCAGCTTTAAACTTAACAACTTTTTTAGCTTTAATAGTGATTGGTTTACCAGTTTGTGGGTTTCTTCCAGTTCTAGCATTTCTTTTAGCTACTGAGAATGATCCGAAACCAACTAAAGCTACACGGTTACCTTTTTTCAAAGATGTAGTTGTGCTTTTAATGAAAGCATCTAGAGCTTTTTTAGCATCAGCTTTTGTTAATTTTGCATCTTTTGCAATTGCATCAATCAATTCTGCTTTGTTCATAATAAAAAATTTTTAGGGTTAGTAAATATTATTTTCTTACATACATACAAATATAGAGTATTTATTGAGCTTAGCAAATGTTCTTTAAAAAAAAATGCATTTTTATTGATAAAATTAATGATTTTGTTAATAATTCTTGCTAAAAAGCACTGTAAACGTCCAAAATAGAGTTTTTTTAAGTTTAGAAAAATATAAAATCGCTGTTTTGACTCAAAAAAAAATTAAATTTTTTAAAAACGTTGCACAAATGAAAATAAATTATAATTTTGCCCCCGGAGAAATGGCAGAGCGGTCGAATGCGGCGGTCTTGAAAACCGTTGTACTGAAAGGTACCGGGGGTTCGAATCCCTCTTTCTCCGCCAAAAGAATGATCATCCCGCTGAAAAGCGGGATTTTTGTTTTTACCTCCTAAACTTTTCAACTAGATCCGTAACACTCAAGGAGATCACATACGAAAATCTTCTAATTATTGCATTATTTGAGAATAAAAATGGGATACCGTATTTTACCAGCTTCTCTCGGCTATTCCTCCACCTAGAACAATATCATTATCATAAAAAACTACAGGCTGTCCAGGTGCAACAGCCCATGCAGGTGATTCGAGTTTAATTTCAATACCATCATCACTTATGCTTTTAATAATCGCTGGCTTTTGCGGGTTTAAACCATATCCCCTAATATTCACACTAACCTTGGAATTTGTATTTAGGCTCTGAGGATTTATTAAATGTATCTCTTTCAATAAAATATTAGATTGATTTAATGATTTCTTGGTACCAATAGTAAGTTCGTTGTTTATCGGATCAATAGAACTCACATATGCTTCTCTCGGTAAATCAAGAAACAAATCTCTTTTTTGGCCAACAGTATAATAAATATAACCATTATGTTTACCGATGACCTTATTTGTTTCGTCTTTTACCAATCCTGGTTTAATTCTAATTGTTTCTTCGGGTAGATTTATCTTTAGAAACTCCCTGTAATCAAGGTTTTGCAAAAAGCATATTCCCATGCTTTCATTGTTCTTTGCAATATCGATAAATCCATTTTCTGAAGCAAAATTTTTTACCTGAGTTTTTGTAAGATTCCCCAATGGAGTGAGCATCCGTTCAATTATATGCGATTCCAACTCCCATAAAAAATACGACTGATCTTTTACAGGATCGGCTCCTTTTTGTAAGTGATAATGCCCGTTATACAAAATTTTATTTATATAATGCCCACTGGATATAAAATCACAATTATTTGCATTTGCAAAATCATTTAACTTTTTCCATTTTATAATTTTATTACAGAATGTACAGGGACTCGGTGTTCTTCCTTTCAGATATTCGGCTGCAAAATGATTTTTTACAAGGCTAAAATCGTTAGAGATGTTTTGAACAACAACAGGTATATCAAGTCGTTGAGCTATATCTAAAACGCGTTGTGGATATTTATTCTCCTCAAAAGAAAAATGAAGACCAATTACTTCATATCCTTGATTTTTAAGTAACAAAGCGGCCATCGAACTGTCAATTCCACCACTTAATCCAATAACGACTTTCCCTTTCATCAACGATCAAATAAATAATTGATTTGTAACAAATCGTCCTAAATACCGGTATAATTAAATGGTGTAATAGCCATTAGTTCTTTTTTTACATCAGCAGAAACGTTTAAACCTGCAATAAAGCTATTTAGAATTTCCTGATTCAATTTCTCACCAGTACGAGTTAACTCTTTAAGAGCTTCGTATGGTTTTGGATACCCTTCGCGACGCAGAACTGTTTGAATAGCCTCTGCAACAACAGTCCAGTTTTCTTCAAGATCACTATGTATAGCCTGTTCGTTAAGAATTATCTTGCTTAATCCTTTTTGAAGAGATTTAAAACCGATAATGGTATGAGATAAAGGAACACCAATATTTCTTAAAACAGTTGAATCGGTCAAATCGCGCTGTAATCTTGAAACAGGAAGTTTAGCTGATAAGTGCTCAAAAATTGCATTTGCTATTCCAAAATTACCTTCGGCATTTTCGAAATCGATCGGGTTAACTTTATGAGGCATAGCCGAAGAGCCAACCTCTCCTTTTGCAATTTGTTGCTTAAAATAGTTCATTGAAATATAAGACCAACAATCTCGTGACAAATCAATAAGAATTGTATTTATTCTTTTTAAAGCATCAAAAGATGCAGCCAGATTATCGTAATGCTCAATTTGTGTTGTTGGATAAGAACGATGGAGTTTTAGAATATCATTTACGAAAAGATTACCAAACGCATTCCAGTCAATATTATGATATGCAACATGATGAGCATTAAAATTACCCGTTGCTCCACCAAATTTAGCAGAAAATGGAATTTGCTTTAGCTGTTCAACTTGAATTTCTATACGGGTGACAAAGACCATGATCTCTTTTCCCAATCGTGTTGGAGATGCCGGTTGGCCATGTGTGCGAGCCAGCATTGAAACACACTTCCAATCGTCGGCAAGAGTTTTTAATTTTTGCGTTAGCTCATTTAATAATGGATAATAAACAGTAATCAATGCTTCTTTTAGAGAATATGGAGTTGCTGTATTATTTATATCCTGCGATGTTAATCCAAAATGAATAAACTCCTTATAATGGCCTAACTGCAAAGAATCAAATTTTTCTTTTAAGAAATACTCAACAGCCTTAACATCATGGTTGGTAGTTTTCTCAATCTCTTTAATCCTCTCAGCATCATGTATTTCGAAATTCTTATAAATTTCTCTTAATTTATTAAAGAATGATTTATCAAAACCAGTGAGCTGAGGCAAAGGAATCTCGCACAGAGCAATAAAATACTCTATTTCAACAAGTACTCTGTATTTTATTAATCCAAACTCCGAAAAATAGGGAACAAGTTCATCTGTTTTACTTCGGTAACGACCATCGATAGGCGAAATTGCTGTTAAAGCATCAAATCTCATAGTTTTAGTTTTTAACAAAGTTAGAAAAAAAAATTCCAAAACCTTTTATTTACAAATTTGTTACTAATCTAAAAGCTAATTAACCTAATAAAAATAATTATAAAACGATTTATTAAAACTACACAAACCTTACTATCAGGATATTGCAAATACAAATTAGTATTTTAAGAGGTATTTTTTTTATTTGATTTTAACCATTGTATCTTTGTTACAAAAAATAATTATCATGAATAAAATAAGAGTTTCGGCTATTTCATACACCAATACGATTCCTTTTATTTATGGAATTGAAAATAGTCCCATAATCAATCATATAGAATTAACAAAGGATATTCCATCGGAGTGTGCAAGAAAACTATTAGAGAACAAAGCAGATATTGGATTAGTTCCTGCGGCCATTTTACCTAAAATACAAAATGCAGAGGTAGTATCCGATTTTTGCATCGGAGCAACAGGTCCGGCACGTTCCGTTATTTTAGGCTCTAATAGACCAATTGATGAGATAGAAACCATTTACCTCGATTATCATTCAAGGTCGTCGGTGATGCTTGCCAGGATATTGGCAAAAAAAGTGTGGAATTTAAAAGTAAAATGGGCCGACACAACCGAAGGTTTTGAGAAAAATATTAATGAAAAGACTGCAGCAGTTGTTATTGGAGACAAAGCCTTTACTGTTGAGCGAAATTTTACTTATAAATACGACCTCGCTGAAGAATGGATAAAGTTTACCGGTTTACCATTTGTTTTTGCTGTTTGGGCATCGAATAAACCTTTGGGACATTTATTTAAAACGGAGTTTAACAACGCTCTCAAAAAAGGACTTGATTCTATCGATATTATCGACAAGTCGAGTTTTGCGCATTTACCCAAACATGTTGATGCAATCGATTATTTAAAAAACAACCTTAGTTTTACTTTTGATGAGGAAAAGAAAAAAGGAATGCAATTGTTTCTGAAGTATGCAGGAGAAATTATGTAATTCAAACCTTATCTAAAAAAAAACACAATTACAAAATCCTTAACAAGCATTTTGATTACTTTAAAAGATTAACATCCAAATTAACAAAACGATACAATGGATAAAAATTTAATTATTCGCGATTATACCAATAGTGATTTTGATAGTTTAAATGCTCTTTGGATAGAAACAGGACTTGGTGGAGCACAACGTGGTGATAATGCACGAATTATAGAGGATAGTTTAAATCTTGGTGGAAAACTTATTGTAATAGAGAATTCGCAAACCCATGAAATCATTGGATCGTCGTGGATGACTTTTGATGGAAGAAGAATTCATTTACACCATATAGGTGTGAAACCAGCCTATCAAAATAAAGGATTAGGAAAGAAACTTACCAAAGAATCGATTCGCTTTGCAAAGAAAAAAGGCTATCAGATAAAACTTGAGGTGCATAAAGACAATGTAAATGCCATTAAGATTTATAAAAAACTCGGATTTAATTATTTAGGCGATTACGATGTTTATATTATCAGAGACATTGATAACACAAGTGTTTAATTGTTAAAAACAGTTAACTTAAGATTAATAGTTATACAAAAATTTTTTACTAAGAGATTTATTGAGTATTTTTATAGCACGATCTAACTAAAAAAGCACAGTTATGACTATAACATTTAATGAGTTACGTAAAATCAAAGACAATCTTCCTCATGGTGCAATTAAAACTATTGCTGAAAAATTAAACATGAATGAAGAAACCGTGAGAAACTATTTTGGGGGAGCAAATTACCGTGATGGCTCGAGTATTGGAATTCATTTTTCACAAGGGCCTGATGGCGGACTCGTTACATTCGATGACACAACTATTCTAGATATGGCAATTGAATTATCCGAACCAGAAAAATCTAGAGTGTAATTGGATTTCATCCCAGGAAAAAGTAAAAGCAGAAAAGAAATCCTTTTCTGCTTTTTTTTACTATCATTATGACAAACCTATCAGAAATAATTCAAATCGTTGAAAATAAATGGTTTAACCAGCTTTACTGGGCTTGCAAGCAAACATTTAATAAAACCCGCATCCCATCTCACGATCATGAACATCATGCAAGAGTTTGGACTATTTGTAAGGAAATTTTAACAGAACTCAACAATACCCAAAAACCAAATTACTTATTAGTTGAAGGCTGCATTATTGCCTCCTTTTTTCATGATACCGGGCTGAGTATTAATGTTGGTGAAAATCACGGTAAAGAGAGCAGAATAATTTGTGAAAAGTATTTCGACGACAATAAGCTTAAGAAACCTGAAAATTTTAACTTGATTGTTGAAGCAATTGAAAAACATGATGATAAGGAGTATAAAAGCAAAACTATGGATCCTCATTCTTTATTGTCAATACTTTGCGCTGCTGATGATTTAGATGCTTTTGGACGAATAGGGATAATAAGATATACCGAGATTTACCTGTTAAGGGGAATTGGGTTTAACGAACTACCTAAAGCGATTTTAGACAATCTGGATAAACGATTTGCAAACTTTGAACAGAACTATCGTTTTTTGCCTGACGTTTACAAAAAGTACTCAAATCAATATCAGATCACCAGAGATTTTTTTGTTGAGTTAGAGAAAGAGATTATTTCTTCTTTTTAGCATTTGCTTTGTTTGATGTAATAGCAATTACCAATGGCATTGTTGAACTAAAGTACATGATATACATTATAGTCTTTCGAAATGCATCACCAGGAAGATAGAACAATAAAATAGGAATACCAATCCAACTTATAATAATTAACCACAAAACAACTGTCCAAATTTTTGATTTATAGTAATTCCTTGTTTGAATATTCTTTTCAGTAAGTATTCTAAAAAAATCATCTTTAAACTCAGTCCAGTTATTCTTTAATGATGTTTTCTTAAAAAAATTTAGCCGTACTTTGCTCCCATCTTTCGATTTTATCTCAATAGCTTCGACAATAGTTCCTCCATTATTATAATGATGGTACCAGGTCAGTTCGGACCATTTCATACGAGTGCTTTTATTAACAACTATCTCAGAATCATCCATATCAACTATTACTTCCTTAATTGGAATAACTCTTTTATAAAAGAAAAAAGAAATACTAAAAATGAAAAAGAAAAATAATGTAAGGTTACGATTCTGCGTATAATAAGCAATTAACGTAATAACTGAGAATCCTAATAAAAAATAGCTTAAAATTATAATTACTGTTTGTGGATTCTTAATTGTTTCAAACTTATACTCTTTCATCCGAATATTATTTTATCTGAAAATCCAGCATTTTTTTATCTCCGATATAAGCTGTAAGTCTGTCGCCGATTTTTACAGGACCAACACCTGCAGGAGTTCCGGTAAACATAAGGTCGCCGATTTTTATGGTAAAAAATCTCGAAACATGCTGTATTAGTTTGTCAACGCTAAAAATCATATCACGGGTATTACCTTGCTGAACGATTTGACCATTTAACTCAAGCTTAAAGTCGAGTGATTTTATATCACCAATATCAGCTAGCTTAATGAATTTACTAATTGGAGCTGCTCCATCGAATGATTTGGCAATTTCCCAGGGCAATCCTTTTTCTTTACATTTATTTTGAAGGTCGCGAGCAGTAAAATCAATGCCAATACCTATTTCGCTGTAATATCGATGAGCAAACTTTTCGGCAATATTTTTTCCTACTTTATCGAATTTTACCACGATCTCTACTTCATAATGAATATCATTCGAGAAATCGGGATAAAAGAAAGGCTGATTATTTCGGATTAACGCTGTATCGGGTTTTAGAAAAAAAATAGGCTCTATAGGAACTGGGTTATTAAGTTCCTTAGCATGATCAATGTAGTTTCTTCCAATACAAATTATTTTCATGATTCTTAATTATCAAGTACTAAGACCTATCCTAATTTTCTCACATCTATTTATTAAACTTTCGTAATTTAATAGCTGTAAGCACTTTTTTGGTATATAAAGGGAATTCGCCGTTAAGCATCCAACCAAAATAACCTGAGTCTTTTTCTAGAACTGACTCAACAGTATGACCTTTGTACTTACCGAAGTTAAAAACCTCTTCGCCTTTGTCGTTATAAACTATTCTGCCAGCAAAATCAGCATTATTTGTCTGCGATGAAAATTTCGACAATGATTCTATATCATTCTCCAGATCTTTGTATCGATCAATCTGAGCTTGCAGAATTTCGTAGGTGGCAATAGTATCAGCCTCGGCACTATGTGCATTTTCAAGATCTTTTTCACAATAAAATTTATAAGCTGCGCTTAATGTTCGTTGTTCCATTTTATGAAAAATAACCTGAACATCGATAAAACGAAGCTTTTTCAAATCAAAATCCACTCCTACTCTTAAAAACTCCTCAGCAAGCAGCGGAATATCGAATTTGTTTGAATTATATCCAGCTAAATCACAACCTTCCAGAAAGTTAGCAATTGTTTTCGCTACCAGGTTAAATGTTGGAGCATCCTTTACATCCTCATCGGTAATACCATGTATTTCAGTTGATTGCTTTGGTATTTGCATTTCAGGGTTTATTCGTTGAGTTTTTGTTTCTTCTTTGCCTGAAGGATGAATTTTTAATAATGATATCTCTACAATTCTATCGTTCGTTATGTCGATACCAGTGGTTTCAAGGTCAAAAAAAACAATTGGTTTTTTAAGATTTAGTTTCATAAGGTGATTATTAAGGAAGTATATTTAAAAAAAAAGAGCTTCTTACGAAACTCTTTTCGTCGGATATATAGTAAATTATTATACGTTAATCATCATCGGCATAAGAAGCATCAATACATTTTCGTCTTCGTTTTCTTTTTCGGCAGGGAATAAAATTCCGGCGCGTGAAGGATCAGAAAGTTCAACGAGAACATCGGTTGATGAAATATTTGACAATATTTCAATTAGGAATGATGATTTAAATCCGATCTCCATGTCGTCGCCTTCATATTGACAATTAAGTCGTTCGTTTGCTGAAATAGAGAAATCGATATCCTGAGCTGAAACATTTAGCTGATTGCCTTTAAGCTCTAGTTTTACCAGATTACTTGCCTGATTAGAAAACAATGCAACGC
>JAVEZW010000159.1:0-8332 GCA_034002805.1 Bacteroidales bacterium | reverse complement strand
TTTTTATAAAGATCTTTTAAGCCATCTTTATCAAGGCTGTTAATATGGTCAAGCATTTCGGTAAGTTCTTCGATTTTATCATTTTCTATTACATTACCGGTTGTAACATGATAATCGTTTTTGCCTTTACTTACCATAAAAATACCTCTGCCTGCAAATAAGAAATCATCCGATCCAAAAGAATCGGCGTGCTTACTTATGTTTTGCAAACATTCAACCATAACATGGAAAACTTTCTTCTGCACCGAATTTGATTCTGACTCTTTAGCCATATTTGATTCAGTAAGAGAAGTAAATGCTTTGGTAATCTGGTGAGTAATTTCACCTTCGTACACCAAAGTAATCTCGTGAGCTTTCATTGACCGGTAAAAATCGTATACAAACTCAAGAAAGCCTTTTACATTACTTTTATCCATAGGTTGCAAAATTAATATTTATTAAAGTTAATTAAAAATTTAAAATTCAATACCAATTAATAACACATCATCGATTTGTTTGTTCTTGCCCTTGTATTTTTTAAAGTCATTAGCAAACAAAGTATAATACTGTTGCATGGTTAAGTCTTTATTATTTAATATGTTATCGCGAATTCGCTGAGACGAATATTTTCTATCATCTGGGCCACCGACCTGATCTGGCATTCCATCTGAAAAGAAAAATATTTTATCGCTTTTTTTAATCTCAATCACGTGATTTTCAAAATCATTTTCTGGTTTATTTCTATGTGGAATACCTCCAATAGCCTTTCTGTTTCCTTTATACTCTAGTAACTCATCTTTTCTTAATAAGAACAATGGTCGGTGAGCACCTGCAAACTGCAATTCTTTCTTTTTAAAATCGATTCGTACCAATGCAATATCCATACCATCTCTTGCTTCGGCATCAACTCGGTCTTGTTTCAGCGTGGTTCGTACACCATAATGTAGTTTATCGAGAATTTGCCCTGCACTATAATTTACATCGTGATCGACAATATTATTTAGTTGAAAATAACCTATAAAGGAAAGCAAAGCACCTGGCACACCATGACCTGTACAATCGACTGCTGCAATATAAACAATATCTTCCTTTTTAAAGAACCAGGGAAAATCGCCACTTACCACATCGCGGGGAAGATAAAAAATAAACGAGTTTGGCAAATACTCCTGAATTATTGTATTACTTGGTAATATTGATGACTGAATGCGTTGTGCATAATTGATACTTTCGTTGATCTTGTTATTCTTCTCTTTAATCTCCATTTCGATTTGTTTAGCCTCAGTAATATCGTGACCAACAAACAGAACGGTTTCTAATTCGTTTTCGTTAAACTCAGGAATAGCATTAAAACTCATTATGCGTTGCCCTTTTGAGATAGAGGAGATGGTTATCTCCTGATTAAGCTTATCGTTTGTTTTTCTAATGTGTCGGATAGCGTCTTTAAAAAACCCAACCAACGACTCCTCAATTTTTAAATCTTCTAATCGAGCATTTATTACTTCTTTGGATTTAACTCCTATAAAATCTTCAACAATAGGATTTGCATAGAAAAACTGGCCTTTTGTGTTCATTCGTAAAATAAGGTCCAAACTGTTTTCAGATAAGGACTGCATTTTACTTTTCATGCGCTCCTCTTTTTCGGCACGTTTACGCTCAGTAATATCCTGCGAATTCAGGATTATACCATCAATAGCAGGATCGTGCAATAAGTTACGACCAGTAGTTTCGATATGGATTTTCTTTCCGTCCTTTTTAATATAGGTGTACTGAATCGTTCTTGCAGTATCGGGATCGTTAAGCAGCAAATCAAACATTTCTTTCATGGCTGCTTCACCTTTTGCTGTTAACCTGTCCATGTCTTTACCACTCATCATTTCCTGAGGAGTATAACCCAAAATTTTAAATACAGATGGACTTTGGTATTTAAGTTTTAGTTCGTTATCATAGATTGAGATAACTTCGGACGCATTTTCGAGTAAAGAGTGCAATCGTTTTTGAGCATTCTCAACCTCTTTAATCTGTGTATTTAGTTTTCTGTTCGATATTTCGAGCTCCTCCTGAGTTGCTCTCATCTCTTCGGCATTCTGCCTAAGTTCTTCCTCGTTTTCTTTAAGTTCTTCTGTCATTTGCTGAGATTCGTGTAAAAGCTTCTCAGTCTTTTGATTCATCTTTAGATTATAAAGAGTTCGGGCAATTATCTCACCCAGCTCCTTAAGAAAAACAATGGTTGTTTCTGAAAACTCATCCCTAATCGACGCAAACTCCATTACTCCCTGCAGCTTTTCTTCGGTAATAAGTGGAACAATTAAAATGCTTGAGGGTTTTTTATCCCCAAGAATTCCTGAGGTAATAGTCGCGTAATCGGCAGGTATTTCGGTTCGGTAAACGATATCTCTTTCATAAGCACATTGCCCGATTAATCCATGACCAATTTTAAATTCCTGATTTAAATACCGTCTTCGGTTATAGGCATAAGTGGCAATATTTATAATTTTATCTGACTCTTCATCGTAAATATAAAATGCGCCTTGAGTTACATCAATATATTTTATTAGCTGAACAATCACATCATAAGCTAATACATTGATATTATTCCGGATACGAAGAATGTTTTGAATAATATCCTTGCCATCAGAAATCCAGTTTTCTTCCTTTTCTTTCTGGTTATTGGCCAGCAGGTTATCTCTCATTACCAGAAGAGATTTTCCTAACACATCGTTTTTATCTAGAACATTATATTTAACATCGTATTTACCTTCGCCAATCTGTTTTGCAAAAATGGCATTTCGGTTAATATCAGCATCTCTCTGTTCTATTATTTTCTGAAACTGTTCCTTATCCCGTTCTCTTTTTTGGGTATATAAATAAATAATTATAGCAATAATAATAGGTGAAAAATCGATGATATAAAGTATTGGGTTATTCTGATGTATTTCTTTAATTAAGGACGAAGAAATCGTGTAGTTATGAATAACAATATCAATTATCCATGCAATAACTGGCAGGGTTAATGATATTCCTGTACCTATCAGAATATCGTTAAAAGAAATTTTATATTTATTACTGCCTGACATGGATCCTATTCTAAATATTTAATTAACGATTCACCTATTTTAACAGCTAACTCATCAAACAACTTACTCCATTTACTTTCCATTTCCTTAAAAGAAGCCAGCTCAATAATTGCTATTGTTTCATTATTGAAAACTACTGGTATTATTAATAAATATCTTGGAGAACTGCTTCCTAATCCAGAAAGTATTGAAACGTAATTTTCAGGTATTTCATTCAAATATGCTATTGTTTTATTAAAAGCAGCTTGGCCCGATAAGGTTTCACCAATTTTAAATCCCTGAGGATCTGTTTCTCCGAAGTAAGCAAATTTGCCTGAGATATTAAATTCAGTGTTCCCTTTTTCTCGAATAAAGAATAATCCCTGCACAAAATCGAACTCTTTGGCTAAATTACTTAGTATTTTTTCGGTAAACTTGATGGTTGTTAATTTAGAGCTGTCTTTTGGTAGTATTTTTTTTATAAGGTGATCGATATTAATTTCCGCTTCTTCCTTGGTTTTTTCCTGGATCTTTGATTCTACTTTACTATCATCGTCTAAATCTGTTAGTTGCATTCGATAGTTAAAACCTGTCTTCTCTTTTAAATTGGATCCCAAAACTGCCAGTACAAATAACAACAATCCGGTAAGAAGAATTAAGGCAATAAGTAAATAAAATTTATTTGGATCGGCAATATTGCTCAGTTGCAAAAGCTTTTGTGTATTTGAAAACAATAAAAAGCACAGCACTATATGAATTATAAGGGCAGTAAAAGCAAAAAACTTATATTTTTTAAGATCCTTCATTAATTCATCATTTTAAGCTTATCAAAAAGTTTATTATCTGTTGAGTTGTAAATATATGATCTACCTGAGTCATTTTCATTGATGCTTCGGTCATAGTTTTAACCTGACATTCGTTAGGATCCTGCACAATAGCTAATCCTCCAAGTTGTTTGAGTTTTTTCAATCCAAAGGCCCCGTCTCTGTTGGCTCCAGAAAGAATTATCCCAACAAGTTTATCGCGGTAAGCCTGTGCTGCTGTTTCGAACGTTAAATCAATTGAAGGTCTTGAGTGATTTACTGGTTCTTCAGTTGAAAGTGCAATTTTTTTGTTAAGTTCGATATACATGTGATAGTTTGAGGGAGCAAGATACGCTTTTCCTGGTTTAATAGTATCCTTATCGAATGGTTCAACCACCTCAATTCCAGATTTTATTGATAATGCTTCTACAAATCCAGACCGCACATGCTTTAGTCGATGCAAGCTAAGTAAAACTGGCAACGGGTAATTTTTAGGTAACGAATTTAATATTCGGGTTATTACCTGAAAACTACCTGCTGATCCTCCTATTACAACTGCTTTATACATGTGTGTTATGATAATCTCTTTTTATAAATACTTTCGGTGTTACTTACTAAAACATAATCTTTTTCAGAGTTCCAATAATCAATCCTTTCATTGTTTCCGATAAGCAAATGGCCTGCAGGAACAAGGGAATTGTACATTATTTTCATTAATCTTTCCTGTAAAATCTGATTATAATAAATCATCTGGTTTCGGAAAAGAATAAGTTTTGTTCCTTTCGGATAATCATCAAATATAATATTTTGTTTTATAAGTTTAACGTTTTCAATGAGCGATGTATTCCAATAAGCCCCATCTTCTTTTTGGGTATAGTAATCGGATAGTTTTCCATCGGCAAATATTCGTGAATAATTTGCATCGTTAGTTTCAATTTTCTTCAAATCAAAAAACCCTGTTCTGATCCTTTCGAGGTAAAGCTCGCTTATGCTTGTGGCAATAACCTGCACATTTTCATTTAGCTTAAGTTTTTTAAGCATTATAATTAATGAAAATAGCTCCTCCCCAGAACTTACTTCGGGAATCCATATTTTAAAGCTAGGAGTATTAGTAATGTTTTTTGGAAAAACATCTTCTTTTAAAAGTCTCCAAAGTGATGGATCGCGGAACATTTCTGTTGTTTCTACACAAATATCTTTAATAAACAATTCGAAAAAATCTTTGTCTTTTTCAATTTTCTGAATAAAGCTATCCGTATCTTTAAAGTTATTGAGCTTAATAAAATTTTCAACTCTTCGCTTAAAAAAGGTTAGTGCGTGATTTTTAAAATCGACATTATAAACATCATCAATCACTTTAATGATATTGCGCGTATCAACAATTCCTAATTCGTATCTATTCATTATATCCACCTAACTGCAATATTTAAAATTTATTTTTTACAATATGCCTGACCTTTTTTATCGAACCTTGATGCTATTTCGCCAAGCATTGTTTCATGCATTCCCAAAACAAGGTAACCATTTGTATATAAATGATCATAAAACAACTTAAATACTTTGTTTTGTAAGCTGTATTTAAAATAGATAATTACATTTCGACATAAAATAAGATCGAATTTCGCGAAAAACAGATTTTCTCCTTTTACCAGATCGTGTTGTCTGAAAATTGGAATCTTTCTGAGAAAATCATTCATAATAATACTATCTGAAACTTTATCTATTTTAAAATATTTTTCGTATGCTACGTCGTTATACTCATCGTAGTTAAAAGGATTTTCCTTTATTACTTTATCGAAATTATCGAGGTAGCCTATATTAAAGCGATATTTATAAACTCCTTTTTTGGCTGCATCCAATGCATCGGTATTGAGGTCACTTGCAAATATTTTTGCTTTATCGAGCAAATTAAGCTCATTCAAAAGAATCATCATTGAATACACCTCTTGCCCGGTAGAACAACCTGCATGCCAGATGTTTATGTTTTTGTTCTCAGTAAACTTGGGTAAAATTCTGTATTTAAGAGTTTGCCAAATAAGCGGGTCTCTAAAAAGTTCGGTGGTATTTACAGTAATATCTTTTACTATTTGCTCAAGAAAGGTTTTATTGGTTTTAATTTTATTGATTAGGGCTAACAGGTCCATGTTATTATCAAGCAGGATCTTCTGTAACCGTCTTTTTAGTGATTTTTCGGAATATTCACTAAAATCGTATAACGAGGCATTTTTTATTGTCGATACAAAGTAATTAACTTCCTGATCGGTTAAAACCATGTAATTTTAAAATTTTACTAAATACTATTACGCTATTTTGTAAAAATAGGTTTTACAAATATGCAAAAATAACTTTTTAATCGTGTTAATTAAAAAACAAGCTTAAATCTATGAAAAAAATACTTGTTATTAAAATATATGGAAAAGATTATTCGGATTTTCGCCTTTTTTATGCAGAAACAAAATCTTGTTATCGTTGTATGTTGTTACATTCCGTTATAAACTAACCCCAAAAACCAAGTAAACTCTGTTTGCCAGAGGATTTGTAATTATTGATGCCTGCAAGTCAATCTGCGATTTATTAAAAACATTTATGCTGCCAATGGTTTTTATTCCGGCATTGATCAATGCCGGTTTGTTTCCGTAATAGCTTTCGTAAGCATTAAATCCCATGAAATACTCTAAATAGATGTTATTAAAATTTGAAAAAACGGCTAGCTCAGCATAGGTCGAATAAAAGTTTTTATTTGTTGTTTTGTTAATATCATCACCATAAATCATTGTAGCAACCATGATTCTAAATGGAAATAAATTATTTCCCTGATACTCGGCATGCAAATCAAGGGTATGCTTGGTTGTATTTTTTTTGTAACTAAAAAATGACTGTTTTGAAGATATTGAAGCCGGACAATAATAATCATACAGACCTAACGAAAAACCTGAATAAGTTGCTTTAAGATAAGTATCTATTTCAAAATAATCTCCATCGGCACTCAGGGCTCCCCAAATACCTCCTGTAAAATATTTTGTTGATAGTTCAGCTGCAGGCTCAATGGTAGGAACAGTTGAAATAGCATAACCTCGCCACATATGCTGACTCATTAAATCAACCGTAAAAGTCAATAACTGAGTTTTAGCAGAATCTATTTCTGTTTTTTCAATTCCGAAAATGTTATTTGATAAAAAAGCTAATAAAATAAAAACCTTCGCCCACATTACCTTCTGTTTTGGAGGGCAAAAATAAGTAATTATACACTGCCTAAAAAAGCTTTATTTAAGTTTTACAACACAAATTACAGGCTGATGATCGGAATATTTAAAATCCTGATCAATCACGTTGCAAGCTGTTTTTTCGATATTTGGAGAAAGAAGGAAAAAATCAATGGTTACTTTTGTGCTTTTTTCTTTATTATAAGGCTTATCAAGGTATCTGTTCGAAGGCACATCTGAATCAAAAGCCCATGTCCAATCAGAAGGAACAAAATCTTTGGCAATTGGATTAAGAACAAATCGTTTAACAGAAGCCTTTTTAGCTAGTATTTTCTGATCCATTTCCGGTGGATTTTGATTCCAGTCGCCTCCAACAAAAATATAGTTTCCTTTAGCGTATTCTTCCAACAAAAATGTCTTCAAATAATCCATTTCTTGTTTTTTAAGCGATCCATCATCATACGCTGAGTTGTGAGTATTAATTATTAATAATTCCTTGCCATTCGTAGTCGGGAATCGCATTACAAGAAAACATCTGTCGAGGTTAAAGAGATTTATCGGCCAGTCAAAACTACCCGGAAAAGAGAATCTTGTAACAGTGGAAGGATTAAAAATCGAATAACTGTTTAATCCTGATTTCACTCTCCCTAATGGACTTTTGGGTGGAATTGGTACAAACTTAACATCGTAATTTTTTGCAAAAAACCCTGGATGGCTGGTTAATCTTTTACTAATACTATCAACCTGATTGCTGTAATAACTGCGCTTTGAGTGTTCATCGACCTCCTGCAAAAGAATAAAATCGAGCGAGTCGTTGTCCTTAATAAATGTAAGATTGTGAATTAGATTATTCAAAACAATGTTTTTCGTCGTTCTAACCTGATTACCACCATCGTAGAAAAAATCCATGTCGGCACTCAGTCCACAGTAACCAATATTCCAACTCATTAGGTTAAAAACCGAACCAGTAAAAACCGAATCAGGAGTGGTTGATTCAAAGATAATTTCCTGCTGAGCAGGTTTGTAATTGGTTAAAGTTGCAAAAACCAAAAACGCAATAAAAAGTACCGCCAATACTAAAATAATCTTTGCCAAAAATTTCAGAAGTTTCATAATAATTATGGATAGTGTTTAAACTTACTAAGTTAGCAAATAATTACGGTTATAATAAACTCAAATTTTATATTTTGTTTGAATAATTATATATCTTTGAAAGGTAAAAATCAGTTGTTTGAGAGGCTATACCTCTTTTTATCAGAATGATATAATTAATCTAAAGACTTATTTTTAATGA
>JAVEZW010000158.1:0-8343 GCA_034002805.1 Bacteroidales bacterium | reverse complement strand
TTGATATGCAAAATTAGCATAAGTTAATTAAGTAAGAGCAAATTTAAATGTATTTTTAAGCAATTAAACTGGTTGGCGGTCTATTATTTTTTTAACAACGACAATATCTCTTCCATGGTTTTTTTATTAATAGGCAGATATCCTTCGGGTACTTTAAATTCTTCCGATTCAACCTTTGTCTCAACAATTTTAGTAGCGGTAAGTTTCATGTTCATATTATACATCTTAACCTGAAACTCCAGTAAAACACCTTCTAACGATCTGTATGGGGTATGTGCATTTGGATTGTGAATAACAATGTCATTTGTAAAATAAATATAAAAAGGCTCGGTTTTGCCATCAGGGATAGTAACTTTAGCTTTAGTACAATTTAATCCTGCAATATTTTTAGTTTCTTCTAATGGTTCGATTTTAATCTCAGGAACATCCTCAAAAAACAATGAGGCTCCATTTATTACTTCGCTATATTTATATTTTTTATTCAAAACTCTAACCAGGGTAATGTTTTTATTCTCTTTCGAATTTTGAATGTGCGTAAAACTAACTATTCCCGAAAGGCTTTCTATTTTGTTGAGTGTATTGTTGTTTTTAAATTTTACTGTCATCTTTTTTGGGAGAAGACCTTTAATAAATCGATCTAAAGTATCATCAAGGTACTCAATGTTATAATCAATATAACCTTCTTTAACACGATCTTTAAATTCGATTTTTTTACATGAAAATAATGCTAAAGTTATACCCAGAGTAATAATGGCAGATGTTACAATTCTCATAGTTCGTTTTTAAAAGTATTTAAATCACCTCTCCGCAAAATGTGAACTAATTTAGCGATTATTGAACAAAAAACAAAACCTTGAGTTATAATTAATTGATTTATCAGATTAACAATAAATAAAACATGCTATTAATCATATCCCGAATTTCTTTAAACACAAATTGAACCTTGGTAATTTGATTTTATTTTTTATAGATTTGTAGCTTTAAAATTGTAAATATATAAATTAATGAATATGAATAAATTAGCCGTTGTTGCATTAGGTGGAAATGCGTTATTACGTGGTAACCAGGTAGGAACAATTGACGAACAAGAACAGAATACATTCGATACACTCGAAAATATCGTGTACATGATAAAAGAAGGGTATGATATTGTTATTGGTCATGGTAATGGTCCTCAGGTTGGTAATATTCTTATGCGTAACGATGCCGGTGAGCATATGTATAACATTCCTCAAATGCCACTTGATATTTGTGTTGCTGATTCTCAGGGCGGAATAGGATACATGATTGAGCGTATGTTACGAAATGTTCTTAAAAAACATGGCATCAATAAAGAAGTTATTACTTTGGTTACATGTGTGGTTGTTGATAAAAACGATCCTGCATTTAAAGATCCTCAAAAACGTGTAGGTAAAATTTATACCCGCGAAGAAGCCGATAAACTTATTGCTGACAAAGGATGGATTTTTAAGGAAGAAGTTAAAGCTCATGGTGGTTTTAGACGAGTTGTTCCTTCGCCAAAACCAATAAGCATTATGAACGAAAAAATCGTTGAATCATTGGCCCGTCAGGGAAATATTGTTATCACAGTTGGTGGTGGTGGCGTTCCGGTTTATATCGACGAAAATAATGATGTTAGACCATCAGAAGCTGTTATTGATAAAGATCTCGCTTCATCCTTACTTGCAGCACGAATTCATGCTGATGAATTTTATATTTTAACCGATGTACCTTTCGTTTATATTAATTATAAACAACCAAACGAACAAAAACTTGAGTTTCTAAATAAAGCTGATACTGAAAAATATTTAGCTCAGGGTATGTTTGCCGAAGGCAGTATGGCTCCAAAAATCAGAGCAGCCTTAAAATTTATCGATCAGGGCGGTAAGATGAGTGTGATTACCGAATCTACTAAACTCGAAGATATGAGTTATGGTACAAAAATTACTATGGAATACGAAAAATAATATACTAATAATTAATACCTACAAATATGGCATTTAACTTAAGAAATAGAAACTTTTTAAAAGAGCTTGATTTTACTAAAGAAGAAATCGTATTTCTTTTAAACTTATCAAAAGATCTTAAAAAAGCAAAGTACTCAGGAACTGAGCAGCAGAGATTAAAAGGCAAAAACATTGCATTGATTTTTGAGAAATCATCAACTCGTACACGTTGTGCATTCGAAGTTGCGGCTCACGATCAGGGAGCTCATGTTACCTATTTAGAACCAACCGGAAGTCAATTAGGTCATAAAGAAACGGTTAAAGACACTGCTCGTGTTCTTGGCAGAATGTACGATGGTATTGAATATCGTGGTTTCGGACAATCAATTGTTGAAGAATTAGGCCAGTTTGCTGGTGTTCCTGTATGGAATGGCTTAACAAACGAATGGCATCCTACTCAAATGTTAGCCGATGTGCTTACTATGATTGAACATTCTGACAATCCATTAGAAAAAATTTCGTATGCATACCTTGGCGATGCTCGTTTTAATATGGGTCGCTCTTTATTAGTTATTGGTGCTATCTTAGGAATGGATGTTCGTATTGGTGCTCCAAAAGCTCTATGGCCAGATGCAGACTTAATTAAAGAGTGCAAAAACATTGCAAAAACATCAGGTGCACGAATTACAATTACAGAAAAGGCTGATGAGGCTGTTAAAGGTGTTGAGTATGTTCATACCGATGTTTGGGTTTCAATGGGCGAACCAAAAGAAGTGTGGGCTGAACGTATTAAATTGCTAAAACCTTACCAGGTAAATAGCGCAATTATGAAGAAATCTGGTAATCCAAATGTTAAATTTATGCATTGTCTGCCTGCTTTCCATAATGCTGATACAAAAGTAGGTAAGCAAGTTTCTGAAGATTTTGGATTGAAAAATGGTATCGAAGTAACCGAAGAGGTTTTCGAAAGCACAAATTCATTAGTGTTTGATCAGGCAGAAAACAGATTGCATACTATTAAAGCGGTTATGGTTGCTACATTAGGAGCATAATAACTGAACTTAAATATTTTTAAGAGGCTTTATAGCCTCTTTTTTTTGTCCTTAATTTTGATATGATCATCTATGAAGATATTATTCTGTAGGATAAGTAGAAGTAGGTATTTCTATTTGTATTGTGAATAGGGGTTTTTAAATAGTTTGTTGATAAAAAAAGCAGGATTTATCAATAAATTTATTTTTTAGTTGATCGAATAGTGCTATTTTTATTGTTTAGTTTAATTAACCAAAAAAAACATGATGAAAAAAGTAACAAAAATTTTAATTTTAATTGTCTTTGTTGCGTTTGCAACAGAGTCTTTTGCTCAAAAGTTTGGATTAAAAGCAGGTTTGAACTTTGCAAATATGTTAAACAAAAATGATGACATTACCTCAAGTGATGAGTACAAATCGAAATTAGGTTTTCAGGTTGGACCAGTGGTTGAGTTTGATTTAACAGATATGTTTTCGTTGGAAACAGGCGTAATCTTTTCAACAAAGGGTTTTAAGACAGAAGATGCTGGAACTTCAATATTTGGTGATTGGGAAACAGTATCAAGAATTAACTTAAATTATTTGGATATACCTGTTAATTTAAGAGCTGGATACGATATTGGGTCAATTAAAGTGATCGGAAACATCGGCCCATATATTGGCATAGCATTGTCTGGTAAAGAAAAAATAGAGACTACAATTGATGGTGATACAGACATAAATGAAACTAAATTAGAAATTGGCAGCGATAAAGGAGAAGACAATATTAAACGCACCGATTTTGGCTTAAATATTGGTGCTTCAGCTGCTTATAAAGAGTTTGAAGTTGGATTAAATTATGGGTTGGGCATTGCTAACCTTTCTCCGTCAACTGATAATGGAACAAAATTTAAAAACAGGGTGTTTAGTATAACCTTTGCATATAAGCTAAGCAGATAAACCTGATTAAATATTTTAAAGGGACTTCTTTTTGTTAAAGAAGTCTTTTTTTATTCAAAAATCCCTAGTGGATCAACAAATTTGTTCATTAAATTGCTTTTGCCCGAATGCGCTGCATGAGAGGTAATAGTCATTACAGGAGCTTTTGAGTAATTAATTATCTGGTGTGCAAAGGCTCCGATGTAATTATCGAAACTATAATTCTCTTTGTGGGTCATAATTATTACAAGATCGGCATTTTCTTCTTCAACAAATGTTAAAATATCCTGATAAGCATAAGTTTTCTTTTTCTTAATCAGACTAACGGTAAATGGCATATCCAGTTCCTTAAGCTTCGATTTTAATTGTTGTGCTTTTGCCATAATGCGTAGGTTTCGGGTACCAAAACCTTTAAACAAAACCGAAACGAAATGAAGGTGTGCATTAATTGTTTTATTAAATTCAATTACTGAGTTCAACTGCAGCTCTGTGTGATCTGATAAATCAACCGGAACAATTATGTTCTTTATTTCGTCAACAATTTTATTCTTAATGGTGATAACGGGGCATTTTGATTCTGTAATTATATGAGTTACAGTCGATCCAATAATTTTATGGTCATCTTCGTCTTTATGCTTATCATATAATAGGATAAAATCAGCATTCGTTTCATCGGCATATTTTAATAATTGCTCGTGTCTTCGGCCAAACAGAACTACTGTTTCGAATTTTGTATCAGTATAATTTTCAATAAGTTTAGATAGGTTTTCTAACGCAAGCTCCTGCAATTTGTCTCTGGCTTCTTTGTTTACAATTAAATTATTCCACCAGTCTGTAAACTCAATTACATTTACAAGATGTATTATTCCGTTGATTTGTTTCGACAACATAATTGCCTCATTCAACGTATTTTCGGTGCATTTCGAAAAATCAACCGGTACAATTATTTTTTTAGATGTGTCTGTCATTTCTGTCATTTCTGTCATTGATTTGTAACAAGGTTTAAAAGAATGCTTTAACATAATGATATGTCATGTATAGCGAGGCTGCAAGCTTTAAACCAACCCCGAGTAGAAATCCAATAAAAGCACCAAAGCCAGCGCGTAATGCTTGTCGCGATTCGGTACCTTTAATAAGTTCACCAATTATTGCGCCAACCAATGGACCAAAAATTAATCCAAGAGGGCCAAGAAAGAGCATTCCAATAATCATCCCTATTGTAGCTCCCCATTGTCCTGCTTTTGATCCACCAAACTTTTTCGTTCCCCAAATAGGAACTATGTAATCAAGAACAGTAACTATAATAGCCAGTACTGCAGTTATTATCAGAAAGGTAACAGTAAAATCTGCAAACTTTGTAAAATGAAGTAGTAATAATCCTAAAAAACTAAATGGAGGTCCTGGTAAAACAGGAAGTACGCATCCTAGTAACCCTGTAATTATTAATAAAATAGATAAAACCAGTAAAAAATAATCCATAGTTTTTTGATAATGCTTAAAGTTAAAAAATTAATTTTTTTTCTGCATTTTTAAGGTGTGAATTTCTGTTTTAAAATCACAACTACCACAATTACAAGCGCTTTCGTTTTTATTTATAAAAAGTTTTATAATGTTAAAAGTAGTATAGGTAACTGCTGAAAGTACGATTACTAATGCGATTATCTCTTGTATCATAATTTTATAATTTTTAAAATAAACTTCCTACCTGATAAACAAGTAAAGCAACAAACCAAGCTAGAAATGTAGTATAAAATACCGTAAATAAAGCCCATTTCCAGTGTCCCGATTCTTTTTTAATAGCTGCAATGGAGGCAATACAAGGAAAATACAGCAATATAAACATCAAAAACCCAAATGCAATTAAAGGAGTAAATGATTTTTCGCCTGTTTCATCTGTTTCACTCTGTAATCGCATGGATAAGTTTTCTGTTGTATTATCATTCTGATCGGCTTGATAAAGCACACCCATGGTACTTACTACAATTTCTTTAGCTGCAACTCCCGAGAGCAAACTAACACTCATTTTCCAATCAAAGCCAAGCGGTTTCATTACAGGTTCAATAAACTTACCGATCTGTCCGATATACGATTGAGCTTGTTTTTCAGAGTTTTTAATAAGCAATAAACTATCAATAGATTTTGCTATTTCAATTGGGCTTATATCTTTATTTTGTTCGATAAGAGCAATTTTTTGGTCGTAGTTTTGCGAATAATTAGCATTTTTTGGATAATATCCCAACGCCCAAATGATTATTGATGCAACTAAAATAACACCACCCATCTTTTGCAGGTACTGAGCTCCTTTGTGCCACATGTGCCTTAAGGTATTTCTTAGTGTAGGAATACGATAGGGCGGGAGCTCCATTACAAAAGGAACTTCGTCTGATTTAAAAATCAACTTTTTGAATAATATAGCAACTAGTGCGGCTACGATAATTCCGATAGCATATATTGAAAACAATACGGTACCAGGATGACTTGGAAAAAATGCTGAAATAATGAGCACATAAACCGGTAATCTTGCACTGCACGACATAAAGGGATTAATTAGCATGGTAAGAATTCGGTTATGCCTGTTTTCTATTGTTCGGGTAGCCATAATTGCCGGTACATTACAACCAAAACCCATTACTAGCGGAATAAATGATCGGCCATGTAATCCAATTTTGTGCATTATCCGATCCATAATAAATGCTGTACGGGCCATATAACCTGTATCTTCCATTAAAGAGATAAAAAAGAACAGCAACAAAATATTAGGTAAAAACACGATAACTCCACCTACACCGCCAATTACCCCGTTAATTATCAGATCTTTAAACGCACCATTAGGCATTATATTCTGAATAAAATCTCCAAATAACAGAACCAGTTGGTCAATCCAATCCATTGGGTATTGCCCGAGCGAAAAGGTTGCCTGAAACATAAACCACATAAAAAAGATGAAAATCGGAAATCCTAAGTATTTGTGTGTTAGGAAATAATCTATTTTATCCGTTTTTTTTCTGCGACTATGAATATTGCCTTTGTATGTTTCTTTTAAGGCGCCGGCAATAAATCCGTATTTTGCATCGGTTATAATTGTTTCGCTGTCTTCCTGCAGCAGCGATTCTAATTTTTTAATTTCTTTTTCGGCAGTGTTAAATATCTTTTCGTAATTATCCTGCAAAGCTAGTGCTCTTCGGGCTGAGGTGTCTTTTTCGAGTAGTTTTATTGCATAAAATCTCGATGATACGGTATCGGTGAATGTTTTATTCTCCCAAATAATATCCTGAATATTTCTTATGGATTGTTCTACATCTTTACCGTAGTTAATATGCACGTGTCGTACATTAGGGTCTTTATCTTCGTAAACCTCAGCTACTTTTTTAAACAGATCTTTTATTCCAAAACCTTTCGATCCAATGGTTGGTATTATTGGTATTCCGACCATTTTACCCAACGAAACAAAATCAAATTCATCACCTTTCTGACGCAACTCATCGTACATGTTAAGTGCAATAACTACTTTAATATCAAGGTCGATAAGCTGTGAGGTAAGATAAAGATTGCGTTCCAGGTTCGATGCATCAACAACATTAATAACTACATCGGGCATTTCTTTAAGAAGATACTTTCTAACAAATAACTCTTCGGGCGAATATGCTGATAAAGAATATGTTCCGGGTAAGTCGGTTAAATTAAATGTATAATCATCTTGCTTAAATTGAGCTGTTTTCGAATCAACAGTAACACCACTGTAATTTCCTACATGTTCTTTTGATCGTGATGCATAATTAAATAAGGTTGTTTTACCTGAGTTTGGATTTCCAACCAGAGCAACCTGTACTTCAAATCCTTTTTTATGAGCGGTTTTTTTCAGAACATCATCAGTTATTACACCATTAAATGGTATAATTTCATTGTTTTTTGCTTCCTCCACAGTAATTACCTCAATAAGAGAGGCTTCGCTACGACGCAAAGAAACATCATATCCCATAATATGATATTCAACGGGATCTTTTAAAGGAGCATTCTTTATAACCATTACCTTTTGGCCCTTAACAAAACCCATTTCGGTAATTCGTTTACGAAAAGCCCCACGACCTTTTACCTTGGTAATAATCCCTTCTTCGTTATCTTTTAGCAGTGATAGTTTCATATAATTCCATTCTTACAATATCCTGTTTCAGGATTCAGCCCAAAAGTAAATTTTTAAAAATAGGCAAACAATACCTAATATTAGGTATTTTAAAACAAATAGTACTGCGAATTGTTCTATTTTTGCACAAAAATGAGATTTTAATGCTATTATGAATGATAATAATATATATGAAAAGCTGAAAGATCTGCTTGATAAAGCAGGAGGGAAATATACTATTTTGGAAGATCAGGTAGATGTTGATTTGCAGATGAAGTTTTTTGAATATTCGAACGAGCTCCGAAAGAATAAGCGAAATGATGAAGAT
>JAVEZW010000157.1:0-8344 GCA_034002805.1 Bacteroidales bacterium | reverse complement strand
CAATATCGATTATTTCGTAGATATGCTCTTTATTTAATGAATTAAAAATCACCACATCATCTAAACGATTTAAAAATTCAGGTGCAAAGGATCTTTTAAGAGCATTCTGAATTACACTTTTTGCATGCTGACTTGATGAATCTTGTTTAGCCTGAGTAGAAAATCCAACGCCTTGTCCGAAATCTTTTAACTGTCGGCTGCCGATATTGGATGTCATAATGATAATTGTGTTTCTAAAATCAATTCTTCTTCCTAAACTGTCAGTTAACTGTCCTTCGTCTAAAACCTGCAATAACAAGTGGAAAATATCCGGATGAGCTTTTTCTATTTCATCTAATAATACAACAGAATAGGGTTTTCGGCGAACCTTTTCAGTTAATTGTCCACCTTCTTCATATCCAATATATCCTGGAGGAGCTCCAACCAATCGTGAAACAGAAAATTTCTCCATATATTCACTCATATCCATTCGGATAAGATTATCAACACTATCAAATAGATATAAGGCAAGAATTTTTGCTAATTGAGTTTTACCAACACCTGTAGGGCCAAGAAAAATAAATGATCCTATTGGTTTATTTGGATCTTTTAGTCCGGCACGGTTACGCTGAATTGATTTAACAATTTTTTCAATTGCTTCTTCCTGACCTATAACGCTTTTCTTTAATTCTTCACCCATTCCCATCAATCTTAACCCTTCGGCCTGGGCAATACGTTTTACCGGAACTCCGGTCATCATCGCTACAACTTCTGCAACTTGTTCTTCACCAACAGTTTCGCGATTTTTTATTAATTCTTTTTCCCACTCTTCTTTTTCCTTATCAAGAGCATCGATTAGTTTCTTTTCATTGTCTCTGAAATTAGCAGCTGATTCAAAATTTTGATTTTTTACTGCGTTAACTTTTTCATTTCTAACAATTTCAATCTGCTTTTCAAGTTCAATGATCCGTTTAGGAACAACAATGTTCGAAATATGAACTCTCGATCCTGATTCATCCAACGCATCAATAGCTTTATCGGGTAGATGACGATCACTTATATAGCGCATAGTAAGCTTAACACAAGCATCCAAGGCTTCTTCAGTATAATTTACATTGTGATGCTCTTCATATCTTGATTTGATATTGTGCAATATTTCCAACGTTTCTTCAGGTGATGTTGGATCAACCATTATTTTCTGAAATCTCCTCTCAAGAGCTCCATCTTTTTCGATATGCTGTCTGTATTCATCTAATGTAGTGGCACCAATACATTGGATTTCGCCTCTTGCAAGTGCCGGTTTAAGCATATTTGCAGCATCTAACGAGCCAGTTGCTCCACCAGCACCAACAATTGTATGAATTTCATCAATAAATAAGATGACATTGGTTGATTTTGAAAGTTCATTTAAAATGGCTTTCATTCTTTCCTCAAACTGGCCTCTGTATTTTGTTCCAGCTACAATGGAGGCTAGGTCGAGAGTTATTACTCTTTTATCAAAAAGAACTCTCGAAACTTTACGTTGAATGATTCTTAATGCCAGACCTTCAACTATTGCAGACTTACCAACACCTGGCTCTCCAATTAATACTGGATTATTTTTTTTCCTACGACTTAAAATTTGCGCTAGACGTTCAATTTCTTTTTCTCTTCCAACAATAGGATCAAGTGCATTTTCTTCAGCAGCTTTTGTAAGATCTATTCCAAAGTTATCTAATACAGGGGTATCGGATTTAGGTTTCTGGCTGCCTTGTGATGATGGATTTTTGCTGCTGCCAAATGGAATATCGTTTTCTTCGTCTTCAAAATCTGCTTTGGCCTCGGGTTTATGGATTTCCATTTCAGCCCTTATAGCATGATAATCAATATGTTGTTCCTCCAAAAATTGAGTAACTAAACTGTTTTCATCCTTTAATATAGCCAGTAATAAATGGCCAGTATTAATAGTAAGGCTGTTAAAAGATTTAGCTTCGAGGTAAACTAATTTTAATGCTCTTTCGGCTGTTTTAAATAACGGAATGTTTTCAGTATCAGTCATTTTAAAGTTTTCAGTAGAACGGATTCTATGTTCTATGGCCTTTTTAAGATCAATTAGGTTAATGTTTAAACCCTCGAGTATATTAATAGCCAAACCTTCACCTTCACGCAGTATACCAAGAAACAGATGTTCAGTTCCTATATATGCGTTGCCAAGCCTAACAGCTTCTTCTTTACTATAGGATAACACATCTTTAATTCTCTGTGAAAATTTTGCATCCATAAATTCTGATTAATAATTTGTTTTATTGATTTTATCTAATAAATAAGATTATAAAAGTATAAAATAAAAATTAACTAACTGAAGTTTTACTCTATACAAGTTAACTTAATTTTTTCACAACATAAAACAAATTAAAAATCATTTAGTTCAGAGTTGTTAATATCGTACTGAATATATAATAAAATTAGCCCTTTGATTATAAACAAAATCTTGTTAATAAATCATAATTCTTGATAGGTTTTTATTCGTTTTTGTTGGCCTATTTTATTAATTTTGTAGGGCTTTTTAAAATACACGAAATTTTTTTAATTTATTAGATATGGTTGAAGGAGAAAAAATTATAAAAATCAACATTGAAGAAGAAATGAAGACAGCTTACATTGATTATTCAATGTCAGTTATTGTTTCGAGAGCATTGCCCGATGTTAGAGATGGATTAAAACCAGTACACCGCAGAGTTCTTTTTGGTATGTCAGAACTCGGTGTTTTATCAAACCGACCACATAAAAAATCAGCCAGAATAGTAGGAGAGGTGTTAGGTAAATTTCACCCGCACGGCGATTCATCAGTTTATGATGCTATGGTTCGAATGGCTCAGCCATGGTCACTTCGTTATCCTTTGGTTGATGGACAAGGTAACTTTGGTTCTGTTGATGGAGATAGTCCTGCAGCTATGCGTTATACCGAAGCCCGACTTCAGAAAATAGCTGAAGAAACATTGCGCGATCTGGATAAGAATACGGTTGATTTTCAATTGAACTTTGATGATTCTATTGAAGAACCAACTGTTTTACCAACCCGAATACCTATATTATTAGTAAACGGAACTTCGGGTATTGCAGTTGGTATGGCTACAAATATGGCTCCTCATAATTTAAAAGATACTATTAATGCAATTGTTGCATATATCGATGATAACAATATTGATATTCAGAATCTTATAACAATTATAAAAGCTCCGGATTTTCCAACCGGAGGTATTATATATGGAATGCAAGGCTTTAAGGAAGCATATGAAACCGGTCGTGGTAGAATAGTTATTCGTTCAAAAACCGAGATAGAAACCGAATCAAACGGCAGGGAGAGAATAATTGTTACCGAGATTCCATATATGGTAAACAAAGCTGAGCTGATCAGAAAAACTGCTGAGCTGGTAAATGATAAAAAAATCGATGGAATTACCAATATTAACGATGAATCCGACCGCGATGGAATGCGTATTGTTTATGATATCCGCCGTGATACTCTCGCAAGTGTTGTTTTAAATAAATTATTTAAATATACACAGCTTCAAACCAGTTTTAATGTTAATAGTATTGCACTTGTTAAAGGTCGCCCCAAAACGCTTAATTTAAAGCAGTTAATTGAAAATTTTGTAAATCACCGACACGAGGTTGTAATAAGAAGAACTCGTTATGAACTAGATCAGGCACAGAAAAAAGCTCATATTCTAGAAGGATTATTAATAGCTTTAGATCATCTGGATGAAGTTATTAGCCTGATAAGAGCTTCAAAAACACCTGAAGAAGCTAAAGATGGACTAATGCTTAAGTTCAGCCTTTCAGAAATTCAGGCCAAAGCTATTCTCGATATGCGTTTACAAAAATTAACGGGCCTTGAACGAGATAAAATTAAAGAAGAATATGCTGAAATACAAAAGCTCATTGAGTATCTAAATAGCTTACTTGATAATGAAACTTTAAGGATGCAAGTAATTAAAGATGAGTTACTTGAAATTAGAGACGCATTTGGAGATGAAAGAAGAACTGAGGTAGTTCCCGATGAAGGTGAATTTAATCCCGAAGATTTTTATGTTGATGAGGATATGGTAGTTACTATTTCCCATCTTGGATATATAAAAAGAACTCCTGTTACTGAGTTTAGAACTCAAAACAGAGGAGGTGTGGGTGCAAAAGGAAGTACTACTCGTGATGAAGATTTTCTTGAGCATATGTTTATTGCCTCAATGCATAACACCATGTTATTCTTTACAGAAAATGGTAAATGTTTTTGGTTAAAGGTTTACGAAATTCCAGAAGGTAACAGAAGTTCTAAAGGAAGAGCCATTCAGAATATTATAAATATTGCTCCCGATGATAAAGTTAAAGCGTATATAAACGTTCAGAACCTTACAGACGAAGAATATATAAAGAATAAGTATATATTAATGAGTACCAAAAAGGGATTAGTTAAAAAAACAAGCCTTGTTGAGTATTCAAGACCACGTCAGAACGGAGTTAATGCAATTACCATTAAGGATGGAGATCAATTATTACAGGCAAAACTTACAGATGGCAAGAGTGATATTATTCTGGCTACACGCGAAGGTAAAGCAGTGCGGTTTAACGAAAGTAAGGTACGATCAATTGGAAGAACAGGAGCAGGAGTGCGAGGAATAACTCTTAGCAAGAAGGATGATGAAGTTGTTGGCATGGTATTAGTTGAAGCTATTGACAATGAGATTCTTGTTGTTTCGGAAAATGGATACGGAAAAAGATCAAATATTGATGATTATAGAATTACTAATCGTGGTGGGAAAGGTGTTAAAACAATTAATATCACTGAAAAAACTGGTAAGTTAATCACCATTAAGGGAGTTGATGATACCATTGATCTTATGATAATAAATAAATCAGGGTTAATTATTCGTCTTGCAATTAGTGACCTAAGAGTTACAGGAAGAGCAACCCAGGGAGTTAAGCTTATTAACCTTCGAAATAATGATTCAATAGCTGCAGTGGCACAGGTTGAGAAGGAAGAAGATGTTCCAGTTATTCTAGATGAAAATAATGGTCCGGATTTTGATAAGGTAGATGAAGAAGCTTAAAAAAAGCAATATATTTTTGACAGAATAGTTTATTATATTAATTTTGGAAAAATTTTAATAACAAAAAAAGTAAAAAAATGAAAAAGCACTATTTTTTATCGATATTTATTGTAATTGCTGCTATTCTTTTTTCGGGTAATTCATTTGCTCAAAAGAAATTAGTTAATAAAGCATTTACCTGGGCAAAACAAGGAACAAATTTAGATACAGCCTTAAAAGCTTTGGATGCTGCAGCTGTAGATCCAACAACTAAGGATTGGGCAAAAACATATTATGCTTATGCTTTGGTTTATCAGGCAATAGGAAATACCCAAGTTGAAGAATTTAAATATTTAGAAAAATACCCGTTTATCAAAGCATTTGATAATTATAAGAAGACCTACTATATGAATGGAGGTTCTGCTTTCAAAACTGATATCGATTTCGCTCTTACAGCTTTACCAAATATTTTAGCAAATGCAGGAGTCGAAGCATATTCGGCAGAAAACTTTAACGATGCATTTAAATATTTTGAAAAATCGTATGAAGTTACATTAATGCCCATCTTTGGAGGTAGTGTTGATACTATATTAATATATAACACAGCTTTAATGGCATTTAGAAGCAATGATTATGAAAATGCAATAAAATATTATACCAAAGCTGCTGAATTAGGTTACGGTGAAGGTGATACCTACGCAATCCTTGCTGAATCTTATAAAGGTAAAGGTGACAACGATGGTTATGTAAAAACTTTAAAAGATGGTTTTGACAGATACCCATCAAATTTAAATTTAATGGGAGGTATTATTAATTATTATATTCTTGAAGTAGAGAATACAGATGAAGCATTCAAATATATTGATGTTGCTTTACAAAAAGATCCTTCAAACGCATATTTCCATTCAGCAAAAGGCCATTTATATGACAAAACTGGTCAGGCTGATGCTGCTAAAGCTAGTTATAATAAAGCTATTGAATTAAAACCTGATTTATTTGAAGCATATTACAACCTTGGAGTAATTTATTACAACGAAGGTGTTAATTTAACAGATGAAGCTAACAAGATTAAAGACAATAAGCTTTATGAAGAAGCTAAATCAGTAGCTGATAAAAAATTTGTTGAATCATTACCATATATCGAGAAAGCATATGAATTACATCCAGAAGATAGAAGCATAGCTGGAACATTGAGTAATTTATATTACAGACTCAAAATGATTGAGAAGTATGATGAAATCATGAAGAAATTAGAGTAAATAAAATAGGGGAATGTTTAAAAGCTTTCCCCTTATTTTAGCTAATTATATTTAACATAATATTAATTATAAGACTTTAATATTCTCTTATTTTGTCAGTGAAATCAATAAGTTGACATATCTATCAAAAAATAATGATCTGAGATACATGGATTCAAATCATGTATACAATTTTTAAAAAATCAGTTTATAAAAGATTTAAAAAATACTTGACAAATTGTTTTTAGTATTTTATTTTTATTTCAAATAAAATATTTTATTGCTAGTATTAATTTAAAACCATCGATTATGTCGCACGAAAAAACCATTAACGACGGTAAAAAGAAAAAAGCTCCAGCAAAAAGTTTAAAAGAACGACGAGCTGAAAAAGAATCAAAGCACGAAGAGTTAAAACATGCACGAAAACCAAGGCTCCATCAAAGTTAAAATGAAATAGTTAACCCGGTTATGCCGGGTTTTTTAATACAATTATGCTTCTTTTCTCTGTTGCCTGACAATTTTTCTACTTAGTTTATCAACTTCTCGATTATAATTTATTAATTCTGTGGTCTTTTGATGTGCTCTTACTTTAATAAATTCAATATTTAATTTCTCTGTAAATTGAATAAGCTTCTTAACTAAATCATTATTCTGAATGGGTTTCCCGCTGTTTGTAGTAAATTTTTTGGAGACTAATTTGTCTGTTCTTCTTGGGATCTCAGCAACATATTGACTATCAGTATATACTATAACAGAAAATGGATTTGTAAATTCATTCATTACATATTTTATTGCATTAATTACAGCAATTAATTCCATCCTGTTATGTGTGGTTTTCTGAAAACTCCCTTGCAGGATAATTTTTTGGTTATTAAAAAGAATTATGGAAGCCCACCCTCCTATTTTATATTCAGGATTGCAACTTCCGTCGGTATAAATTTCGATTTTTTGTGATTTCAACCTGTAAAGCTAGATTACTTTTACGTTATTCATCTTGCAGAAAAACTCCAATATATCTTTGTAATTTCCAGGAAGAACCAAATGATGATTACCTAATGGCTTCTCTTTCAATATATTTAAATCCTTTTCGGAAAGTTGGATTTCAATCTGAGTTCTGCAAGCGTCATTTTTACATGGCGTATTAATTACTTTGCCGGTAGATATAAAAACATGCTCCAGATTATTATCTAATCTAAAAAAAGTAACTTCCTTTGATTTAAAATGACCTTGAATCGCGGTTCCTGAGTTGGTTTCGAAATGTGTTGTGATATTAAAATCATTAACCAGGTTTGTAGATATGGTGCAATGTGCCAGCGATGCGGTTTCTTTTGTAATTGATGTTAAATTGGCCATCCATGGTATTTGACCTGTTAACTCTTTGGATATGATCATCCCGATTATACTTGTTAAATCACCCTCACAACCCGCGGGAAATAGTTCGTCATTAAATTTTGATAAAGCAAGACATGCAGTAACTGCATGCTCACGAACCATTGGAAAACACTCAACAGTAATTGCATTAAGTTTATGAGTAGTAATTATATCAATTAGCAGATTATAAACTTTCGATGAGTCCTTTAAATCAATCTTTGAATTTCTAAAATGATTAATAAAATCTTCATTTACAGGATATTCTGAGAAAATTTTGAAATTATCCCAGCCGATATTTACGAGATTAATTCCGAATTTTGATTTCAGAATTTCATTCTGAACACCTGATGCAATAAGCCATTTAGAAACATCGCCAATCAACCCAAGGTTATAGTTTCTAATAGTAGAAACCGCTCTAACCGAAAGGATATAGTTATTGATTATAAGCTCTGCATCTTTTTCTGAATCCAGATTAATTAAAATTGATTTAATGTTATTTTGATTACAATAAGCTTTTATCTCTGTTGCTGCAGCGAAACTATTATTTTCATTCATTGCAAGGATCAAAACATGGCGCATTTTATCAACTATGCTTTTGGCTTTATTTTCGGAACCACCAGTAAGTATAAAAAGTATTTCTGGATCAGAGTCGGTTAATTTAAATGACAAATCGGGAAAATACCGATTTAA
>JAVEZW010000156.1:0-8400 GCA_034002805.1 Bacteroidales bacterium | reverse complement strand
AAAAGTTTATCGAGAAACAAGATTTTCTTGATGCCATTGACCGTATAGTTGGTGGATTAGAACGCAAAAGCAAGATCATTACAAAAGACGAAAAAAAGACCATTGCTTATCACGAATCAGGACATGCTGCAATAAGCTGGTTGCTAGAACATGCACATCCACTTGTAAAAGTTACTATTATACCTCGCGGAAGAGCACTTGGTGCTGCCTGGTATTTGCCCGAAGAAAGACAAATTACTACACGTGAGCAACTTGTTGATGAAATGTGTGCTGCACTTGGCGGTCGTGTTGCCGAAGAGCTTGTTTTTGGTAAAATCTCGACCGGCGCAATGAACGACCTCGAAAAGATTACTAAACAAGCTTATGCTATGATTGCTTATTTTGGTATGAGCGACAAAGTTGGTCATGTGAGTTTTTACGATTCATCAGGTCAGTCGGATATGACATTTACCAAACCCTATAGTGAGAAAACAGCCGAATTAATTGATGCTGAAGCAAAAGGTCTAATTGAAGAGGCATATAAACGCTCCAAGGAGATCTTAACCAAACATATGGATGGCCTGAATAAACTCGCCGAAATACTTCTGGAGAAAGAAGTTATTTTCGCCGAAGATCTGGAAGCCATCTTTGGTAAAAGGCCATGGCCTTCGAAACATGAAAAGGAGTTATTATGGGAATCAAAGAATGGTAACTCCATTCAAGAACCAACGCACGCAGAATCAGAAGAAAAAACTGAAGATGAAGATTCTCAAAAAAAGAAAAAGAAAATTATTGAATAAATTATAAAACCAGTACGTTTTGAGCAATCTTTTACAAAGAACAATTACCGGAATAATTTTTCTTGTTGTTGTTATCGGAGCGATCTTATTAAACAAATATTCGTTTTTAATTCTCTTCCTGATAATCGTAGCAGGTTCATTATATGAGTTTTATACCTTATCAAGAAAAGAGAATATACAACCATCAATTATTTATGGGATTTCAATTGGGTTATTGATCTTCGTTGCTAATTTCTTTTATGTAACCGAAGTTTTGCCTGGTAAATACTTTCTATTATTGATTCCACTTATTGCCGGAACCTTTATCATCGAACTTTATAAAAATGATGATCACCCATTTACTAATATTGGCTTTACCATTTTAGGATTGGTGTATATTGCTGTTCCATTATCATTATCTAATCAGATTGTAACTGACAATACAGGTAATTATAATGCAGGTTTGTTATTGGGGTTTTTTATACTGATTTGGTCCTATGATACATTGGCATATGTTTTTGGAATATCGTTTGGTAAACATCGCCTTTTTGAAAGAATATCACCAAAAAAATCGTGGGAAGGTTTTATTGGTGGATCCCTTTCAACCATCGCAATAGCTTATATTGTATCATTAATCTTCCCTGTGATCTCATTTTTCGATTGGGCAATGGTTGGATTAATCTGTGCCATTGCAGGAACTTTTGGCGATCTGGTTGAGTCATCTTTTAAACGCAGTATAAATGAAAAAGACTCGGGCAATTTATTACCAGGCCATGGTGGTATGCTCGACAGATTTGATGCCGTTCTTTTTGCTTTACCCTTATTTTACGTATATTTACAACTAACACATTAAAATCCAATATCATGGCTATACATAAGGAAGGATATAAGATTATTGCAATAGTATCTTTAGTTCTGATAACATTGAATTTTATTTCATTCAGGTTTATTCCCTTACCATTAATATATTGGACTCTTTTAGTTTTTTCCGTTTTGTTTCTGATTTTTATACTTCGATTTTTCCGCAAACCTACAAGAGAAATACTTTTCGATGAAACAGCTGTTTTTGCTCCCTGCGATGGAAAGGTGGTTGTAATTGAACAAACCGAAGAAAATGAATATTTTAAAGATAAAAGGATTCAGGTTTCGATATTTATGTCAGTATGGAATGTACATATTAACTGGTTCCCAATTGGTGGTGTAGTTAAGTACTTTAAATATCATCCCGGTAAATTTTTGGTTGCAAACTTGCCAAAATCATCGACAGAAAATGAACGTACCACTATTGTTTTAGAGAATAAAAACAATCAACAGGTTTTGTTCCGCCAAATCGCTGGTATTGTGGCCAGAAGGATTATTTGTTATGCAGAAGAAGGTAAAATCGTAACTCAAAACTCAGAAGTAGGTTTTATCCGTTTTGGATCAAGAGTAGATATATTCCTTCCTTTAGATGCTAAAATCAAAGTTAACCTGAATCAAAAGACAATAGGAACACAGACTATTATTGCCACAATCTAATTGAATTTCTTTTAATCAAAATAATTGTCAATATTAATTCGGCGAAGTTTATCTTTTTTAAAGATGAATGTATATTTTGTCCCTTCACTAGTTAATTGAAGGCTATCACCGGTAAAAGTAAGATTATCAGAAAAACGATCGGTAAAAATTGATTTTGGTAAACCTACTTTAATTCCATTTACCAATTCTATCTGACTATTAAGAATTTTACCTGCCAACAAAAACTCTTTTCCTGTGTGAGTTTTATAAAAGAAAATCTGTGATTTTTTATAACGAAAATCATAGATAGTGTCTGTTTTTTCAGGATAATGAGTGTTTTTTCGCAATAACTTCTGCACTTTAAAGCTAGGGTTTGCCTTTGATGAAAAATTGTGGATACTCTCTTCAAAACCAAAAGGTTTCTCAAGAAATTCTTCTGTTGAAATTTTTTGAAATTGTTGTTCGGTAATTTCTTTCGTTGAACAACTACTAATTACTAATAGCAAAATAATAAATCTCTTCATAAACCTATTTTATTGCTAATGTACAAAAAACATTACATAAAAAACAGAATTACACCACTAACAGCTATTACTGCTCCAATAACTTCTCTAATAGTAAGTTTATCTTTTAAAAATATAACTGCAGGGGGAATAATTAAAATAGGCACTATTGACATTATTGTTGATGCAACTCCGGTGGTTGTATATTTAACTGATAAAAGAGAAAAAGAAACTCCTAAAAACGGGCCAAAAAATGCACCAATACTTAACCGTGTCATTGCCTTTTTATTTTTTACAGCACTAAAAAGCTTTGTCCAGCTTTGAGTAACAAGAAAAATAAATGCAAATCCTATAACTCCGGTAATTACTCTTATTTGAGTCGCTGCAAACGGATCATAATCTACCATCCCATATTTGCTTAAAACTAGTCCGCCAGCCTGCCCTAAGGCGCCACCGAAAGCCAGCAATATTCCTAAAATAGGATAAATTAGTTTAACTTTTTTCTTCCCATTTTTATTGTTATCTTCATCTACTTGAGGCTCGCGATTAAAAAGCACAAGTATTATACCCGACAGAGTAAGAAACATACCAATAAAATTCTGCATTGTAAGTTTCTCACCCATTACAATCCATCCAATAAAGGCAGTTATAGGTGGCGTTAACGACATGATAAGCATTGAAACGCGTGCTCCAACAACCACATATGCCTGAAAAAGAAACAGGTCTCCCAATACAAATCCAACTAAACCTGACAATGATAGCCATATCCAGTTATGCGCCGATGCACCAACCGGCAAAAACGATCCTTTAACAATCAAACCATAAATACCAATAAAAATAAATGCCAGCATCAGACGAATAATGTTTGTTGACAGCGAACCCACTTTTTTACTTGCCGATTCGAATGCCAAAGCAGTTATTGTCCAGAAAATGGCAGTTAAAAGTGCAGCAAACTCACCAGGATGTGATTGAAACATAATCAGATTATATTTAAAATTTTTACGAGATGTTATTAATTGGATTTTATAATCCCCTAAAAAAGCTTAATTTAGCTTTTTACTTCAGCTTAGATAGGTTGTTTATTAATAAGTTTAATATGAACAGCAAAATTAAATATTTGTTTATCGCATTGGGAATTATACTCATCGGTATCATTCTTTGGTACTTTAAATCGATTGTTTCATACATATTAATTTCAGGAGTACTATCAATTGTAGGTAAACCCATTGTTGATTCTTTAGAAAAAATCCATATTAAAAAAATCAGAATACCAACAGCAATTTGTGCGCTTTTAACGGTCGTGTTTTTATGGTTTGTAATAATTCTGTTTTTTTGGATTTTTATTCCATTAATCGCCAATCAGATTAATAGTCTGTCAACAATTGATGTCAATAATTTTTTAACAAAGTTCCGCGAACCTCTCGAAAAAATCAACCAATTTATTTCTAAATATAGTATTCAAGGTAGTAACACCAACTCGTTAGAAGCGTTTTTGACCGAAAAAGCAATGATGTTTTTAAATGGAACCTTTTTAAGTAATTTGTTTGGATCAATTGCGGGTGTTGTTGGAAATGTTTTTGTTGCAGGATTTTCGATCTCTTTTATTACCTTTTTCTTTTTAAAGGACCAAAGCCTTTTTTATAACGGGATAATGCTTTTTGTACCCGATAAACTTACAAAACAATTCGCTCATGTATTGTCATCAGTAAAAAAGTTATTAACAAGATACTTTATAGGAATTATTATCGAAGTTTTTGGTGTTATTGTCCTTGTATCAATAGGATTAATGATAGTCGGAATAAGTTTTCAAAGCGCTCTTGTTATCGGACTAATTGCTGGAATCTTTAATGTTATTCCTTATGTCGGCCCACTAATAGGGTCTTCTCTAGGAATAGTTATCGGTTTTGCCACACATCTTAACCTCGATATTTATACCGAATTACTACCTTTGATAATATATATGGCAATTGTTTTTTCCATTGTTCAACTAATTGATAATGTTGTTTTTCAACCATTTATATACTCGAGTAGCGTAAATGCTCACCCTCTCGAAATATTTCTGGTTATTATGATTGCTGCAAGTTTAGCCGGAATTATAGGAATGATATTAGCCGTACCTGTATATACAATAATTAGAGTCGTTTTGAAGGAATTCTTTAATAACTTTAAGGTAGTTAAAAAATTAACTGAAAAAATTTAAGGTATTCTAATGGTATTTTATATATTTACGTGTGTAAAATTATTTTAATGAAAAAGTCAACATTTCTAATCAATATAGCCCTCTTTCTTTTCGCCAATACTTTAATTGCACAAAATAATATTGATACAATAGCTATTCGCATTAGCTTTCCCGACATTTATCAAAAAGCATATGCAAAAGCATTGTATGTGCAGGGAACCGATACTGCCGAATTTGTATTAGCCGATACCGCAAATTATAATATCAAATGGACGGGAGATTCTGCTCCTGAAAATGACTCAGTGCCAAATGCAATATATAATTATGGAGTGGATGGAAACTATACTATTAACTTGGCTGTTTTCGAGAAAGCAACAAGTACAAATTTTATATTTTCCCAACCGGTTACAATAGCAAAACCTTCATTGGTTAGCGTTCCGAACGTATTTACCCCAAACAATGATAGTTTTAACGATTTGTTAACTGTTTTTTATGATGGTATTACTGAATTAGAAATGACCATATTCAGTCGCACAGGAGTTCAGATTATAAAAATAAAAGCTCCCACTATCGTTTGGGATGGACGAAACTCTTCAGGAACAATCATGAGCTCAGGGGTTTACTATTATATTCTGAAATCTGCTGATTCGGTGGTTGATCAAAATGGCTTTGTACATTTATTCTAATCTATTTTGCTCTCTGCTGTGCATCTATTATCACAAAATCTTTAGTTAATAAGTCTTATCATCTATTCAATTTAAAATAGATGCATTTTGCATCATATGTAAAATGTTTCTTAATTTGTTTTTTTATCTTTGAAAGAAGAAATAAACCGATGGCTGAAAAAAATCTTTTTAAACGGATTTTTCTATTTTACTACGAAGGGTTTAAAATGATGACCGTAGGTAAAAAACTATGGATAATTATTATCATTAAGTTATTCATTATGTTTGTTATACTTAAAATGTTTTTCTTTCCTAACTTTTTAAAATCAAATTTCGAAACAGATAAAGAACGAAGCGAATACGTATTAGATCAATTAACGAACCCTAAAACCATAAACAATGATTGAAAATATAGATCCTTCACTGGTCGATTGGTCAAGAGCTCAATTTGCACTTACGGCAATGTATCACTGGCTATTTGTACCTCTAACACTTGGAATTACATTCATAATAGCCATTATGGAAACCATTTATGTTAAGACAGGTGATCCTGAATGGAAGAAAATTACCAAGTTCTGGATGACCTTATTTGGAATTAATTTTGCTATCGGTGTTGCAACTGGAATTATTCTTGAGTTTGAGTTTGGCACCAACTGGTCAAACTATTCTTGGTTTGTTGGCGATATTTTTGGAGCTCCACTGGCAATAGAGGGGATTTTAGCTTTTTTTCTTGAATCTACATTTATTGCAGTAATGTTTTTCGGCTGGAATAAGGTTAGTAAAAAGTTTCACTTATTATCAACATGGCTGGTAGCTTTCGGGTCAAATCTTTCGGCTTTATGGATATTGGTTGCCAATGGATGGATGCAGTCGCCGGTAGGAATGCATTTTAATCCTGAAACAGCCCGAAATGAAATGCTTAATTTCTGGGAAGTATTTTTATCTCCTATCGCAATAAATAAATTTTTACATACCATAACCTCAGGATATGTGTTGGCTGCTATTTTTGTAATTGGTGTAAGTGCTTGGTATTTGCTCAAAGGTCGAGAAAAGTTATTAGCAAAACGCAGTATTGTTATTTCATCCGTTTTTGGATTACTAAGTTGCTTGTTTCTAATATTTACCGGCGATGGATCAGCCTACCAGATTGCACAAAAACAACCGATGAAACTTGCCGCAATGGAAGGCCTTTATAGTGGATCAGAAGGTGCTGGACTAATCCTTTTTGGTGTTCCTACTCCTGGCAAAGAATTCGATGACCAGAAAAATGATTATGTTTTTAAATTCGAAATCCCAAAAATGCTTTCAATACTTGGATATAGAGATGCAGATGCTTTTGTTCCAGGTGTTAAGGATTTAATTACAGGCGGTTATGAATACACCGATAAAGAAGGTAATAAATCAATTGCCTTGTCGGCCGAAGAAAAAATAGAAAAAGGTAAAGAGTCAATTGCAGCTCTTCGCAACTATAAAAACGCACTCCAAAACAAGGATACATTAACTCAAAAAGAATCACTGGTTGCGTTCCATGAGAATTTTAAATATTTTGGTTATGGATTTTTAAATGATCCAAAAAGTATTATCCCGAATGTACCACTTACTTTTTATAGTTTCCACATTATGGTTGCTCTGGGATTTTACTTTATGCTATTTTTTGCACTTGCTCTTTTATTTATTTACAAAGATAAGATTGAACCTAAGAAATGGTTTTTACGTTTATCCGTTTTAACTATTCCACTTGCATATATAGCATCCATGTCGGGATGGGTTGTTGCTGAAGTTGGACGACAACCATGGACTATTCAGGATTTACTACCAACAGTTGCAGCCGTTTCACAAATTGATGCCAGTGCTGTTCAGATAACATTTGTCTTATTTACAATCATTTTTACTGCACTTTTAATAGCAGAGATAAAAATCATGACAAAACAAATTCATATTGGACCTAAAGAAGGAGGACATTAATATGTTTGAAACATTATCGCACTTAGCATTACAACAATATTGGTGGGTTATCATCTCACTTCTCGGATCTCTGCTTGTATTCCTTCTTTTTGTTCAGGGTGGTCAAACACTCATTTACACTTTGGGTAAGACTGAAATGGAAAGAAAAATGATCGTAAACTCGTTAGGTCGTAAGTGGGAATTTACATTTACAACTTTGGTAACATTTGGAGGAGCATTCTTTGCCTCATTTCCACTTTTCTACTCTACCAGTTTTGGTGGCGCTTACTGGGTTTGGATGATTATTTTATTTGCATTTATAATCCAGGCTGTTTCTTATGAGTACCGTTCGAAACCAAACAATTTTCTGGGAGCAAAAACCTACGAAGTCTTTTTATTCATTAACGGGGCTGTTGCGACTATTTTTTTAGGAACGGCTGTTGCTACATTCTTTACAGGATCTGAATTTTCGCTAAATGAAATGAATTTCTCGAAATGGGAAGGAGCCGCCAATGGACTAGAGCTGGCTCTTAATTTCCACAATCTATCTCTTGGATTAGCGGTGTTTTTTCTGGCAAGAGTTCTTGGAATCCTTTATTTTATGAACAACATTGATCATTCCGAAATACTCTTACGCTCCAAAAAACACCTGATCTATAATGCACTTCCTTTTCTGATTTTCTTTCTGATATTTATTATCTGGCTACTATTTATTGATGGATTTGCTTATGATCCCTCAACTAAACAAGTCACAATGGAAACTCATAAATATCTGCACAACTTTATTGAAATGCCAGTTGTTTTAATTCTGTTTCTGATTGGTGTGCTTTTGGTTTTGGCTGGTATTGGCAAAT
>JAVEZW010000155.1:0-8466 GCA_034002805.1 Bacteroidales bacterium | reverse complement strand
TTTTAATCAACCTGGCTTCCTGTAAAGGTTGACGATAGCGAATTCTAACAAGATACGTTCTGCTTTCATCCAACTGCATCTTAATATCGCTACGAATCCAATGAATCTCATCGTTTGCAATAAATAAACCTTTGCGATATAAGCCAGGATGCTCATCGCCACAACCAACGTAAACAATATTCTCAACTACATCAATAGCAATAACATACATAGGTTTTCCTGTACCACCAATATTTAATCCTTTGCGCTGACCAATAGTATAAAAATGAGCACCACGATGAACAGCCATTAAATGTCCATCTTCTCGATTATAAAAATATGCTTTCGAAAGTTCATTTAAGTCATCAGATTCATTAAGACCAGCATAGTAGCTTTCGGGGATTTCAATAATATCGCCCTTTTTAGCCTGTAATTTTTGTTGTAAAAAAGTTGGCAAATCTACTTTACCTACAAAACATATTCCCTGCGAATCTTTACGTGTGGCTGTAGCCAAACCTTGCTCATCAGCAATTTTACGAACTTCGGGTTTTAGCAACTCTCCAATTGGGAATAGTGCTCTCGAAAGCTGATGCTGACTTAACTGGCATAAGAAGTAACTCTGGTCTTTGTTTGGATCTTTTCCGGCCAATAATTTAAATATTTGTTTCCCTTCTTGTTCAATTATTTCTTTTCGGCAATAATGTCCGGTTGCAACAAACTCTGCTCCCAATTTTACTGCTTCGTCAATAAAAATATCGAATTTTATTTCGCGGTTACATAAAACATCAGGGTTTGGAGTACGTCCACGTTCATACTCAGCAAACATATACTCAACAACACGTTTTCGATACTGATCGCTTAAATCAACTGTATGTAAAGGAATATCTATTTTCTTTGAAACCATTTCGGCAAAAAGCAGATCATCTTCCCATGTACAATTACTGGTAAGTGTTACCGATGAGTCGTCCCAGTTTTTCATAAATAAACCAACTACATCGTATCCCTGTTGTTTTAAAAGATACGCTGCCACACTCGAATCAACACCACCTGACATTCCGACTACAACTCGTTTCATTTAATTATGACTTAAAAATCAGGTTACAAAGGTATTTATTTTTTAAAAAAGATACTAGCAATATAGAACGCGGATAACGCAGATTATTATGATAATCACAGATTTTATCTGCGTTAATCTGTCAAAATCAGTGCAATCAGCGTTCTATTAAACATGTTAATAATTAAATTCTTTTCAACACGGATTTTTACTTAATTTTATCAGATTCAGATAAATTGTTTTTCTTTCAATGTCACAACTCACAATATACAAAGCATCGGCCGGATCGGGTAAAACATATAAACTTACCGAAGAGTATCTGCATTTGCTTTTTCGCAATCCGTTAAACTACAGAAGAATACTGGCAGTAACTTTTACGAATAAAGCTACTGCTGAGATGAAAGGACGCATTTTAAAAGAATTATACAATCTTGCAAAAGGAATAAACTCAGGATATGTTTCATCGTTAAAAAAAACGTTTAAGCTTTCCGAAAGCGAAATCAGCATAAAAGCTCAACAAATATTATCATCAGTACTTCATGATTTCTCTAAATTTTCGGTAAGTACTATCGATACATTTTTTCAAAAAGTAATTAGATCATTCATTCGTGAGGTTGGAATTCAGCCCGGTTATACCGTTGAGCTTCAACAGGGAGAGATACTTAGTAAAGTAGTTGATGAATTAATGGTTGAGATCGATTCGAACGCACAACTGCGCGAATGGCTTATTGAGTTTGCATCATCAAATATTGAAGAAGGCTCGAAATGGGATTTTAAAAGTGATATTTTAAAACTTGCACAGGAGATTTTTAAAGAAGAATACAAAGCTTTTGATAAAGAACTTATCGAAAAAATGAGCGATAAAACTTTTCTTAAAAACTATCTCGATGAGTTGCACCAAATAAAAACATCATTTGAAAATACGTTGCAGGCACTTGGCAAAGAAGGTTTAAGAATTATTAAAAACAACGGTCTTACTATCGAAGATTTTAGTTACGGAAAAACAGGAGTACCTGCTTATTTTGTAAAAATTTCGGAAAAAACCAGCTTTGAGCCCGGTATAAGAGCCGTTAACGGAACCGAAAGCATTGATCCCTGGATAAAAAAAGGTAGTCCTAAAAAGCAACAAATCGAAAATGCCCTGCATAATGGATTATTTGAACAATTGATTAATGCAGTAACCTATTATAATGAGAACTGCAAGAATTATTACACGGCAAAAAGCATCATTAAATATTTTTATACACTTGGTATTTTAATTGATATTGCTGTAAAACTAAGATCATATTGCGAAGAGCAAGGTATTTTTTTGCTTTCAGATTCATCAAAATTGCTTAAGCTTATAATCGACGAAAACGAAACACCCTTTATCTACGAAAAAACCGGAAATATTTATAAGCATTTTATGATCGATGAGTTTCAGGATACATCTCATATTCAGTGGCATAATTTTAAGCCTCTTATTGAAAATAGTCTTTCCGAAGGAAACTCAAACCTGCTTGTAGGCGATGTTAAACAATCGATTTACAGATGGCGAAACAGCGACTGGAAAATACTGGCTGAGGATGTAGCTAATGACCTTAGTCATTTTACCATAAATTCAAATTCGCTAAAAACGAACTGGCGAAGCCATAAAAACATTATTGATTATAACAATGCTGTTTTTTATAATAGCTCACATATTCTCCAACAGAAATTTGATGAATTTGAGCAGGATTCGCCTAATGAGGATAAAAAAATTATAAACGCATATATCGATATTATTCAGCAAAGCCCTGAAAATAAAAACAATACCGGTGGATTTGTTCAGCATAGTTTTATTCCGAAAAATGATGAAACCGAACATTGGAAAGAAGATGTTAAGAAAAGAATTCCTAAAATTATAGAAAACCTTCAGGATAAGGGATATCATTTAAACGACATAGCAATATTGGTTCGCAAAGGTTCCGAAGGACAAGAGATTGCTGACACACTGATTGAATATAAAAAATCCCTGGATGAGAATTCACCTTATCGGTTTGACTTTATATCGAACGATTCGTTATATTTAAGCAACTCTTCAGTTGTTCCAATAATTATAGCAGCTCTAAACTTTTTATTAAAAGAAAATGATGATATCAATACCACTTATCTTATTTGGGCTTATCAAAACATCATTCTAAAAAATCAGAATAAAACAGAAGCTCATGAGCTATTTAAAAAATATACTCCAAATGAAAATTCAACGCGGATTCAGAAATTTTTACCAACAGCATTCGTAGAATCCATCGAATCATTAAAACAGCTCCCATTGTTCGAACTAACAGAACAAATTATAAAGCTTTTCGATTTACAAAATCTAACACACGATATTCCGTATTTATTGGCATTTCAAGATTTAGTTCTTAATTTCAGCAAAAGCAAATCGTCTGATATTCATTCATTTATAGAATGGTGGAATGAAAAAGGAAATCAGCAAACATTAAAAACACCTGAAAATCAGGATGCTATTAGAATTATAACCATTCATAAATCGAAAGGACTTGAGTTTAAAGCAGTTATTGTACCTTTCTGCAATTGGGAGATAGATCATAAATCGCAACCAGCAACGATTTTATGGTGCGAACCTAAGACGGAACCTTTTAACAGACTAAAGCTAATACCCGTAAAATATGAAAAGGAACTTACCAAAACCATATTTGCACCGGATTATTTTAACGAAAAAATGCATGCTTATGTTGATAATTTAAACTTATTGTATGTTGCATTTACACGAGCTGAGCAAGCTTTATTTACCTTTTCTCCTGTTAATCAAAAAACTGAATCTCTAAAAACTGTCGGAGATTTGCTACAGTCTGTTTATACCAACACTACCAGTTTTACAGAAAATATTGAAAATGAACTTATTGATCTGAAAAATCATTATGAATCTTCTAAAAATGAATTCATACTTGGCGAATTGAATTATTACGGAACAAAAACACAAGAAAATAAGAACGAAATAACCATTAACACCTATCAAACCTTTGATATAGCAAATAAAATCAGAATAAAACTACACGACAATTCGTTTTTTACCGGACAAGAAAATGCAGCCTTTGCCAGAGTAAATCACGGCAAACTAATGCATGAGCTTTTTGAAAACATAAATAGCATCGAAGATATTCCAGTACTAATTGAACGAATGGTTTTCGAAGGAAAATTAACCAACTCAGAAAAAGAAAATTTTAATTCCAGAATCAATGATTTATTAAGCAACAACAAGGTTAAAAATTGGTTTAGTTCTGACTGGAAAGTAAAAACAGAGGCAGAAATAATTCTAAAAAATGGAAGAACCATTCGCCCCGACAGAGTGCTGATTGGAAAAGACAAAATTGTAGTTATTGATTTTAAATTTGGCGAACTGGAAGAAAAGAAACACGTTGAACAGGTAAAAAAATATATGCAAATAATCGAGGAAATTGAGAATAAACCAGCCGAAGGATATTTATGGTATGTTGATCTTAACATGGTTCATCAGGTAAATTAATAACCACCAATTCAGATATTTTTCTAACCAATTAACATTTTATCTAAAAAAGAAAATAAATTTGGCATTTTGCTGTTTATGCTCTTATAGCTGATACAAATACTACGATGAATTTATTACGTACACTGTTTACGGGTTTTATGTTGATTTTTGTTGTCAATATTTGTATTGGGCAAAATATTATTAACCTCGAGGGACGAGTAACAAACTCATCAGGACAGGCAGTTGAACTAGCACATATTCGTAATACGCAATTAAATACTGGTGTTATAACTGATAAAAATGGCAATTACCTTATTGCTATTAGTGCAAACGAAACAACAAAAATCCAGGTTTCGTGTGTTGGATACATAACCAAAGAAATTAGTATAAACCCAAAAAGCAGATTTACAAATCCACTAAATATCGAGTTGCAGGTTTTCATCTCCGATATTGGTGAAGTATCAGTAATAGGCGAAATATCTCCCGAAAGTGGCCTTTCGAAAATAGAAGCTAAAAACATCGGACTTCTGCCCGATCTTTCTGGGAGTATTGAATCGCTTATAAAAACCATGCCTGGAGTTGCAACACATTCTGAGTTATCATCGCAATACTCAGTTCGCGGTGGTAATTTCGATGAAAATCTTGTGTATGTTAATGATATTGAGATTTACAGACCTTTCTTAATAAGATCGGGACAACAAGAAGGATTGAGTTTTTTGAACTCCGACATGGTTTCATCAATACAATTTTCTGCTGGTGGGTTCGAATCACGATTTGGTGATAAAATGTCATCGGTGCTCGATATTAGATACAATAAACCTATTGATTTTTCTGGCGATTTATCAGTAAGTTTGCTGGGAGGTGCTATTCATGCAGAAGATGTATCAAAAAATGGTCGATTCACTTACAATATGGGTTTTCGGTATAAAACATCGCAATATCTCATCAGTACACTCGAAACCGAAGGCGATTACAACCCCAAGTTTTATGATTTTCAAACCTATTTTACATACAAAATAAATAATCATTTCGATATTGATTTTTTAGGTAATTATTCGCTTAATAATTACCAGTTTGTGCCCCAGAGTCGCGAAACACAGTTTGGAACCATCAGCAATATGCTTAGTCTTAAGATTTATTATGATGGCAACGAAATAGATAAATTCGAAACTTATCTGGGAGCGTTTACAGCCAATTATCATCCAAACGATCAGTTATCGATGAGGCTAATCCTCTCAGCTTTTAATACCAGCGAAGAAGAAACCTATGACATACAAGGCCAGTATTATTTAAACGAGCTCGATCGTTCCATTGGCTCCGAAACCTATGGCGACAGCATTATGAATATAGGTATTGGCACATTTCTGAACCACGCACGTAATTTTTTAGATGCTCAGGTTTACTCAATCACATTTTCGGGCGGATATTATGCTACAAACAATAAAATCCGTTGGGGGTTAAAATATAATAACGAAGTAATTACCGATTATGTTAACCAATGGAAAATGGTCGATTCGGCCGGATTTTCGATTCCTCATACCGGCGAAGGAATTGAGTTGTACGAAACAGCACGTGCACAGAACTATTTAAACACGAACCGGATTACTGCTTTTATTCAGAATACTTACAATACAAAACTCAATTATGGATCTGAACTATTTCTGAATTATGGATTAAGGGCACATTACTGGGACTTTAATCAGGAGTTTTTTGTTACTCCACGCCTATCTTTATCATACAAACCATTATGGAAAAGAGATATGATTTTCAGGTTTTCGTCCGGAATGTATTATCAATCGGCATTTATAAAAGAAATGAAAAACAATACCGGCAGTATAAATCCGGATATCGAATCACAAAAATCCATTCATTTTGTATTGGGTAATGATTACAACTTTAAAGCCTGGAACAGGCCATTTAAATTTACTACAGAGGTTTATTACAAGTATTTCTTCGATTTAATCCCTTATAAAGTAGATAATGTTCAAACTACTTACCTTGGCGCCAACAAAGCCAAAGGTTATGCTTATGGCCTCGATATGAAGATTAATGGCGAGTTTGTAAAAGGTATCGAATCGTGGGCTAGTTTATCGCTAATGCAAACCAAAGAAAACATTGAAGACGACTCGTACATCAACTCCCAAAATGAAATTGTGTATCCGGGTTATTATCCTCGCCCAACAGATCAGCTGGTAAATTTCAGTTTGTTTTTTCAGGATTATTTACCACGTAATCCATCCTATAGAATGTTATTGAGTTTGCATTATGGCAGCCGATTGCCTTTTTCATCGCCCGAGCCCGACAGGTACGATCAGATTTTCAGGATGAAACCTTATAGAAGGGTTGATATCGGCTTTTCGAAAGTATTAATAAGTGAAAATACTTCATTTAAAAAAGGAAATCCATTAAATCACTTTAAGAACCTGTGGTTAAGTTTCGAAATATTTAACCTGCTCGATATCGACAATACCATATCCTATATGTGGGTTAAAACAGTTGAAAATCAGTCAGGATTGGCATCACAATACGCTGTACCCAACTACCTCACATCGCGCAGGTTTAACCTAAAATTAACCGCAAAATTCTAATCGCTTAACACATATTTCTTCAAATTTTTGTACCTTGTGTTGAATTACAACTCTATAATAATCAATACAACTCCGTTTTATGCATCTCGACCCAAAAGATAGTAAACAACTTAAGCAAAAAGGAATAAGCCCGCAGCTATTAGATCAGCAATTAGAACATTTTATTAATGGATTTCCCTATTTAAAAATTAAAAAGCCAGCAACCATCGGTGATGGAATACTCAGACTAAATAAAACAGAATTAGATATCTATAAAAAGCTTTATGATGATTTTAATGAGAATGTAATAAAATTTGTACCCGCTTCGGGAGCTGCTTCGCGCATGTTTAGCTTCTTATTCGATTTTTACGAAAATGGTCAGGATCATTACAAAAGCACTTCAGAAATCGAAAACAAGGATGTTCGGATATTTTTTGAGAATATTAACCAATTTGCATTCTACGATGAGCTTGAAAATAAGCTAAAAAAGAACAATTTGTCGCTTACTGAATTGATTGAAGAATGTCATTTTAAAACAATACTCCGTTATTTTCTTTTTAAAGATGGTTTAAATTATGGCGATAAACCAAAAGGAGTGCTTCTTTTTCATAAAGAAAAACATGAAACCCGAACCGCTTTCGAAGAACATCTTGTTGAGGGAGCTCATTATGCAATAGTAGATAATACAACCGCTAAAATACATTTTACCATTTCGCCCGAGCATAGCAATTTATTTAACGATTTGGTTAAAAGAACCTTACCTAAATTCGAAAAGCTATTTAATATAAAATATGAAATAACTTTTTCGCAGCAAAAACCATCTACTGATATAATTGCGGTAGATGAGAACAATAAAATAGTCAGAAATTCTGATGGAACCATGTTATTCCGTCCGGGTGGTCATGGTGCTTTAATCGAAAATCTAAACGATTTAAAAGAAAATATCCTTTTCATTAAAAATATTGATAACGTTGTTCCCGACAGGCTTAAGGAAGATACTATAACATATAAAAAAGTTATTGCCGGACTTTTAATTAAATATCGTATGCGGATTTTTAATTATTTAATTCAGATTGAATCGGGCAATTACGATACTTCAGATATTAAGGATATTATTCAGTTTATTAAAAGCGAGCTTTGTTTTATTCCTGGTGATGAAATTGATGACCTTAATCTTGAGTTACAGGCTAATTATGCTTTTCAGATACTGAACAGACCTATTAGAGTTTGCGGAATGGTTAAAAACGAGGGAGAACCTGGTGGCGGACCATTTTGGGTAAAACACAAAGACGGATCAATTGATTTACAGATCGTTGAATCGTCGCAAGTAAATCTAAAAGATCAAAATCAACAAACCATTTTAAAATCATCAACTC
>JAVEZW010000154.1:0-8470 GCA_034002805.1 Bacteroidales bacterium | reverse complement strand
ATTTATGCACAAAATCGTCCCAAACCAAAAGGAAGTACTTCCTTTTGGTTTGATGAAATAAAAAAGAATGATTTAATTTGTTATATTAATAATTAAAAACCGGTCAACCTAATTTAGGGATCGTCATTCAGCTTATACTATTTACTAATTCACTAATTCACTAATTCACCACTTTACTATTATACTATTTTACCATTCTCAAAAACAACTTTAGCTCACTTAAGGCATTTTAATTACTTTTAAATTCTTTTCTTATAAGACCACTGCATAATCCATACTGCGATCAACAGCATAAAAACACCGATCATAAAAGTCCAGGTAAATCCAAATAACTCGTAAAACAATATACCTAAAAACGGAGAATAGATACCTCTGAAACCGGTCAAAAATAAATGCACCGACTGATAATCACCAGCTTCTTCGTTTGAACAGAAATAAGCAGATCCAATATTCCACGACAAGATTATAGTGGCATTAAACAAACCGAAAAAAACAGTAGCAATAAGCAGTGTATAATAGATTCGGAACGAACCCAAATCCAAATAATAAGGAAAAAACGAAGTGAGTGCGATAAACAGTATATATCCGGCCATAAATGAAAAGGAATACATCGTAAACTTTCGGGGATCAATTTTACCGATTAATCGTCCGAAAAAAGGAATTAGCATAATGGCTAAAATATTATAGGCATTCTGGTAAAAAGCTACGCTGGTATAATTTAAGTTCAGCGATTCGTTATAAAATATATTAATTACTGATCGTGTGCTATTAAAGGTAAATCCATAAAACAAATAAGCAATCTGAAAATCAAGAAATGGCCTGTTCGTTTTTAAAATGGTTATCATTTTTTTGAACGAACTAAAAACCGACATAAGCAAACTTTCCGTTTTCTGCGGTACAATGTTTGGTGTAAACTCAATGATTGATATTAAAACAACACTGATTATCCCTAAAACTCCTAATACCGGGAAGATATATGTAAAAGCAAACTGGTCAGAATCAAGTATTAATCCAAAGAAAAAGATGGTAAGCATCATCATTATTTGGCGAACCGTTGTACTTAATCCGTAAAGGCGACCAAAATTCGATTGTGAATAGGAGTTTTTTAAAAATAAATTTATGGTAGGAAGTACAATTGGATAGGATAAATAATAGGTAAAAAAGATAAATAAAAATACATAATGATAGATTACCTGTTGCGAGTACATTTCAGGCGTTCTAGGAAAAAACAACAAGAGAAGTAGTGGCAAATGCGTAATTAAACCAGCCATTCGCAGCAGATAACCTTTGCGTTTTGCCCTAGATATCAATTCATTAAAGAATACTGATAACAAAAGTACGATTAAGCTTGACTGAAACAAAAAACTAAGCTGATAACTCGATCCACTTAAGCTTTTTATGAACACATATTCGTTTAAAAGCAATGCACCACGAATCATTCCATCAATTACAGAAAATGTAATATGAAGTTTAAATGATCGCTGTTCTTTATCGGTTAGGTTTTTAATTAAATATATAAGCATTGAACTTTTTAAGCATAATTGACAAACAAAGATAGTTTAAGTTTAATGCACCTAACAATTATTTTATAACTTGGTTCGTTAATAAAAACTGATTTGAGGTATCTATTTTTTATTACCTTTGAAACTCAATTTTTAATAATTATGGACAAGATTAAAAAACAAGGTCGCTACGAACGAATATATGATCAGCTTAAGGAGTTAATGGTTAAAACCGATGATCATAATGCACGCATGTCAACAATTATTGCAGTGTTGCATCATAAAATGGAGTATTTTTTCTGGACTGGTTTTTACTTTTTAAGAAATGGTAAATTAATTGTAGGTCAATACCAGGGACCAGTTGCATGTCAGGAGCTTAGAAAAGATACAGGAGTTTGCTGGGCAGGAATAAATCAGAAAAAAACATTGGTTGTTCCTGATGTTGAGAAATTTCCTGGCCATATTGCCTGCGATTCACGATCAAAATCTGAAATTGTTGTTCCTTTAAAAGATAAATCCGGGATTATTATAGGTGTTCTCGATGTTGATAGTAACGAATACAATTCGTTCGATGAAGTTGACGAACTGCATCTTACAAAAATTCTTGATTTAATTTACCTTTAATATCTGGTGAAAAAAAACCTACTCATAATAATCGGTTTAATTTTATTTTTTGAGTATTCTTATTCTCAGCTAAATGTTGATTATTATTTAAATCAGGGTCGTTGGCAGCTTAGCAAAGATAAATATAAAGAAGCTATTGTTTATTTCAACATGGCTATTGATATTAAGCCTACTAATCCCGATTCGTACTTTTTAAGAGGAGTAGCAAAAGATTATTTGTTAGATTATATTGGATCTGAACAAGACTACTCAAAAGCAATACAACTTAAATCAAATTTTACTTACGCGTATTACTACCGAGGTGTTGCCAGAGTAAATCTTAAAAAACATTATTTAGCAATTAATGATTTTACCGAAGCTATTGAGCTTAACTCTATTGAGCCCGATTTTTATACTTTCCGTGGATTTTGTAAAATCAATATAGAACAATACGAGCAAGCCATTGACGATTTTAACAAATCAATTTATTTACTCAAGAAAAATAAAAAAGCATTTAATTACAGAGGATTAGCAAGGTTAATGAATACCGACACTACTGGAGCCATTGCAGATTATAACAAAGCGATTGAGATTGATCCATCTTTTCATTATGCCTATTTAAATAAAGGATTTTTATATTACGAACAGCAGCTTTACGATACCGCTATATTCTATTTTAGCAAAGTTGCCGCCATTGATCCTTTGAATACTACGGCTTATATTAACAGAGCCTTATCGTACCATAATAAAAAAAATATACCTTTTGCAATTGCTGATTTAGACACTGCTATTCATATCGATCCAAACAATTCTATTGCACTGTTTAACAGAGCATTAATGAAAAGTGATATCGGATTAAATAATGAGGCAATTCTTGATTTAGATAAAGTGATAAAGCTTAATCCCGAAAATGTACTGTGTTATTTTAACCGAGGTGCAATAAAGTCCGAAACTGGCGATTTACAAGGTGCATTCATCGATTACTCGTATGCAATTGATATTTATCCTGACTTTGCTAAGGCCTATATTAACAGATCAGTTATTAGACAAAAGCTGAACGATTTAAAGGGCGCATATGCTGATAGAGAAAAAGCTGAAAAAATTATTGCTTCGATAAATACTGCAAGAAAACAAAATACGAATTATGCCGATACATCTGTTAATCTGCAGAGTTTTATAACATTTAAATCGAGTAACCGGTTTTTTAACCAGTCAGAAAAGAGTTTGCACATTGAACCCGAGAACAACTTTTCTTTTTTACCAGGACAAAAGAATAATGAGTATTTTATAAAAATTACGCATACAAACGATCAACTGTTTGCCATTAAGAATGATTTTGAAAACCTTGGAATTGTTTTATCGAAAGAAATTGAGAATTACCAGAATGATGATTATTATACTGCAAGGATTAATGAATTTTCAAAGAATAATAGTATAGAGGTAAAAATAGGCACATCGATTTACAAAAGCATTATTAAAAATTATAACGATGCAATTAATGATTTAACTGCAGTTATTACGACTGACACTACAAATTTTATTGCCTATTTTAGCAGAGCAAATATCCGTTTCGAGATGATAAATTACATAAAACAGCTCGAAAATCAACACAATATTTATTTAACCGGAACAGAATTTAATGCTGTAAAAAAAGATATTATTGAATCAACAGAAAACTTTGCAGATTATGAGCTTGTATTAGAAGACCTGCAAAAAGCCAAAAAACTATCACCTCATTTTATTTTTTGCGATTATAACCTTGGTAATACATATCTTCAAATGCGCGATTACCGAAAGGCTATTGAACATTATAATCTGGTTATAAAATCCGATAAAGAGTTTAAAGAAGCTTATTACAATCGTGGACTAACTTATATCTATCTGAAAGAAAGCGAAAATGGCTGCATGGATATGAGCAAAGCAGGCGAGCTTGGAATGGAAGAAGCTTATGAGGTTATTGGTCGGTTTTGTGATAAATAACTAATGATATATATCAGGTTTACTTTTGCCTTTACTATTTCATTTAATTTTGATCTTACAATTTTATAATTCTGATAATGATTAACTCAGACAGCAGACTTAAGCAAATAAACAAAGTTACTATTGTTGGATTTTTTGTAAACCTGGTACTAACTATTGCAAAGGTAATAGCAGGTATTATTGGCAAAAGTTCGGCAATGGTCGCAGATGGTATACACTCTTTATCTGACTTTGCAACTGATATCATTGTGCTGGTTTTTGTTAAATATTCGAGTAAAGATCTCGACCAAGATCATAAATATGGACATGGTAAGTTCGAAACATTTGCCACTATGATTATTGCTTTTGCATTATTAGCTGTGGGAATTGGTATTTTTTGGTCTGGTCTTAATAAAGTAATTGCTGCCCTTAATGGTGAAATTATTGAGCAACCTGGAATTATTGCTCTTTTTGCAGCATTATTATCAATTATTAGTAAAGAAGCATTGTATTGGTATACTGTAAATACAGGTAAAAAAGTAAATAGTCAGGCAGTTATTGCAAATGCATGGCATCACCGGTCCGATGCATTTTCATCTATTGGAACAGCATTGGGAATTTCTGGAGCTATTTTTTTGGGAGAAAAATGGAGAATCCTTGATCCTATTGCAGGAATCATTGTCAGCCTTTTTATTATTAAAGTTGCATGGGAATTAGCAAAACCAAGTATAAAAGAGCTATTAGAATCGTCGCTTCCCGAAGAAACAGAAAACGAAATATCTGATTTAATAAAAAATGTGCAAGGTGTAAAAAACTTCCACAAACTTAAAACCCGAAAGATAGGAAACACCTATGCTATCGAAGCGCATGTAAGAGTTGATAAAGATTTATCGGTCGAAGCTTCTCATAACATTGCATCAAAAATCGAGAAATTACTTCGGGAAAAGTTTGGTGTTCAAACTCATATCGGAATTCATATCGAACCCTATTACCCGAAATAATTTTAAAAAACAATTATCTCAATTTATTTATAGATTCTGCACTTATCCAGTAAATATCGGAGTTGCCATTTCCCGGTTTGGTTCTTCGCTCCATTAATTTGGTTAGATTCCATTCAGGTCTCAAATCATTAAAATAGATTGATTTTTTTGTTGAAGCAAAGAAAATATATTTTCCATCGGGTGTTATCGACACACTGATCGCATTATTGCATGGCAAATTAAGTTCTTTCACTAAATCAATTCCATTACTCCAGGTATCATCCTGATTATGAAAAAATAGCATGTAAGTTGAATATCTTGGATTTAATGAATCTCTACCAACAACACATCCAATTAAATAACTATCATCCGGAGCAATGCAAGCATTAAAATGAGTTCCTTTTTCGTTTATTGGCGCTGGTAATAACACTGGATCGGCATATAATCCATCAATCAATTTAGATCGCAAAATCTGCGATGATCCGGTTTCTTTGTCTGTTCTGCAAAAATATAGTGTACCATTGTTGGTTAATGATGGATAAAACTCTTCTTGTGCATTAATATTTTCGGGTAATGGTTTGCTCTCTCCCCAATTTCCTTCTGTATTTCTTTCTGCAAACCAGATATTCTGATTCTGCCAGCCTTGTTTCGCAACTTCGTTTTCTCTTGGTTTTGTTGAAAGATAATAGATTTTATTTCCATCCACAGATAGCGCAGGTTCGGCAAAAAAGAAGTTTGTATCTCTTGCAAATTCAGCTACAACAGGTTCAGTCCAATAACCATTTTCTTGCCTGGTAACCATCATGGTATTCCAATCACCCATAAAAATTGAATAATAAATTTCTTTTCCATCTTTGGTAATCGCCAAATCTCTTTCATATAATCCTGTTGAAACTAATCCGGGTGCAAATATTTCAGCTTTATTGTCAGGCAATTTTTGTCCAAGATAAGCACCAGTGAGTTTTTCGAACGAGTTTTGTGCTTTTAAAACTAAGATAGAGAACAATACAATAATTAATGTAAAAGCGATTTTTGATTTCATATGATTTTTTAAAATTAGTTTTATACCTATTATATATAGATAAACTAATTTTGATTTACCCTATAAAAAAAGAGGTCTAAAATAAGACCTCTTCGTTTATATAAGCTGAAAATCTATTATTTTCCGGTAATCCAATTAACAATTTTTTCATCCATCGGGTTGGTTTTTGGGCTCATCATATCAACCAAATTACCGTTTTCGTCGATCATATATTTCTGAAAATTCCATTTAACATCCGATTCCAATACTCCATTTTTATCTTTGCTTGTCAACCATGCATAAATCGGGTGAATGTCTTTTCCTTTAACTGATATTTTTTCCATCATTGGAAAAGTTACACTGTAATTAGTTGAGCAAAATTCCTTAATCTCCTCATTGCTACCTGGCTCCTGACTCATAAAATTATTTGCCGGAAATCCAATAATAATAAATTTTTCAGTACCATATTTTTCATAAAGCTCCTGAAGTTCTTTGTATTGAGGCGTAAATCCACATTTCGATGCAGTATTCACAACGAGTACTTTTTTACCTTTGAGTGATGACAGATCGAAATCATTTCCATCAATATCTTTAACCTTAAAATCGTGTAAAGTTGTTGTTTGTGCCATAATTCCTGTAGTTGCTAATATTAGTAAACCAACTATGATGCTTATTTTTTTCATATTATTAAATTTAATGTTTAATTTATAATCTGATAATCTAAACACCTGAGCAGAAAAAATGTTCAAAGAATTTTATTTAGAAAAAATAAAGTAGGTAAGTGAAATGTTTATTACTTGATTTCTTGATATTTCGTAAATATTTGCAGCATCAAATTTATACAGGCTGGTAACAGTATAATAATAACGACCGCCAAAATTAAATGCTCCGATTTTTGAATCATATCGTATACCCAATTCAGCAACAACGCTATAATCAAAATTATTTTCGATTGGTTTATTATAATATTCGCGGGTATATAAAGGATCATTGATTTCCATCGTTTCTTTTTCGGAGATAAGATAGGCAAAAGCTGTTCCCAGATTAACATAATAGTTAAGTTTGCGCTTACCAAAATATATCTGAGCCATAAAAGGTATTTCTACATAATTTAGTTTACGACTGTATGTATTAGGAATGGTATCAAAATCTTCAATCCATCCTTTCTGCGAAAAGTTTAATTCAACCTGAACAGCAAATAATTCTTCGTTTGTATGTCTAAAAACCAATCCTCCATTATATCCATAATCCATTTTTCCAGCAATAGAAGGAGAAAACTCAACAAACGAAAGATTAGCACCTTGTCTAATGCCAAAATCTGTTACAGGAACAAATGTATTTGTTTGTCCGTGAACCAATTGATTTATAGAGCAGGCAATCAATATTATCAAGAATAATTTCTTCAATTCTATGTTTTTTATTTGAATACTGGCAAAGATAAAAAAGTTAAATTGAAAAATTACTGACAGCCAATAATTATCGATTTTAAATTTGAGGTTAAGTCTTGACAAAAAATATCTGATTTTTTAATTTGCATGTTATGGAATTTATTCAACCTTCGATTGAAATTTTAGGTTTACGAATTGATGAGCCTGTAACTACTTTTACCGATTTAATGGTATCGGCAGTATGCTTTTATGCGTTTTATAAGCTCAGCAAAATACCTATACATAACAAAGTACATCTATATTTGCGTTATTATTTTTTAAGCATGGGTATTGCAACAACAGTTGGAGGTATTGTTGGGCATGGTTTTTTATATTTATTTAATACTCAGTTAAGGATTCCGGATTCGGTTGAAAAAGTGCTTTCAATTATTTTTAGTGATGAATTACTAAATAACGCTGCAAATCCATGGAAACTTCCGGGATGGCTAACCAGCATGTTTTCTATTATGCTCGTCGAAAGAGCTGCAATAGAATATGCAAGACCTTTAATAAAACCCAGATTAGGAGATATATTTGCAAAAATCAATATTATTGAGCTAATAACTTTTGTTACTCTTACCTTTTTAACGCTTAACTTTTTCTTTGTCGAAATTCATTCGGCTTATGGATTACTGATTGTTGTTACCAGTTTTAGTTTGGTGGTTTATTTAAAAACAAAAAGCAAAGGAAGTAAGTTGTTTCTTATAGCTGTGGCCTTTTCTGCTTTAGGTGCGTTGTTCTTTATGAATAAATGGGGATTTTGTATCTGGTTTAATCATTTTGATATTAGTCATACTTTAATGACTATAAGCGCATATTTCTTTTACCTCGGATCAAAACACATCCTAACTGATCCATTCTTAAGCAATAAGCAACCGAATAAATAAATTTTATTCATCTGATATTCTTTTACTTAACAATTTATTTAAAATGATTCTAAACATTTTGTTTATTCTTTTTGTTTCATTCAATAAACAA
>JAVEZW010000153.1:0-8481 GCA_034002805.1 Bacteroidales bacterium | reverse complement strand
AATTTCCTGAAATTGGCCATCGAATGAGGCCGAATCGTTTGTGCTTAACTCGCCTAAATCAGCTCCCTTAAAAGTAAAGTCGCCTTTTAATGCAAGGTTTGTAATATCAGTATCCCATTTAATATAACCAAGATCGACAACGCTCAAAGAGAGTCCTAATTTTTTAACGGGTTTGTAATAAACTCCAAAATCAACACCAAACCCCATGTTATTATGCTGCATTGCATAGTCAATATAATCAATACTGTCTAACCCTGATTCATCAAATCCATCAAACTCGCCCTCGGGAGTTGTTCTGGCTTCTAAAGGAATCGATGTGTTGATATAAGTATTTGTATGAATGTAAATTGAATCGCGCGATGAATAGATTCCCATTGATTTATTATCGGTTACAGCAGCAACATGCCCGAATAATACTTTCCCTCTGATACCGAAGGTAAGATTTTCGTTTATTTGTTTTGAAACACCAAGTCCATATTCGCGCCAAAAAATACCATTAACTCCTAATGCACTAAAATCGGCAGTTTCGTTAAAAAACTTTTCGTTACCATAAAGTGCAAGAATCATTAAATCTTTTGGATAGTTAAACGAAACATCAATTTTCTCGGATAAATTAAATGTAAAATACCAGGTATTAGCTCTAAAACCGAATGTAAGTAAATCGGTTTGTGTGTTTTCGAAAAAGTAGTTGTTGTTGTCAAGCTTGGCCACAAAATCATCTTTACTATAATTTGCATCGGGATGTAAAAACAAAATCAATGAATCGTTGGTTGGATGCTTTTTTACTATATCTGTTAAGCTATAGGTATTGTTTCCAACACCCATTTGTAATGATGAAACAACGGGCAATCCGAGGAAGAAATTGCACGATGGCTGTAATGCAGGATTCATAAAGGTTGATTGTGGCACCCTGTTCATATAATACAGAGTCTGACTGTCCTGTGCATTTAAACTGGTTACCAACCAAAGGTTTAAAACCAATAAACCAGCGATATATGTTTTTTTAGTTACTCTCATGGTTTTAAATCTTTATAGGTCTTGAGTATTTATTCTAAAATCGACATCGGCTGTTATCTTGTAATCGATTTTATAGTAATCAAAGAATTTTACATACACATTTTCATCGTATTGGGGAGTTCTTAATCCAGCTTTAATAATAGCAAACCGAACATTTTCAAGATTTACAATCTGCTCGCCAGTGTACTTAACCAATACAGTTTTTGTTCCCGGTGACTGAACGATATTATTAGCATCGAGAACCCCTGATTTTATAAGTGGTTGTTGGTTTAATCTAAACATCGTATCAACCGGATTATATAACGAATCTACAAAATATACCTGCATATCAATATCTATGGGTAGTCCGTTGCTTACGGTAAGTAAAACACTCGCTTGCTCAATCATATCGGCATCTTCTGCTAATCCGCTTAAATCAAGTTCAACTGTATCCTGCAAAGCAAAATCATTGGTTTTAAACCAAACCGGAAGTATAAACTCAAATCCAATATCAACAAAACTCTCATCAGAAACAAAGTTGTAAGCTCCCGAAGGTCCGTAGGGGTTTGATGATGCTTTTACATTATAAATAAATGATGTTGGTAAGGTTGCCAGCAGATCAGATATGTTCGTATTTGTTGCATTTAAAGACCAAACAGATTCTTTAACCTGACCGTATTCTGAAATTGAAGGAAAGGCAAATCGGTATGGGTTTATTGATGGATCTAAAGTTAATGCAAGCGAATCGCCATCGGCATTAAACGCTGTAAATCTTGTAATATCTGCTTCTACAGGTACGCCAAACGAATTACTAATATTAAAAATTATTTGTGGATCAGCAAACTGAACCCCACCAACAAAAAGTTCGTTGTCGAATACATCAAATTCAATAGAATCAGCTTGGCCCATAATTTCGTAATCGCCTACATATCCGAAAACGGCTTCAAAATCAAGATTTTGAATGGTAGCAACAACTTCAATCTGATCTGTTGGCAGAATTGGATTAATCCCTTCGCGATATAACTCAACATGAAAATTAACGGGTAAAAATAACGAATCACTGCCGATTGAGTCTTTCAGTTCAATAACGTATCCGTCTAACGGGAACGTATTATTTGAAGAGAACGTGCCACTTGGATCGTCGATAACGATATTTTGAGCAAAAGCTACTCCATTTTTACGAATCCCCGGGCATGTAATTACAATCAATCCGGTATGTTTAAATTCGGAGCTTATATTAAATATCATATCTCCGGCATCGAGGTAAATGCTATCGAGTTTCTCTTCGTTGCTAAATGTAAAAGGGAAAAACTCCGATCGATCGAGAGTAACTGTTGTCCAAACCGGAGGAAAGAAAAAATCTGCTTCGATAAAATACTCAAAGAAATCCTGATCAGGAACGGTTAAAATCTCTTCAGATCCATATGAATAAAGTGAATCGGTAAATGAAAAATACAACAGTCCGTCATTATCAGTATATAAGTAGGACGTACTATCAAGATCATCAATTAAATCATGAACGGTCAGTGTGCCATAACCTACCGGAGCAAAAAAACCACCTTCTAGTTCAACATCGGTAATTAATTTGTTGAGGTCAAACTCGTCGTGCATGCATCCGGTAAAAAGAATTGTAATAATGAATAAAACAATTCCTTTTTTTAAATTTAAATATCCTGATCGATACATAAGCCTGTATATTAATTCATTTATGATTGACTAATTTACGGAATAATTATATAATAAGTTATAGTTGGTACCCACAATTAAATTAAAGCTGGTACTTCCTCTTTCAAAAAAGCCGATAGTAAATTTTGTACTTCCTTTTAGCGGAAAACCTGTATATAACTTGCCATCGTTATTAAACAAATAAATCTGGTTAGATGTTTTCGAAACGATCCCGATTTTTCTGTCGTCATACGAAAAGTAAAAATATATTGGAGGATCAACAATGGTTTCGTTAAATGAATATTCGAAATATAAGCTCCCATTCTGCTTATAAACTTCGAGTTTGTTTTCATCAACAAAAATGAAATCTTTGCTTCCATCCCCATCTAAATCCTGGTAATCAAAATAATGATTGGGTGTAAATTTACGAATAAGGAGTTCTTCCACTTTACCATCAAAATAAATCTTTTTAATAGTTCCCGATGTGTCTGTGGTTACCACATGTGGCTTTTGTGATTCGGTTTCGAGTGTAAACTGATTATTGTCTGATTTAACAAACTGATTTTTTATTCGTAAACGCTCTTCGCCTTTTCGGTTTAAAATATATATTCGATAGCTGTCGGCAAACACAATGTAGTCGTTGGTGTTTACTGAAAAATGCTGCACAGGAGTAGAAACTACTTTATCTGATTGCTGAAACGTCCATCCATTAACTAAGTTCCCCTGTATATCGTAGGCATATATGTTTTTATTGCGACAAGGCACGAATAATCTGTAATCTCGGTTTTTTTCATAATCAAACACCGAGATGCCGGCTGTTGAAGCTGATCGGAGTTTTATCGGGTATCGCTCAACGTAGTTTCCATTGCGGTCAATCAAATGGATCTGGCTTTGTGTGCTAAACAAAAGCTGTAGCTTGCCATTCTTATAATAATCAACCTGATAAATCTCGCTGTTTATTTTTTCGTTAAGTTGGATTTGCCATAAAATTCGTCCAACCTTATTTATCAAGTAAATCTTGTGATTGAGATCCTGAACAAATATCTCGTTTTCTTTCGAATAATGGTTTGTAACTAGTGTTGGTTTAAAGTCAATAACAGTATCTAAGCGGCTTTCCCAGATTGTAATTGCCTCGGCCCTAGTGTCGGGTATGTATTTTAAAAATAAATTATTGTAAATCATGTCATTGGTCCTGCTAAATTGAAAAGCAAGTGCCTGAAACTTTTTAAAAGTTTCTTTGTGAGTTTTAAAGCCGTTTTTTAGCGTGTCATTCAAAACTGATGCAATCAGTTCTGTGGATCTAAGCATGTTACAATAAAAATAGAAATTTGATTTTGAGGAAAGAAACTCAGTAAACTGCGAAAACTTAACATCAAATTCGAGTGTTTTTTTAAGGATGTTTGCATGGATAAACTTAAGCAGCGCATCTTCTGATGAGCTAAATATCAGGTAATTATCAACAAAAGTGCAATAGTTGAAATTAGTTTCAGCAAAAAGAAATCCAAAGAAATTCTCAAAAACATTTTTTGTGGGGAACTTATAAATCTTATACTTTGTTTCTTTATCAATGTGGGTTTCTTTAATATAATCCTTCAGCTTTTTGTTTTCCGAGTCGGCAATGCTTTCTACCATCGAATTTATAGTGTTTTCGGCGATACTTCTTCCTTTTACCTGCATTACCAAGTACTTATTCTGGTTTTGATCAGATTCAGAGTTGTCGGTCATCACCAATCCTACTTCCTGATCGAGCATACCCAGAAAGTCTTTTTCAAGATCTATATTATACTGATTTTTAAATTTATCGATCAGTAATTTGTATGAATTTAGTTTGCCGAGTTTTTCGAGATACTTTTTATAGTTTTCCAGATATTGATCAACGCTACTAATACCAAAGGAGTAAAAAACAGATGTGTTCGATGGTAAAATACTATTCATTTTATGCTCCACAGGTTGTTGCTGCATAAAAATGTTGAGGTAGTTGTTAAGAGAGCTGTTACTAAAGGTAAAACCGTTTAATAATACGGCATCAACCTTTATTGTTAAATCGAGCTCGGCCCAGTTTCCAATATTATTAAAATCGTTAATTAATGGTTGCAGATTGGTATTAAAAAGTGTTGACGCGATTTCGGGTAGATGTTTAAAATTAATATAAACATTTGCATCAACATTTTTACCCGCTGTTTTTGATACTCTTAAAAAGCCGGCATCGTTTTTATGTGATTCGCTTGTACCGGCCTGCTGTAATGCATTTTCGATCATCTTACCCGACGGACTAATGATTAATAGTCCTTTAATAAACGACAAATAAATGGTTCTATTGGATTGATTTGTTGCGATCTGATAAATTACGTTGCTTTCAAAATTTCTTTTTACAGGTTGGTTTCCCAATCCTAATTTTGCCGTTATTCCTTCTAAAAATAATTTTTTATCGCGTGATGCATTTAGCGGAATATAATACAAAACACCGAGGTCTTTTTTGTTTTGTTTGTGCAGTGATATTACAATTTCTTTTTGTGCAAATATTTCTGATGCTTCGGGTATTTTACCTACAAAATCAATTATAACAGCAAAATCTTCGTCAAGCCGATTAACTGCAGGCAGATTTTTTAATTCGCTCCATATTTCATTGCCTGCACGAATGTTGTTTAGTTTCGAAATAGCGTTCTGGCTTTTTATAATTATCGAAGCATCAATAGGAACGGCCTGAATGGCATCAAAATTTGGCAGTCGCTGATCTTTAATGTATAAATAACCAAAAACAATTGAAACGACAATGATTAAAACCAGCGTGGCAATGGCGATTTTTTTAAACATGGAATGTATTTGTTATTTGATACCGATCAAATTTATTAAATTAATTGAATAACTAAAACTGATTTATCGTTAAACCTACTGATCAAATTCAAATCTTATTCTAAATTTGGATCGTTTTTCCTAAGATAAATACTATGAAAACATTTTTTACTTCCTTTTTTTGCCTTTTAAGCATTACTATTTTTGCTCAAACACTTACAATTATAGATGCAGAAACCCGCGAGCCGGTTGCTGATATGGCTATTTATAATAAGGCAAAGAATAAATCCTCTCTATCAAAAGCTGATGGAACGGTAACAATCGATGTTTTTGCTTTAGACGAGGTAATCTATTTTCAGCATCCATCGTACCTAAGAGTTAAGTTTACAAAAAAACAACTTATTGACCATGGTTTAATCGTTAATGTAGAGAAACAAGTTGTTGAGATCGAGGAATTTGTTATTTCGGCGTATCGCTGGGAGCAGAACAGAGAAGAAGTTCCAAACAAAATAGCTGTAATTTCGAGAAAAGAAATTGAGTTCGAAAATCCTCAAACAGCAGCCGATTTGCTAGCTAAATCAAATGAGGTATTTGTGCAAAAGAGTCAGCTAGGTGGCGGAAGTCCGATGATACGTGGTTTTTCTACAAATAAAATCTTACTTGTAATCGATGGTGTTCGAATGAATAATGCTATTTACCGCGAAGGTAACCTACAGAATGTGCTTTCTATCGATGCTAATGCAATCGAAAATAGCGAAGTTATTTTTGGTCCGGGTTCTGTAACCTATGGCAGTGATGCACTGGGAGGAGTAATGGATTTTCATACATTACATGTTAAACTTGCAACAGGCCCTGTAATTGATTTAACCGGAAATGCATTGACCCGATACTCATCTGCTAATAACGAAAAAACTGCTCACCTCGATTTTAATATTGCTACACCCAAATTGGGATTTCTTACAAGCTTAACCTACAGCGATTTTGGTGATCTCGTTATGGGCAGTAAAGAAAATGATGAATACCAACGCAAAGAGTATGTTGCTGATATAAACGGAATTGATTCTGTTATACCAAATAACAACCCAAACAAACAAATACAGTCGGGGTATAACCAGGTAAATTTTATGCAGAAAATTAGGTTTATGATCTCCGATGAGTTGGATTTTGTGTATGCTTTTCATTATTCAAAACTGTCGGATGTGCCTCGATACGATAAGTTAATTGAATATAAAAACAATGTTTTGCGATATGGCGACTGGTACTACGGGCCACAAAAATGGATGATGCATTCATTAAATATGAATTACACAAGCTCCAATTTGCTTTTTGATGAACTGAAATTAACACTTGCCTACCAGGATTATGAGGAAAGCCGACACGATCGGAAATTTAGAAGCGATGAGCTTTTTGAACGTACCGAGCAGGTTGGTGCACTATCTTTCAATCTCGATTTTGATAAAAATCTAAAACGCGATAATCAATTATTTTACGGATTTGAGGCCGTTTATAATTCTGTAACCTCAACAGCTCATGTAAAAGATATAACCACCAGTATTAAATCACCTGCTGATACTCGTTATCCCGATGGAATAAATAACTACACCACACTGGCGGCCTATTTAAGTTATAAAGAAAACTTTAGCGAAAAATTTACAGCCATTACCGGTATTCGTTTTAATTACGTAAGTCTTTATTCAACACTTGTCGATACCACCTTTTTTAGTTTTCCTTTTGACAATATCAGTCTGAATACAAGTGCTTTAAATGGCTCATTAGGTGTTGTTTACAAGCCTGTGACTTCGTGGCAAATTCATTTTAATGCTTCATCCGGTTTTCATGCTCCAAACCTTGATGATATGGGTAAAATATTCGAGTCGGAACCTGGCAATGTAGTTGTTCCCAATGAAAATCTTAAACCCGAATATGCATATAATGTTGATCTGGGTGTTCAAAAAGATTTTTCAGAAATTGCAACAGTTAGCTTAACGGGATTTTATACCTTACTTAACAATGCAATTGTTCGACGCGATTTTACATTTAATGGAGCTGATTCGATTTTGTACGAAGGTGAAATGAGCAATGTACTCGCAATGGTTAACACCGATAAAGCTACGTTATATGGTTTCAATGGTTCGATAATTATTAATCTGCCAATTGATCTTAAGTTCGAAACAACCATTAATTATACTCATGGCGAGGATCAGGATGGCGTTCCGATGCGGCATGCTGGTCCTTGGTTTGGTAGTACAAGACTCTCGTACATAAAAAACAACTTAAAAGCTTCGTTTTATGCAAACTACAACGGCGAAATAAGTTATAAAAATCTGCCTCCATGTGAGCAGGAAAAATCTACGATTTATGCAACCGATAAAAACGGAAATCCTTATTCACCTTCGTGGTACACATTGAATTTTCTGGCTTCCTACAATTTTAAATTTGGAGTAACATTAAATGCGGGTGTTGAGAATATTCTCGATGTTCGATATCGTCCATACTCATCGGGAATAGTTTCACCAGGCCGCAATTTTATTATTGGTTTACGTGCAAATTTTTAAATTTTTCTGTTTACTTATTTTTTGGTTCAAAGATTGCAGTTGAAAATATATTTTTTGGTATTTTTAATTATCGGTGAACAAAACCAACTTATATGAAATACTTACTTTTTATTATCCTCATAGTTTTTTCTTCGCTTTCTCTTAGTGCACAGGAGCAAAGGAAACCTAGAACGAAAAAGATACACGACGATAAAACCCACTACGAAAACGAAGTTTTTAACAAAGAGTTTGACAAGGATTCTGATAATCAGAATAAACAACTTTTATATGATCGAATTCCCGAGCAATTGCCCGATTGGTTTTTTGAACCTCTTTTAGTTAATCCTGTTCGCGTAGTTGGAATTTCTGACCCCGGAATGGAAAAAGCAGATGCACTTAACCAGGCTGTTATGAGGGCAAAGGCTATCTATGCGCTGGTAAATTTTTGTGTAGTAAGCAATATTGCTGATGATTATACAAACCTTCGCGAATC
>JAVEZW010000152.1:0-8568 GCA_034002805.1 Bacteroidales bacterium | reverse complement strand
GTTTAATAAGTGGCTTGTGGCCGTTAACTCTGTTTCTTTCATTAACAAACTTTGTTCTATAACCTTTTCACTTCGTTCTATTTTATTTAATTTCTCCAGAATTTCACTACTGCTAATTACTTGATCTTTCTTTCGAGATTTAAAGATTCGTTCAAATAATTTTCTGTCTTTTCCTAAATCATCCTCTTTGTTTTTTAATTCAGCCGTAAGTTCTGAAAACACCTCATCTGTACTATCAGTTCTCGATAAAAGAATCATTTCATCCCAAATCTGTGCTTTAGATTCAAGCAACCAGCTTATGGTATCAATTTTTGATTCAAACCACTCATCTTCTGGATATTGCGAATCGAGCCTGTTGAAATTTGAATCAATCTCCTGAATAAATTTTTTATAATTCTTTAAATGAATATTCTCTTTTGTAATACTATAGAGTCTTATATTATTTTCGGCTTGCTGTATTAATGCATTGATATTTTTAATAGTAACTAATCCGTATTGCGGTTCTTTCTCTTGTTGCATTAACCTTAAAACACTTGATAAACTCTTGTATGAAAAGTAACCTTCAAGCAAAATAATAATTATGCCAATTAATAATAACACACCAATTTTATATGAAAAAGAGAACTTAATTTTGAACATAGATTAAAGATTATTAATATAATTTTCAACTATCGTTGAGCAAATATCGGGTGTATAGTTATGCTTTAATATTTTAACAAACCTGCTGTTTTCAAGCTCCGGAACACACGTCTTTTCAATAATTCTTTCAGACTGCGACATGAGAACTATTTTAATATTTTTATTTCTTTCAAGTAACAAATTTACTAAATGTTTACCGTTGATTCCATCTCCAAGGTAATAATCGATAAATGCAATGGTAATTGGTTGCTTAAAATTATTATCCTTGGCTTTCTGTAAACACTCATCCGGTTTTGTATACTGTTTTACGGTAAAGTTAAATCGGGTTTTAATTTCGGGTTTTTGCTGAAGATTAAAAATTGTTTTTGCAATTAAGTTATTGTAAAAAACATCATCTTCCATTATTAAAATTTCAACCAGTTGTTTTGTATGTGTGGTCATAATCCAGAGTTTTTTTTATAAAACTCAATTATGGTACCACGATGAATTACACAATATACACCTCTAATTATTTGATGTTTACAAATTAGAGCTATTACACAGATGTGTAATATTGAGAATTTTTTATCAATTTGAGATTATGTGATTATTGAATTTTACATTAAAATACATTGGTGTCCGATTAATGATTTTGTAGTGCTTGTAATATGATTAATAATAAGCTTTTATAAGATTCCGCCACTACGTGGCTTCATTTTTATTTTCTTATTAATACTACAAAGATTTTACTGCTACGCAGTAATTATCCTTAGCAACGAAGTTGCTATATCTTTGTAATTAAGGATATTACAATAATCTTGAAGGAACGTAGTTGCGACATTATTATTAGTGTCAATTTTTATCGGACAATATTGATTAAAATACTTTAAAAGCAAATTTGTAAATTTAAGTATGCCCCCTTTAAAATTAACAGGATAAAAATCAGTGTTTTTAGAGAAATATCCTTTTTTGGATCTAAAAGAATTTAAAGTTGAACAAATCGTTATATTTGTAATTAGCCCTACAAACCGAAAAAGATGACAAAACTATCAATCGTAATAGTAAATTACAATGTAAAGCATTTTCTTGAACAATGTCTTATTTCGGTATTTAAAGCTTGTCATAATTTTCAGTACGAAGTATTTGTGGTCGATAACAATTCGGTGGATGGATCTTGTGCGATGTTAAAAGAAAAGTTTCCGCAGGTCAAATTAATCGAGAACAAAATAAACTATGGCTTTTCGGTAGCAAACAATCAAGCCATAAAGCAAGCCACCGGACAATATATTTTATTATTAAATCCCGATACAGTTGTTGAAGAAAACAGCTTTGATAAATGTCTGACTTTTATGGATTCTCATCCCGACGCCGGTGGATTAAGTGTTAAGATGATTGATGGAAAAGGTCGTTTTTTACCTGAGTCGAAAAGAGCACTGCCAACGCCAAAAGTTGCTTTTTATAAGATAATTGGTCTTTCGAAGGTTTTTCCAACATCAAAGCATTTTGGACGTTATTATCTAGGGCATCTTGATAAAAACCAAACTCATGAAATAGAGATTCTTCCTGGAGCTTTTATGTTTCTGCGAAAAGAAACATTAGATAAAACAGGATTACTCGACGAATCGTTTTTTATGTATGGCGAGGACATTGACCTTTCTTATCGAATAACTCTTGAGGGTTATAAAAATTTTTATATCCCCGAAACAACAATCATTCATTACAAAGGCGAAAGCACAAAAAAAGGAAGTATAAATTATGTGCTTATATTTTATCAGGCAATGGTAATTTTTGCCCGTAAGCATTTTTCTCAAAAAAACGCAGCTTTATTTTCGGTTTTAATAAATACAGCAATCTATTTTAGAGCAGTGGTTGCAATAGCACATCGATTTGTTAAAAAAGCCATGCTCCCGGTACTCGATTTTTTATCCGTTTACCTCGGTTATTATTTTTTAATTCCGATTTGGGAAGAATATAAATTTCATACCACAGATTACTATCCCCAAGAATTTATTTTAATAGTTGTTCCAGCTTACATTTTAATATGGATATTAAGCTTATGGTTCAATGGAGGTTATGCGCGTACCATGCAAAAAGCATCAGTTCTAAAAGGCATTGCTACCGGACTAATAATTATTCTGGTAATTTATTCGCTATTGCCCATAGACTTGCGCTTTTCGAGAGCTTTAATACTTATTGGTGCAGTTATTGCGTTAATCACCTCTTATATAAATCGCATATTCATTCATGTTACAGGGGTTTTTCATCAACATTTTTCAACAAACAAGAGACTTCGAATCTTAATTATTGGAATGGCGGATGAAATTAGCAGAGTTGAAAAACTACTTTCTGAGGCCCAGATAAAATATGGTTTTATAGGCTATGTTTCGCCCGGGCAGGATAATTCGGATAATTATCTTGGATCAGTAAATCAACTTGACGAAATGATTAGGGTGCATAAAATTGATGAAATTGTTTTTTGTGCCCGCGATATTCCTTCGCAAAACATCATTCAGCACATGCTTAAACTTTCGTCGAAGGATATTGATTTTAAAATTGCCCAACCCGAATCAATTTCGATAATTGGCAGCAATTCAATTGATACAGCCGGTGATTTTTATACCCTTGATATAAACTCAATAAGTAAAGAAAACAATATCAGAAACAAACGGATATTTGATATTTTTTCTTCGTTAATCATCCTTATAATCAGTCCAATACTAATCGTATTTACAAAAAAAAGGATTCAATTGGTAAACAATTCTCTGCATGTTTTGTTTGGATTTAAAACCTGGGTAGGATATTACATGGGTGGAGAAATTCAAACAACACATTTGCCAACAATTAAAAAAGGCATATTAACTCCACTCGATTATGTAAAAAGCAGCGAAAACTCAGTATCTTATATCGAAAACCTGAATATGGTTTATGCAAAAAATTATAAGATATTGATTGACCTGCAGATTCTTATGAAAGGTTTTAAAAATACCGACCGAAAATAATCAGTTGGTAATTTAAATCGAAAATTAATAAAATATGGCAAAAATAGAAATTGTATTACCCGCAATGGGCGAAGGGATTATTGAAGCCACAGTTACTAAATGGCTTGTAAAAGAGGGCGATGAGGTTACTGAAGATCAATCAATTGTTGAAATAGCAACAGACAAGGTTGATTCAGAGATTCCAGCTCCGCAAACTGGCATAATTCAAAAAATACTTGTTGCTGAAGGATCAGTTCCTAAAATTGGCCAAACACTAGCAATTCTTCAAACTGATAAAGGAGAAGATACTAGCAAAAATATAGAATCACCTGTTTTAGAAACAAAACCGATAATAACTGAACCAGAACATAAAACTATTACAGAGCAAAGAACAACCGTTGCGGATGAAAATAAAGACCACTATTTAACTTATGAGGGCCAATTTTTATCTCCATTAGTAAAAAGCATTGCAAAAAAAGAAAACATTTCAACTGAAGAACTTTCAGCAATACGAGGAACAAGCAATACCGGAAGAATAACCAAATCGGATATACTCAGCTATTTGCAAAACAGAAAATCAACGGGAATAAAAATTTCAGCCCAACCAGTTGCTGAAAAACAAATGGCAGCTGCACCACAAACGAAACAGGTTGTTAGCAAAGATCAGTTTTATAGTGGTAGTGAGTACGAAATTGTACCTATGGATCGCATGCGTAAACTCATTGCCGATCACATGGTTTATTCGAAACAAGTTTCTCCTCACGTTACCTCGTTTGTTGAGGCCGATGTAACAAATCTGGTGTTGTGGCGAAATAAAAACAAAGATGCATTTCAATCGCGCGAAAATCAAAAACTTACTTTTACACCTTTGTTTATTGAAGCTACTGTAAAAGCGCTTAAGGATTTTCCAATGATTAATGTTTCGGTTGATGATGACAAGATTATTGTTAAGAAAAACATAAATATTGGAATGGCAACCGCTTTGCCATCGGGAAACCTTATTGTTCCGGTAATAAAAAATGCCGACAGATTGAATTTATCGGGTCTTGTAGCCAGTGTGAATGATTTGGCTGATCGTGCACGCGAAAGCAAACTAAAACCAGATGAAATACAAGGAGGAACATTTACAATTACTAATTTTGGCACATTTGGTAATATCTCCGGAACACCAATTATCAATCAGCCACAGGTAGCAATACTTGGAATTGGTTCAATAGTTAAGAAACCCGCTGTTATTGAAACTCCGGCAGGCGACGCTATTGCAATACGGCACATTATGATTCTGTCGCTGGCATATGATCATCGTGTTGTTGATGGCGCACTTGGAGGCATGTTTCTGAAACGAGTTGCCGATTACCTCGAAAAATTTGACTTAAAGCGGAATATCTAAAATCTACTAAAATAAAGGCATCTGAATTAATCAGATGCCTTTATTATTATTAAATCAAGCAATTAGATATCAATGATTTTCGAAACTTAATAATAATTTATTACATTTGTTATTCTGTAAATGTAATTTAAGATTATGAGACGACTGTATTTATTATTATTCATCTTTGTTTTAATAACATTTAATACATTTAGTCAGGCAAAAAAAGATCTAAAAAAGATATTTGTTAATGCCGAGTTCTCGATCTTATACGAAGAATACCGCGAAGCCCTTCCCCTTTTTCTCGAAATATACAATGCCGGAAGAAAAGATGCAAACATTAGTCACCGCATTGGATTGTGTTATTTAAATATCCCAAATCAAAAAAATAATGCAGTAAAATATCTAGAAGAAGCGATAAAAGACATTTCAACATCTTACAAACCAGGATATTATACAGAAAGCAAAGCTCCCATCGAAACTTTTTATTATCTTGGTATTGCTTATCGCATTACCAATCGGTTGAACGAGGCAATAGAATCATTTTCAAAGTATAAACAATACCTTGATCCGAATGATATAACCAATTTTTCACGAGTTGATACTCAGCTAAAAGCCTGCTATAATGCCATTGAACTGCTGCGTACACCAACCAACCTTATTGAAACAAATCTTGGTAAGAACATCAATTCGGAGTATTCGAATATTCATCCTTTAGTTAGTAGCGATGAAGAAACGATTGTTTTTATGAGTGAGTTGCGGTTTTACGACGGAATATTCTTCTCAAAGAAAAGAGATGGCCGTTGGTTACCAGCTCGAAATATTTCGCTCGAATTTAATTCTGAACAACCACTAAAACCAGTATTTCTGTCGGCCGATGGTACTAAACTGTATCTGCAACGAAATGATAACGATGATATCAACTTATATTTTAGTATTTATGAAAATGGGGTGTGGAGCCAGGTTCAAAAGCTAAACAGCAACATTAACACGTCCTCGGCCGAAACATTTGCCTGTACTTCTTTTGACGGAAAAACACTGTATTATACCAGCAACAGGCCCGGAGGATTCGGCGGATTCGACTTGTACAAATCAGAACTTGATGCCTCAGGGGATTGGGCTCCGCCTGTGAATCTTGGAAGCACCATTAATTCTGCTTTCGACGAAACAACTCCATTTATTACCGAAGATGGCAAAACCTTGTATTTTTCTTCCGAAGGACATTTTAATATTGGTGGATTTGATATTTTTACCTCACAAAAAAATGGTGAAAACTGGGATCGACCTGAAAATCTCGGTTTCCCTTTTAACACCACCGATGATGATATTTTCTTCTTTCCTTTAAAAAATGGTGAAATCGCCTACTACTCAAAATTTAAACCAACCGGTTTTGGCGAATATGATATCTACCGTATTCAGATTTTCTCAAGAGAAGATATGGAAGAACGTGAAGAGGATATTGAACAAGGTGGTTTTATTAACGATACCCTAACTAAGGAATAATTCTAATCACTTAATTTAACCTTTTTATGATTTGCGACTTGTTATTGATCAATAAGTTGTAATCGATATGATATTAATTTAATAATTTTCACTAATTTCGTATAATTAGAAATGATCTTACTTTTATGAGAAATATACTTGCAATACTAGTTGTAGTATTTTTTAGCCTATTTAATGCCACAGCACAAGAAACGTATCAACTCGAAGAAATGTTTCTCGATGCTGACTCATGGTTTTATTATGAAGATTATCCCGAAGCACTTCCTATATTTCTAAAACTATACGAATCTGATTCACTTAACTATAATGTAATCTATAAGATTGGTTTCTGCTACCTGCATATTGATGGACAAAAAAGCAAATCAATACCTTTCCTTAAAAAAGCAACCGAACGAATCACAGATACTTACCGCGAAAATAATTATGTCGAAAAAAGAGCCCCAATTGATGCATTTTTCTATCTCGGAAATGCATATTTAGTAAATAATCAGATCGAACAGGCTATTGATTCGTACATGGGGTTTCAAAAAATTGTTGCTCAAAGTAAAAAACTTGCCGATAAAGATATTTATGATCAGGAATATCTTACAAGACAGATAAATGCATGCAAAAACGCCATTGAGTTTAAAAATAATCCTGTAGAGTTTATTGCTGAAAATGCAGGTACACCAATCAATACAAAATTTGATGATTTTAACCCAGTGATCTCAGGAGATGGAAATGTACTGATATTTACCACCAAATTAAAATTCTACGATGCCATATTTTATTCAAAAAAAGTAAACGGTGAATGGAGTTATCCGGTAAATATTATGTCGCAACTAGGTGTTGACAACAAAACAGCCACGTCCTCACTTTCTTACGACGGAAAAATACTAATACTTTATCGTGATGATAATTTTGATGGTAACCTGTATGTAAGTTTTTTTAAAAATGGCGAATGGACTAAAATAGCACCATTGGGCGAGAATATCAATACAAAATACTGGGAATCAAACGGATCGTTATCAAAAGATAATACAAAGCTTTACTTTACAAGCAATCGTGTAGGTGGATATGGAGATCTTGATATTTATGTTTCTGATATACAACCAGATGGAACCTGGGGAATTCCAAAAAACTTAGGACCCGTAATTAACAGCCGTTGGAACGAAAACAGTCCTTTTGTGACCGAAAACGGTTATTTGTTTTTCACTTCCGAAGGCCATAAAGGAATGGGTGGATACGATGTATTTTACTCCATAAAAACTGGCAATACCTGGTCGGAACCAAAAAACATGGGCTATCCATTAAACACCACTGACGATAATATTTTCTTTTACCCTGTAATGAATGCCGAATATGCTTATTATGCCAAATATTCGGGTTACGGATATGGAGGTGAAGACATTTATAAAGTTATACTTTCGAATTTCTCAGAAAATTCACCATTAAAAATTGAAGCTATACTATCGCTGAATAATGAAGTTCAGATAAAACAAAAAGATTTTAAAATTAACATTTTTGATTCCTCAACATCTGATACCATTGCCATACTTAGTCCTGATAAAGATTTGGATGAGAATCAATTTAGAACACCTCTGGGCGAAGATCACCTTTTTTATGAAAGTATTCGTGCAGCAAACGGCAAGCAATACCTGATTTCGCTGGATTATAACACACGAAAGATATTCCTGGCATCTACACCTAAAAAAGAAATCGCTGCTACCGAAAACCTTATCGATACATTACCCGGAATTAACCTCGATAAGGATATTTATTCGACAAACACCGATGACGAAAATGTTAAGATCAAATTGTCTCTGCAAAAAGGCAACAAGCTTTTTGTTAGCACATTCTATAACGAAAACCTTATAAACTCAGAAGAATTTGATATTAACAAAAGAGATGAATTTATATATGAATACAAACCTCGCGAAGGCGAAAGCAAAATACGATTTAAGCTAATCGACGATAAAAACAGAATTAGCACACAGGAAGTTACTGTTTCGTATATTCCACAAGACAAAAATGCCATAATGAATATTGATGGTAAGGTTATAAACCTTGCAGATGGCCAAAAAGATATTAAAATAAAACTATCTGTAGAAAAAGATTCAA
>JAVEZW010000151.1:0-8633 GCA_034002805.1 Bacteroidales bacterium | reverse complement strand
GCTGCACCACAAATTGGAGTATTGAAAAAGATCGTTTATGTTCATCTGCCAAACAGATCATTCGCCTTAGTTAATCCTGAAATTATTGAACACAGCAGCGAGACATTCGAAGTTTGGGATAGCTGCTTTAGCTTTAATGTGGCATTCTATATTCTTACTCCACGGTATAAATCTATTACTGTAAAATATCAAACACCGCAAGGAGAAACTATTATAGAAACCTTTACTGATGATTTGTCAGAATTACTGCAGCACGAAATAGATCATTTGCATGGTATCTTATCAACAGATTATTTAAAAGAAAAAAACCAGATTATTATGAGGGAAGAATGGGAAAGAAGATTTAAATCCAAATTTTAATGATTTTCAGGTTGAAAATTACAGTGTGATTGATTAATTTGCAATAAAATAGCCATGTACCATGAATAAACAAACCCTAAAACTTATTCTCGCTGTTCTTTCGCCTGTTGTAATCTTTAGTCAATGTTCACTTTCGTATAAAGTTAAAAGATCTCCTGAAAATTATATTCATGGATATGTGGCTCCAGGTTTTGAGGAAGTTAAAGAGGAGTTTATCCGAAATTTTACAAAACGAGGCGAAAATGGAGCTGCTTTTTCGGTTTATTATAAAGGAGAAAAAGTGATCGATTTGTGGGGTGGTTATAAAGATGCATTGACAAAAAAACCTTGGGAGGAAAATACCAAAGTACTGGTTTTTTCAACAACCAAAGGAATAGCTGCCATGTGTCTTGCAATGGCGCACTCAAATGGATGGCTCGATTACGACGAAAAAGTAGCAACCTACTGGCCTGAGTTTGCTCAGAATGGTAAGGAAAACATAACTGTTCGACAATTATTGGCTCACGAAGCCGGATTATGTCTGGTTGATGAGATATTTACCATCGATTCGTTGGCAAATTTCGATTATATAGCTGAGGTTATGGCTCGTCAGAAACCATTGTGGGAGCCCGGCACCAAGCATGGATATCATTTATCGACCATAGGGATGTACATGAATGAGCTTATGCGACGCGTTGATCCTGCACATCGGAGTATCGGTGTATTTTTTGCTGAGGAAATAGCAAAACCTTTAAATCTTGATTTTTATATTGGCTTACCTGATAGTGTATCGAAAGATCAAATAGCCAAGGTTGTAATGCCTTCTATTGGGCAATTTATTCTCAATATCAATAAGATGCCCAAAGAAATGAGAAAAGGGCTAAGTAACCGAAAATCAATATTGGCGCAATCTTTTAGTATCCCCGAAAAGTTTCATCCTAACGATGAAACAACTCATCGTGTCGAGATGCCTTCGGGCAATGGAATTGGCGATGCGCGTTCAATTGCTAAAGCATATGGTGTTTTTGCTTCAGGAGCTAAAGAATTAAATTTAAGTACCAATACATTTGATGAGTTAACTAAAACAGCTGCAATTCCTCCGGCCGGCGCTTTTGATGTGGTAATGGGTATTGATACTTATTTTTCGTGCGGATTTATTAAACCGGGACCAAATTTTGAATATGGCTCGGATTATAGCTCATTTGGAACACCTGGAGCAGGAGGATCTTTTGGTTTTGCCGATCCTGTAAAACAAATTGGGTATGCCTATATAATGACCAAAATGGGAGTTTATTTAACAAACGATCCACGTGAAGTAGCTCTTCGAAATGCCTTGTACAACTGCCTTGGACGATTAGAAAAGTAATTGATTATTAAAAAAAACTCAGCTGGTTTTATGGTTCGTTAGGTTGAATTACGTAATATTGAAATCCCAAAAAAGAAATTATGAGACATATCTTTTTGCTTATTTTATTATCGGTTGTTTTAAATGGTTCGGCTCAAAAGTTAAATAAATATGGTAAAATAGTACTCGACGAAATACCAAAAGCTCCTGATTATTATAGAATTAAGAGTGATGATGCTAATAAAATTCTTTATAAAGATTCGCTTACTTTCGATGGAAATGAATTTTATAAACTGCCAAATGCGTTTATTGCAAATGATGAAACAGCCGACAACAAGCCTGATAAAATAAATTATTATAATTCAGAAGGGAAATTAGTTTTTTCAATTCTCACACCTCGTATTATTAATTTTAAAACATCCATCAATGGTAATTATGCAGCATTTTATAATCAGTCGTCAATTTTGCTTGTAAACCTTAATACTATACAAATAGATACTTTATACGGATCACATTCATTTGCTTTTACAGATAATGAAGAACTTATCTATTTTGATTTGGAAGAACGGCTGATTGCCTATAAAGATCAGGTTTATTCCTGCGAGGAGTTTCCAAGCATGTTCTTAGATTTTAACTCTAATATACTGGTTTTTACTTCGTCAAAAATGATGCAGTTGTCAGGATACGATTTTATTACTGTACGTGATTTTGAGGGAACTTTTCATGATGCCCGAATTATTGATGAGGAGCTTTATATTGTTGAAAAAATGATCAAGCGAAAGAATGTGATATACACTCTCTATAAAACGAAAGATCTGTTAAATTTCGAAATAATCGAAAAGTCGGATTATAAATAATTGGTTAATTAAAATCGTAACGATAAACAACTTAGTCCTCCATCCATTTTCTGAAACTCCGACATTTCTAACTCAATAATTTTATACCCTAATTTCTCAACATTCGATTTTGTTTTTGGAAATCCTTTTGGCACCAACACAAAATCATTTACACGGAGACAATTGGCAGCGTACAATTCATCATCAGTAACAATTATACGGTTAAAGCTACTTAACTCATTCATGCTGCAAATACCTTCTTGTATAAGCAGATTGTTCTCACCAAGATAATTTATACCAGTTTTAAAATGTAAAATATTGCAAACAGGAATTACAAATGTCTGAAAATTATGTTCATCGAGAATTTCTTTTAATTGTCTCGATCCGGTGAGGTTGGTACGATTCGATAAACCTATAAAAAAACGATTATCGGCATGCATAATGTCGCCACCGTCAAGTGTTCCTGGTTCAGTTATGGAATATAACGGGAGCATTTTTTCAAGAACTTTTTTTATCTCAATCTCTTCACCCTGGCGTTTTTTTGTTCCAGGTCGGGCAATTACACCAAAATCTTTAGTTACAACTGCAGTATCTTCAACGAAACAAGAGTCAGGAAAATCAGGTAAAGGATCAAGAACGATCAGTTCTAAACCACATTTAATAAGTGCTTCGCAATATGCCTCGTGTTGTTTTTGTGCCAGTTTGTAATCAGGTTTCCCGAGTTTAGCCTCTGTAATTCCATTGGCAAAGGTATGTGCAGGTTGTCGAACAATTGCTTTGGTGAACATATTTTTTTATTAAGATTTGAGTGCTAAGTTAACCCTTTTATCGAAATGATCTAGTTAAGGGTTTTGTTTTTCAGATTTCGTTTAAAGACTCTTGCAGTTAATAAACCAGCTATAATCAATACCAACCAATCGATAGAAATGGCAATGATTTCAAAATTGTATTCTCTTTGAATTCCTTGTGTGATTGAAATTATAATCAACGAAATTAAACACAACCAGAAACCTGCCATAAAATTCCATCGGATTGATTTTTCGAGTTTATCTTCCTTTGAAAATGCATAAGCGATAAAGAAGAACGAAAGTGCCATTAAAATATATCCTAATTCCTCAAGTGCAATGAATAAACCATGTGGATTATACTGAGTTAATATCGAGATTCCGTCTGTTTCGCCATTTAAAAGGCTTGGTTGTATAACCGAAACCTGAATAAAATAAGTCATAATAAGGATTAAGCCTGAAAAAGATGCAAAAATCAAAGCAATAAGGCTGAAAAGTTTTCTTTTTTCTTCTGCCCAAAAATGAATAATGGCAAAAAAGACAACATAAACTAGGGTTAAGATCATTGCAGGAAACATCCAAATATAATCGCGTGGCCATCGTGAAGCAATATCTAAGTATGGATATTCAATACAATTGGCCTGACAACCCGGACCAGATAATGGAGGAGTGAGGAATGCAACGACAAATGTTCCGAGTGTTAAAATAGATAGTAAAATTGAAGTGTAAAACCCAAATCTATTTAAATCTGTTGGGGTTGATTTTTCCTTTAGCATCAGGTTTTTGTTTTTGTTAAAAAAAGATCTTTATCAATCAAAAATTAATTTTCTTTATCCTTACTTGTAACCAACAAATACAGGTTTTTATCTTCTAAAAATAAATAGCCTTGTTCGTAGCAAAAATGATAATTATAGCCTTTCTGTGTTGTGTAAGTGTGCGTATTGTAAGTAAAGTTAAATCCATTCGATAGTAACGTATCTTTCGAAACCATTGTTTTTCCCGACTGTTTATTGAGCTCTTGTAATATTCGTCGATTTTTTCTTAAAATATTATTGATATTTCTTACCGTATTGCTCGCATCGCTGTTTAATCGGTTGTTGTAGGTGTTACGACATTGATCAGAGCAGAACTTTTTATCTGCTCTGCCAATTAATTTTTCGCCGCACTCAGGACAGGTTCGGATGTTTTTTTCACTCATAGTATTTTTCTTTAATAAACTTGAAAATCAAATGTAAAATTATTTTCAATCAATTACAAACGACAACAAACGAATGTTAACCGACTATACCTGTTTAATTACCGAATCGACTACCTAACGTGACTTTACTTTGTATCAATAAATTTTTGTTTAACTAAATAAAACGTAAAAACATGGAAGCAACAATTAACAAAGTAGAATTACAAGGATTTCTTGGTCGTGATGCAGAAGTAAAATCATTCGAAAGTGGACGCACACTCGTAAGCATGAGCGTAGCTACAAGCGAGAGTTATAAAAACAACAAGGGCGAATGGGTTAATAATACGACCTGGCACAATGTGTCTTATTGGAAAATTAAGAAAGATGAGGATTTGGATTTTCTTAAAAAAGGAGAGTTAGTTTTGTTAACTGGCCGCCTTAATACACGCAAATATACCGATAAGAGCGGACAGGACAAGTACATTACCGAAGTAGTAGCACAAAAAATTGAGCCTGTAAAAGTGGAGTTATAGCCGATTACAATTATTGTTATTAACCCAAAAAAACGCCCGAAGAAATTCGGGCGTTTTTGTTTTAAATGTCTGCAAGGAAATCGGTTGAACAGAATCCTTCAATTCCATCGGCAGATTTTATGAAATACCATCCGTTGTACATTTTCTTAATTAATTTTACTTGCGAATGGTGTGCTGCTTTTCCAACGATCTCAAATGTTGTTCCAGGACCTTTACGAATATTCAGATTTGAGCTTTTAGTAACCACTTTCATCATGATATTTTTTGAGCTCAGATCTTCTACTTCTAAGTAATTTTTGATCTCAGTAACTCCCGGAGCTTTCTTCAAAATTTCAACAGCTTTTTCGGCAGTTGCTCCATCAGAAACAGTTCCTGTAATGGTAAGCACTCCCTTTTCCATTGAAACACCCATATTGGGAATTTTTATACCAGCACCTTCGAGTAGCTTTACATAATTTGCTTTTTCTTGTGGTGTGGTAATGGCTTTTGCTAAATTGTCAAATAATCCCATAGCTATTTTGTTTAGATTATTTATTTAGGTTGAAGAGTTGTCATAAAATCCGGCGTGTCGAGGGTTAGGTTGTCTTTGGTAACTATCGCGTCCATGTTCATGCCTTTTTCTGTTGTAACAACTAGTTTTTCGTTAGCAAAAGAATAAGTTCCTGACTCAATAACATTTCCATTTGATGTCATGGTAAATTTATTGTCTTTAAAAGCCATTTCAACTTTCATAAGATCAGCTTTTAGCGCTTGGAATGTGCTGTCGTTATAAGTTCCTTTTGAAACTACGTTTGTTACTTTCCAGGTTTTAACAATTAGTTTGTCTGGTCCTTTTTTGCAACCTACAAATGTTATAACAAATGCAAGTAATACTAATGGAATGATCTTTTTCATAATAAAATAGTTTAAGTTAAAATTTTGAGTATGTTGATATTATCAAATTTAACAATTTTAAATTATAGTTCAAATATTAATTTCTAGATGATAATGATGTTATTAAGTATTATCATTTTAAACTATCTCAGTTTTTGCGCTGAGATAGTTTAAAAAAACAATGTGTTCTGTAATTAGTCATTAAAATTCAACAACAAATTCAACTCTGCGGTTTTTAGCTCTTCCGTCTGCAGTATTGTTATCTGCAACAGGCAGAGTTTCGCCAAAACCGGCAGCTGATAATCTTTCAGAATCAATGCCTTTATCAACTAGATATATTTTAACTGCATTGGCTCTTTTGTCTGATAATGTCATGTTCATGTTATCATCACCCTGACTATCGGTATGGCCATTAATTTTTAATTTATATTCAGGATTATCATTCATTACCTTAACTACTTGATCTAGTATTGAGTATGATGATTTCTTAATTATATCTTTACCGCTCTCGAACTGAATGCCTTGTAATGCCTGAGTAAATAGTTGTTTGACTTCTTCTGTAACCTCCGGGCAACCTTTATTGCTTGCAATGCCTTTTACTTTTGGACATTTGTCTTCGTTATCGGTAACTCCATCGCCATCGGTATCAGGGCAACCATTATATTGAGCATCTCCCTTTAAATTAGGACATTTATCATCTTTATCTGCAATACCATCACCGTCAGAATCTGGGCAACCTTTAAATTGCGATATTCCTTTTTCATTCGGGCAGCTATCCAAATAGTCAGCAATGCCATCGCCATCAGTGTCGATTGGACAACCAGTAGCATTTACTTTTACTCCTTTTGGAGTGTCGGCACATTTGTCGTCTTTATCAGCAATGCCATCGCCATCAGTATCGGGACATCCATTTAGGTTTGTTAGTCCTTTTACATCAGGACAAGCATCTAAATAGTCAGCAACAACGTCGCCATCAGTATCAATTGGGCATCCTTTTGCATCTACTTTTACTCCAGTTGGTGTATTTGCACATGCATCTTTTTTATCTGAAACGCCATCACCATCAGCATCTTTTGTTTTACCAAGGTTGAAAGTAACACCAATTGCATGGTATAAATAGCTGTCGCCAATGAGAGTAGTTTCTCCGTCGTGATTCCCATCCATCGAGAAATTAAATGTTTCTTTCCACTGAATTGAAACGGTTGGGTTTATTCGGTAGTTTAAACCAAAACCAGCGGCTGGAACAACACCTTCTAATCCGGCTGTGTTAACTGTATATTTATCTGCAAAATAATTTAAGCCAACACCCAGAAAAATAAATGGACGTAACTTTTTCTCTTCGCTTAAGAATTTGTATCGTGCATTCACATTAAAATGAGTAAGTTGTGCACGGAAATAACTAGTGTTATTTTCAATAAATCCTATTTCGCCATAGTTTAAATCGGCTGACAAATCAAAATTTGAATTCAGGTATCTCGAAACCGACAATCCGCCAAAAGCATACCAGGCCTGATCGAAATTGAAAAAACTATTACCCAAATCGCCATAATAATCGGTTATCCCTGCATGCAGTCCGACATTCCATTTTTTATCGGCTGTTTGCGCAGAAACAACATTAAGCATTAATGCAAATGCTACTAAAATTAAACTTACTTTTTTCATACTTTCCAATTTTGTGAATAATAAGGTTTTATTCATAATTGTGTTTCTTTTGATTCTTATGGTTTTAAACCTATTAAAGATAGGTAGTTTTTATCGTAATAAAAATTCTACTGTTTTTATCATTAAATCGCAGTTTTAAGGTTTTGTTTGTAAAAGCTTTTGTGGAAATCAAGTGTGAAAACTACTCGTTATTTACAGATTTAGATAATATAAATAGTTTTTTTATCGCTATTTAGAGCATTATAAATCATAATTACCTGATGCCTCAGGTTGATAAACGATTTCTTCGATTCGTAGTTTTGTAAGACCTGCTGGCACGATCCACTCAATTTCATCTTTTACTTTATATCCTATTAATGATGTAGCTATTGGCGAAAAAATGGAAATCTTGTTCTCTTTTACATTTGCCTGATGGGGATAAACAATCTGAAACTGAACCTCTTTATCGGTATTTAGGAATCGAATTTTTACAATAGAATTCATGGTTACCACGTTTGATGGTATTGCTTCGGGCTCAACAATGGTGGCAGAATCTAATTCGTTAATTAATTTTTCTGCTTCAGCATTACTTATTGATTTAAACTGTTTAGCATCGCTAATGCTCTTTTTAATCCGGGCATAATCAATCCGGTTCAAGATAATCTTGCTCATGATTTATACTATGTTTTGGTGAATAAACAAAGGTACCAAATATTTGATCTGAAAGTAATTGATTTAAATGTTTATAAGCATCTTAACTCGATAATTGCTTATATTCTTACCCTAATAACAAGTACTTCGTTGATTTGTTCGTTATTATCTTTTCCGGCCAATTAATTATTTTTCGAGTAATTCCTTTTTTTAATTAACTTCCAATTTGTTTCATGTAAGATTCTATAAATCTCGTATAAATGACCAACTTGTAAATCATATCGGAAGATATAGTGTTACTTTTGTCAATCAAATCTGAGATCTGTTTTAAATAATGATTTTCCTTGGCGGCGTCATTCATGTAATAAAAAGCAAAAAGCTGCAGCTGTAACTTAATCTTATTTGAATCTACCTGCTCTGCAATTAGCAGCTTTTCCAAACTATCGGCAGGAG
>JAVEZW010000150.1:0-8637 GCA_034002805.1 Bacteroidales bacterium | reverse complement strand
CTACACACGAAACACTTTATAATTATGAACTTGGATATAGTTTTAATTACTCCAAATCGTACTTAACAACCAATATTTATTATATGGATTATAATAACCAGTTAGTACTTACAGGCCAAATAAACGATGTAGGTTCACCAGTGATGACAAATGTTGAAAAAAGTTACCGATCGGGAATCGAGTTAAGCGCAGGTGTTAAACCGTGGCGAATATTCCAGGCTGATGTGAATGTAACTCTTAGTGAGAATAAAATAAAAAATTTTACTGAGTATATAGACAATTGGGATACAGGTGATCAGTCGGTTGTAAATCTTGGTACAACAGATATATCTTTTTCACCATCAATAGTAGCTAATTCAGATTTAATGGTAGAGCCAGTTAAAAATTTAAGAATCAATTTTATTACCAAATATGTTGGTAAACAATACATTGACAATACCTCGACAGATGAAAAATCATTAAATCCTTATTTGGTTTCAGATTTAAAACTTTCATATTCAATAAAGATAAAAGGAATAGACGAACTAAGCTTTAACTTACTGATTAACAATTTATTTAATCACGAATATGAGTCGAACGCCTGGGTTTATTCGTACATATACGAAAATCGCGAATATTCAATGGATGGATATTTTCCGCAAGCTGGAATAAATATAATGGGTGGAATAAGAGTTAGGTTTTAATTTTTTATTAAAAAGAGGTTTAAAAATCAATTAATATAAAAATGTTGTAAAACACATTTTTACCAGTAAAAAAAATACGCGTTGAATCGTCCTATGATTAAGCAAAAACAAATTTGTAAGATTTTTTTATAAATTATTTTTGATTTTTATGGAACAATTTAGTTAATAAACCGTTTAAGTAATTAAATGATTAATTCTGTTAACGTGTTTCATTACTGTAAGTTGAAAATATAAAAACAGTTTTTTCATTCAAATTTTAGGTTTAATTTTTAGGGTTTAGGAAAGTCAGAAAAGCAAGTTTTCTGGCTTTCTTATTTTAAGACCTTTTCAAATCAAAATATTAATTCCACAGAATTATCCATCAAATCTAATTCCTCAATTTTTAATTTTTTGCAAACGAAAATCATTTGGCTTTATTCGTTATTTTTGTTTTAATAAAATACTGAATATGCATCGAGTCGTTTTTTTGGTTATAATTCTTCTTTCAATTTTTTCATGTAATAATCCCTATGAAAATAAGAATACAGGAAAAAAAATATTCCGTTATAACGAATCGAAAGGAATTTCAACACTTGATCCGGCATATGCGAAAAGCCAGGTTTTAATTTGGCCGGCAAATCAGCTATTTAATGGATTAGTACAGATTGATAATCAGCTAAATGTAAATTCATCAATCGCCAAATCATGGAAAATAAGTGACGAAGGAAAAACGTATACGTTCTTTTTACGTACTGATGTATATTTTCATGATCATGAGCTATTTAAGCAAGGTAAAGGGCGTCGGGTTATTGCTAACGATTTTGTATATAGTTTAAACCGAATCACTAATCCAGCGATAGCTTCGCCCGGAGCATGGATTTTTAATAACCTTGCTGAAAATGGTATTTCTGCCATAAACGATTCTACACTACAAATAAAATTAAAATCGGCTTTTCCAGCATTTTTAGGATTACTTACCATGCAATATTGTTCGGTTGTACCAAAAGAAATTGTTGAGTATTATGGCAACGATTTCAGAAGTCATCCCGTAGGTACTGGCCCGTTTCAATTTAAGCTCTGGAAAGAAAATGAAAAGCTCGTTCTGGTAAAAAACCCAACTTATTTCGAAAAAAATTCGGCAGGAACTGCACTACCATATCTTGATGCTATTTCGATTCGGTTTATAAGCGATAAGCAGTCTGAGTTTTTGGAGTTTCTGAAAGGAAACATCGATTTTATTTCAGGAGTAAGTACTGCCAATAAAGATGAATTAATTACTAAAAGTGGTAATTTAAATCCAGCCTATACTGATCGAATAAAGATGATTCATCAGCCTTATCTAAATACCGAATATCTTGGTTTTTTGGTCGATTCATCAAAGTATAACAATAAAAACCACCCACTGCTTAATAAAAAAGTGCGACAAGCTATTAATTACGGATTTGATCGCACCAAGATGATGAAATATCTTCGAAATAATATTGGTACGCCGGCGATTAATGGGTTTATTCCACAAGGTCTTCCAGCATTTTCCGACACAATTATTTACTACGATTATAATCCTGACAAAGTAAGAAGTCTGCTTAAAGAAGCAGGATTCACAAATGGTGAAGATTTAATACCTATAACACTTACCACAACAAGCGACTATCTGGATCTGTGTGAATATATTCAGCAGCAATTATCTGAGTTTGGAATAACTATAAAAATTGATGTTATAACCGGAGCAACGTTCAGAGAAATGGTAGCTAGTTCAAAAGTTGAGTTTTTCAGAGGTTCGTGGATTGCCGATTACCCTGATGCCGAAAATTACATGGCTTTGTTTTATTCCAAAAACTATAGTCCAGCGGGACCCAATTACACGCATTATGGTAATTATGAGTTTGATGAACTGTACAGAAAATCATTTACTACAACTGATGACAATAAGAGATATGAGATTTACCGGCAAATGGATCGATTAATAATGGAAGATGCCGCAGTAGTTCCACTCTTTTATGATCAGGTAATCTTGTTTGTAAATAAAGATATTCAAGGATTGGAAACCAATCCGATGAATTTATTGAATTTAAAATACGTGAAGAAATGATACTATTAGCCGATAGCGGATCAACAAAAACAGACTGGGTTATTATAGATAAATCGCAAATTATTAAAAATATTACCACTCAGGGATTTAATCCTTTTTTCTTTACACACGAAGAAATTACCAAAGAAGTAAAAAATCGGTTTAGTGAAGACAAAACCAATGAGCTAATCGAAGAGATTTATTTTTACGGAGCTGGGTGTTCTTCGGATGCCATGAAAGAAATTATAATCAACGGTCTTCAACCTGTTTTTAGAAATGCGCAGATTAATGTAAAATCAGATTTGTTAGGAACCGCCAGAGCGATGTTTTTTAACGAGCCTGGAATAGCTGTAATTCTTGGTACAGGAGCAAGTTCAGGATTCTACAATGGAAAGTTTATAAGCAAAGCAATAAAATCGTTAGGCTATGTATTTGGTGATGAAGGTGGTGGTGATCATATTGGAAAGTTATTTATTACCAGCTTTTTAACCGATTCGCTTTCGAAAGATATTCAGGAAAAGTTTGTGCATCGGTTTAATCTCGATAAAGATCAGATTTTACAAAAGGTTTACAGAGAGCCATTCCCAAATAATTATCTGGCTTCATTTTGTGAGTTTGTTGCCGAAAATAAATCATCAAAAGAAATAAGTGAGTTAATTGAACAATCGTTTAATGCCTTATTTGAAAGATATATTAGCAGATATCCCGATTACAAATCATATAAAATAAGAGTTACAGGATCAATAGGCCATATTTTTGATAACGAATTAAAACGCATTGCCGACCAGCATGGATGCAAAATAGATATGATCCTGCAAAAGCCAATATTGAAACTTATTGATTATCATACAAACAATTATGAGTAAAATCAATTTACATTTCATATTTTTAATTATTTTAGCCGATACCCTGAAACCGAAATATCAATGAGTACACCCATAAAAACTTGTGTAATTATCGACGATGAGAAGAATGCCCGCGAAACACTTGAGAAAATTATTGAGCGCTTTTTCAATATAAAGCTTAAAGTAATGCATTCGGCCGATTCGGTTAAAGAAGGTGTTTTTGCAATTAATAAATGTAAGCCCGATATCGTTTTTTTGGATATTGAAATGCCAGAAGAAAATGGCTTTAAGCTTTTCGATTATTTCGATATTATTAATTTTGAAGTGATTTTTACCACAGCATATAAACAATATGCTATTGATGCCATAAAATTTGCTGCACTCGATTACTTATTAAAACCCATAAATTATATCGATTTACGAGATGTGCTGGTAAGATTAGAAAAAAAGGAAAAAAAACAATCAAACTTGCCACAGATTGAAGCATTTCTTAGCAATATTAATAACGAGCCCGGCAATTTTAATAAAATAGCTTTGCCTACCATGGATGGTTTTCAGCTCGAGAAAGTTAATAATATAGTGTATTGTCAGGCAGAAGAAAACTATACCAAGATTTTTACAAACCGAAACGAGGCTATACTTGTGGCACGCACTCTAAAAAATATTGAAGAAATGTTGCCGAGTGAAATATTCTTTAGAATACACAAATCTTACCTGGTAAATCTAAATTATATAAAAGTATATAGCAAAACCGACGGATATCATGTGGTTCTCGAGAATGGAATAAAGTTAGATGTTGCCACAAGAAGAAACGAAGAGTTTATTAAAGCATTAACCCGAAAACAAAACCCTATTTAAAGTAAAATGAATAAGATAAAATATCTTGTTTCATTTATATTTATTTTTTTGGCTCAACTTTCAGCCGGACAATATTATTACACCAATAATTACACGATAAATAGCGGACTTCCTGATAATAACATCACCGTAATTTTTAAAGATTCGAAAGGTTTTCTTTGGCTTGGTACACATGCTGGTTTGGTACAATTTAACGGAATTGAATTCAACCTCTTTTCATCATTAGATGGTTTGGCCGAAAACACAGTAACCTCAATTACCGAAGACTGGCACGGAAACTTATGGATTGGTTGTTTAAATGGAGGCGTATCGAAATTTACCGGAACCGGATTTATAAACCTTACTCAGCAGGATGGATTAATTAACAATAAAATTACCAAAATATTAGCCCTTCCAGAGTATAAAATAATGCTCATTGGTACCAACGATGGTATTTCAGTTTATGATGAAACTGGTTTTACCTCCTATCATATGTCGTTAAATAATGTTCGTGAGCGATTAGATGTTACCGGTTTTTTACAGAGCAAAAACTCAGTATTTGTTTTAACTCGTGGAAGTGGGTTATATGAGTATTTCCCGACAACCAGAGATTTAAAGAAAGTTACCGAAAACAATGGCTTCAACTATTCTACACTTTTTGGAGCATTTACTACCAATGCCAATGATACATTGATTAGCTTAGGTCGATTAGGATTTATTCATAAAAATTTGCAACCCACAATCCATAAAAATATAGGACATGTTGAGTGCTTTGCTGCAGATAATAAAAACATATGGATCGGAACAAAAAACTTTGATAATCTAACTGTTGGTGGAATTTACTTATTAGAAAACAATAAACTAGTAAATTACAATGCCCAGTTAGGTATTGAATCGAAACAGATTACTTCGCTTCTTTTCGATGACGAGGAAGATATTTTATGGATTGGCACTTCTGATAACGGGTTATACTCATTCGTTGGAAATAATTTTGCATACTTTCGGGCAACAGACTTTAATCTTAATGAATTTGAGGTTAATGATATGCATCTGGACAAGAATAACAAGCTATGGATACTAACTAATCAGTATTTAATTAGCAAGCTATCAGATAAAAATAACAAGGTTTTTAGTCTTCAGCTATTTACTGAAAAATTCACCACTTTTAAGGGAAATGAATTAAAAAGAAAGTACCAATACTTGAATGACCCATCGGGATCTTATGAAAAATACGAACAACTAATTGCCAACAAATTATACAACTACCCAAATCCATATGGAAGCAAGGTAAATGGAGGTTTTCAGATTTTAGCCCCGGGTAGCCTTTATAAGCCTAACAAGTATGATATTATACTGCAAAAATCGTTAACCAAATTCACTAATATACAAACCGATACCAACAATTTAGTTTGGTTAGGAAGCAACACAGGTGTTTTTAGATTTGATCCAAAAACCAGCGATATAAAGTACTTTGATTTAGAAGATAACTTTTTTACAAATATTGCGGTAACATCTGATAATAAGCTCATTGCATCAGAATGGAATAATTCTTCTATATATGAAATAAATGAAAAGCTATTATTATCAGAGAGATTCGCTCACTCCACATACAGTAGTCCGGTAAATGTGACCAAAACAAAAAAACACAACGATTCTATCTGGTTTTTAAGCAGCGATCATTTTCTGTTTTTATATGACAATCATCAATTTACCATGTTCGAAAACCCTGACTCTGCAGAAAATCACGGATTAACCGACATTTGTTTTGATTCTCAAAACCATATTATTGCGGGAGGTAATAATGGTAAAGTATATATTTTAGAATTGTTAAACAACAGGCTAAAAACAAAATACGTTTTCAGTAAACACAATGGCCTTAATGGAACTAACATAAAGTGGTTAGAGTGTACTCCTGATGACAAACTTTATATAGGAACAAATCTTGGAATAAACCTGATCGATCTGAATGATTTATACAAGCAAGAAACTGTATTTATCAAAAAAATAGATAAATCATCGGGATATATAAATTACAGTGGATTTTTATCTGTTTTAGGTAATGAAGGAGACTTATGGGTTGCAAACAAAAAAGAAATTGTGCGAATAAACACTAACAGCATTCATGAAAATGCCCTTTGTAACTGCCGCTTAAATTTAAAATCGATAGAGATTAATGATGAAAAAATTGATATTGAGGATCACTATAAAAATTCAAACTTAAAATCTAAATCTCTGGTATTACCCTGGTACAAAAACACCATTAAGTTAAACTTTGAGATTATCAAATTTTTAAATCCTGAGAATGTGCTACTTACCTATACTCTTAAGAAAAACAAAGAGGTTCAGCAGCACGAAACTTCCGAAAGGCATATAACACTTCAGAATTTAACACCCGGACATTATGATTTTGGCGTAGATATCTACCCAAAAAAACCACATGATAAATTCAATCATATCAATTTTAAATTTATTATTAAAGAGCCTTTATATAAAAGATGGTGGGCTATTGCGGGATTTTTAATTTTACTTGCAGCAATCATTTGGATTTTAGCGAACTGGAGAACCAAGCAGATTAAGTATCAGGAAAGAAAACGACTCGAAATTGCAGAGAAAATAGCAGAGCTTGAGCTAAAGGCATTAAGATCGCAAATGAATCCACATTTTATTTTTAATGCCATGAATTCGATCCAGAATTACATGCTCGACAATGATGTAGATACGGCCCTCTCCTATTTATCAGATTTTGCAAAATTAATAAGAATAACACTCGACAATGTTTCGAAAAAATTTGTAACCGTAGAGGAAGAATTGAATTACCTCAAATATTACCTGAGCCTAGAGCAAATGAGGTTTGATAAAAAATTTGAAGCCATAATAAACCTGCCAAACGAATTTGACTATAATCAGATTTTGATTCCGCCTATGATTATTCAACCCTTTATCGAAAACTCCATTAAGCATGGATTTGTGAATAAACTTGATAAAGGATTAATAAAAATAGATTTCTTTATTTCGGATCAAGACAAAAATGCAGAGTTGCATTGTATTATTGAAGACAATGGAATAGGAAGAACGAAATCGAAGGAGCTAAATCAGAATCAACCCAATAAGCAAAAATCGCGAGGTACTAAAATTACAACAGAGCGACTTGCTTTGCTAAATCAAACTCACGAGCGAAAAGGATATAATATTACAATTACCGATCTCTATAATGATAATAACGATCCTTGTGGAACAAAGGTTGATATTACGTTCCCAATTTAAATAGAGGTTGGTTTCAATAATGACAGAATTGCCTTAGTCATTAAATATCAACAACTTACAAAGTCATTACGAGCGCAGCGAAGTAATCTTTTACAGGGCTTTAGAGACTGCTTCAGTTGCACTTTCAGTGCTCCTTCGCAGTGACTTTTCTTGTTTGTAGTCATATCTGTATTATGCCCAAAAAAATTTGGGTAGGCTCTCGCAGTGACATTTTAGGTCTTTTGAGGAAACCTGCTTACTAATATCTGTAAAACGTTTTACTGACTATTCTCCAACCCTCTTCGAACTTATAAAGTAAAAGATAATCGGTAAAAATTAGTACCTCATTCTTTTTAAGGTTTATTTTAGCCATGGCAGCATTTCCGGTAATATCAATCTGCAGAAATTCACAAATCATTGTTTGTTCAGGTTTTAATGGCGATGGATCGTCGTTCTTTCTTTTTGTAAACGATTCAATCCAGGTATAAATAGGCAGCTGGGTTAATGAGTTATCTCTAACACCAAGCAAAACAAATCCAGGGTGAAAGCCTTTTTGAATCTCATTTAGATCGCCCTTATTATGCAATCCATCGATATAAGCAGACTGAATGACTTTTTTTACCGCATCTTTTTCTGCATCAACATTTTGTGCGAAAAGTAGGACTGCCGATAAAAAGAAATAAATAGTAAGAACAATTATTTTTCGTATCATATTCATTTTGTTTTGGTTAACTAGTTTTTTTTCGATATAACACTTGTATATATTTTGAATGAGACGCAGGATTAAATATCTGGATAAGATCCCAGCTTTTATCATAATCCTGAATAGATTTTTTTAGTCGGCTTATTCGTGCCAAAGATCGTGTAAGCTCATCAGAATCACCATTGAGTTCATCTTCAATATCCCATGGAAATGATTCGACTCTAAAATCATAACTTATTTTTCGATCACCGATTTTGAGATGTAACTCGGCTACTTCAT
>JAVEZW010000149.1:0-8662 GCA_034002805.1 Bacteroidales bacterium | reverse complement strand
CAGAATTATCCTGTAGGATTGCATAAATAATATTATTGGGTAACCCATCTTTCTCAGTATAGGTTTTAAATGTCTCGTCCTCAGGCCTAAACTTATTTAACCCATTTACTGTCCCAATCCACAAACAGTCATTTTTCTTATCCTCAAAAACAGTTATTATCTCATTGCTACTTAGGCAATTATCACAAGAATAATTACTTCTTATATATCGCTTTATTATTTCTGTTTTAGGATCAAGACGGTTAAAACCAAATTCACAGCCGATCCAAATTATACCGTTTTTATCTTCGATTAAGCAATAAACCAGATTCGAACTTATTGTATTCTTATCACTTAAATTACTGTAGTAACTTTTGATTGAATCACCTGTTATCTTGTGCAATCCATTTCTGCAGGCCACCCAGATATAATCTTTAGAATCCTGCAATATATCATAAACACGATTTGTTCTAAAGGTATTTACAAGTTTTTTATTTTCGAATGTATAAAATGAATTGGCTGATTCGTTATAAAAATAGATACCATTTTGTGTTCCGATCCAAATTTTTCCCGTTTTATCCTGAAAAAGTTTATGTATATAATCATTTTTAAGGTTACTGTTGGCTGCATTAAACTTCTCGATCTGATTAGTTTTTCTGTCGAAAACATGCAATCCAGTACCCCATGTTCCAACCCAGATTCTTCTATTATTATCTTTTAGTATTGCCGAAACATAGTTATTCGAAAAAAGCGGAGTGTTGTCTTTACTGTTATCGTACAATCTGAAACTTTGTTTGCGTTGCTCCATCTTTATTAAGCCCTGCAATGAACCGATCCAAATAATGTCTGAATTATCCTGAATAATTGAGGTGATGGATGTTATTAGTTTATTTTGATTTTGGTAGGTTAATGCGGTAAACGATTCAAATCCATCGATCGCTGAGTTATATTTATTTAACCCATTATCGGTTCCAATCCACAAACCACCAGATTTATCCTCATAAACAACATTTATATTACTGTTTAATAAGCTATTGGGATTAGCTGGATTGTTATAATAACGGGTAAATACTTCCTTTTCCCTATCGAATTTATTTAATCCATTTTCGGTACCAACCCAAAAGTTCCCTTTTGAATCGAGATAAATCATTTTTACCTTGTTATCGCTAAGGCTTTTATCGTTTGACGGATCGTGTGCATATCGTTTAAAAATCTCGAGTTTTTGATCAAAAAAGTTAAGCCCATCTTTTGTTCCAACCCACAATACACCTTCTTCGTCCTCCAAAATTGTAAACCTCGTATTTACTGAAACAAAATTAAATACATCGTTATAATGATTATAATGTCTGAATTTTAGTGTTTTTGGATTTATTCGGGTAAGATAATTAATGGTTTTTATCCAAAGAATACCTTTGGAATCCTCAAATATTGCATAAATCTCATTTTCCTTAAGTTTATCCGGATCGGACGGATCTGCAAGGTAGTGTGTAAATGTATTGGTATATCTATCGTATTTATTTAGTCCAAGGTTTGTTCCTACCCATATATTACCTTGAGAATCTTCGAAAAGGCAGTGAATATAATTGTTTGAAATGCTGGTTGTATCGTTAGGTTCGTTTTTAAATGTTTTAAAAGAGTACCCATCGTACTTATTCAACCCGTCCTGTGTTCCAATCCAAAGAAAGCCCTTGCTATCCTGCAACACACTGTGTATGCTTGTTTGCGACAATCCATCTTCGATAGTAAAAAGTTCGGCATTAATAATCTGTCCTTGCGCAAAAACATCCCCATTAAAAAAAGTAATGATAGAAATTATAAAAAACAATATGTAGTTCTTGTATTTCATCCGATTAAGCTAATTTACTATTTCTAAGTCTTAATCCAAAGTATTTAAAAAAGTTTACACAGATTAACTCTTAAATTAATCCTCGATTTTTGGTCCGCTCCCCTGAAACAGCTTTTTATATTTTTTTGATGGAGACTCTATAAACTCACCAAGCCCAAGATTAGTCCAGCAGTTATCAATTTTTTCAATGGTTTGATCATCTGAAATAATTATGTTTGGCCAGTCTCTTTCGAAATTATCTTTTTTTAACGATTTTCTTGTGGCATCGATAAATATAGAGGATTTATCCTTGTCTCTTATAATTGTTGTATCCCGCTTAGGATCTATGTTACCTAATGTAAGCCAGGCAACCATATCGAAATCAGCAATATCCACTTCTTTATCGACAAGTATTACTATGTGCTGTTTATTTTTAAACTGATCAAAAACACTAACTGCGTTTATCAACTCAGATGTGCTGCTTACCTTCGATTTGTCGATTGCAACTATAAGTAAATTAATATCATTGCCAGCCATTTTTATAGCTATTACTTCAGGTAGCTGATTTTTGATTATCTCATAATTAATAAAATCAGAATCAATAGGTTCTTTTGTTTTATGCCCAATACTTTCATTAGGAAGCTTTGTTGTTGCATCAATACCTAGTTTACTTCCAAAGGCATAATTTGTTGATGAGTGATCGAGAATATCTAAAGGTCCCATGCTAAAATGCAGATCAGATGAAAAATCAACATTTTTGGCAATAGCATGAATAACCTCAACAGAGTCTTGAACATCAACATTCTGATCAACAACTATTAAAACCTTATTAAACATCATCTGGCCAGCTCCCCAAAGAGAGTTCATAACCTTAATCGCTTGTCCGGGATAAGTTTTTTTAATTTTTACGATAACCAAATTATGTGCAACACCCACAAATGGCAGATGAAAATCAATGATCTCAGGAATCATCGATATTTTTATCGGAGTTAAAAAAATACGCTCGGTTGCTTTACCAATCCATGCATCTTCCATAGGTGGAATACCAACAATAGTTGCCGGATATACTGCATTTTTCCGATGAGTGATGCAGGTTATATGAAATCGAGGGTACATATCGGCTAATGAATAAAAACCTGTGTGATCACCAAACGGACCTTCGAGGATAAACTCCTCCTGCGGGTCGATATAACCTTCGATAATAATATCAGCATCTGCAGGAACTTCGATATCTTGTGTGATGCATTTTACCAACTCAACTCTTTTTCTACGAAGAAATCCGGCAAATAAGAACTCATCGATATTATCAGGTAGCGGAGCAGTGGCTGAATAGGTATAAGCAGGATCTCCACCCAAAGCTACTGCAACAGGCATTTTTTTTCCTAAGTTTTTGTAAGCTGAGTAATGTCGTGCCCCAACCTTATGTAAATGCCAATGCATACCTGTTAAATCCTTATCAAAAATCTGCATTCGGTACATTCCAACATTTCTGATTCCTGTTTCAGGATCTTTTGTAATAACCATAGGAAGAGTAACAAATCTTCCTCCATCTTCGGGCCAGCATTTTAATACAGGCAATCTATTTATATCCGGATTTTTATGAATTACCTCCTGACACAATCCTTTTCCTTTAATAGTTTTTGGCATCCATGATGCTACATTCGAAAGAGTGGGTAATAATCTAAGCTTATCGATGATATTCTTCTTGGGCTCGGTAAATTCGCCAAATAAATTGCTTATTCCCTGACCTATCTCATCAAGATTGTTTACCCCAAGAGCAATGCACATCCTTTTCTCTGACCCAAAAGCATTTATCAATACCGGAAAATCAGTCCCATTGTTCTCAAAAAGTAATGCTTTTCCTCCATTATCACTTTTCGAAAAGCGATCAACAATTTCGGTAATCTCAAGTTCAGGATTCACATAATCTTTCACTCTTATAAGCTCGTTATTATCTTCGAGTGCTTTTATAAATTGATGTAAAGAGCTATAGGGCATAATATTGTTCAGTATTAAATCAGAATAAGTAAAAGTATTAAAAAGGCCGGCAAAAAGCCAGCCTTAAAGTATATATAGAAATTTATTCTATTTGATAAATTTGAAATTGCGGCCCAAATATTTAGCTGAACCACCAAGAGTACCCTCGATTCTAAGTAACTGATTGTATTTTGCAATCCTGTCAGAACGAGATGCTGAACCTGTTTTAATTAAACCAGTATTTAATGCAACAGCTAAATCGGCAATTGTAGTATCTTCTGTTTCGCCAGAACGATGACTGATAATTGAAGTAAATGCATTTTCAGAAGCCATTCGCACTGCATTAATTGTTTCGGTTAATGAACCAATCTGATTAACTTTAATTAAAATTGAATTGGCTGCTTTCTCTTTTATTCCTCGTTGAAGATGTTTAACGTTTGTAACAAATAAATCATCACCAACAATCTGAATTTTGTCACCGAGAGCTTTATTTAATTCTTTCCAGCCATCCCAGTCTTCTTCATCCATACCGTCTTCTATTGAAAGAATTGGATAATCTTTAACCCACTTTTTCCAATAATCCACCATTTGGGATGAGGTATAATCTTTATTGGTTGACTCGAAATGATATACTTTTTTCTTTTTATCATAAAAAGATGATGCAGCCGGATCCAAAGCGATATAAATATCTTTACCCGCTTTATAACCAGCTTTCTTTATTGCTTCGAGAACAACCTCAATAGCTTCTTCGTTTGATTCTAGGTTAGGTGCAAATCCACCTTCGTCGCCAACATTTGTTGAATGTCCTTTTGATTTTAATACCGATTTCAGGTTATGAAAAACTTCTGTTCCCATTCTTAAGGCATCGCTAAATTTTTCAGCACCTACAGGCATAATCATAAACTCCTGAATATCTATTTTGTTATCGGCATGCTGACCGCCATTAAGGATATTCATCATTGGAATTGGTAATGTATTTGCATTAACTCCTCCAATATATCGATAAAGAGGCATACCATATTCAATTGATGCAGCACGTGCAGCAGCTAGAGAAACTCCCAGAATTGCATTTGCACCAAGATTTCCTTTGTTTTCAGTTCCATCGAGATCAATAAGGGCTTTATCTATTGAGGCTTGTTCATCAACGAAAAAACCTTGAAGTTCGTCGTTTATTATAGTATTAACATTTTCAACAGCTTTAGTAACACCTCTTCCCATATACTGAGATTTATCACCATCACGTAATTCGACTGCTTCGTGAACACCTGTTGATGCTCCTGATGGTACTGCAGCTCTTCCAATAACTCCTTCGCTGGTTACAACTTCAACCTCCACTGTAGGGTTTCCTCTGGAATCAAGGATCTGCCTTGCATGTATTCCTGCTATTTGTCCCATAATTTTCTGTTTTTAGTTTATCAATAAAATTTAGCTATCAAAATTAACTAATTCTTAAGAGAAATAATAGTATCAGTTCAATAATAAACATAAAAAAAGCGAGTAAAAACTCGCTTTATATAACTACAAATAAGAATATTATTCTTCTTTTTTCTCTTCAGTATTATCTGCTTTTGCTTCTTCAACTTTGTTCTCGATAACTTCTGCTGCTTCTGCAACAACTTCGGTTTCTTTAGAAGCTTTCTTGGTACTTGGTCTTCTTCGGCGAGTTGCTGTTTTTGCTTTAGCTCCCGATTTTGCTGATAATAAGTTTTCGTTAAAGTCAACTAATTCAATAATACACATGTCTGCATTATCTCCAAGACGAAATCCAGTTTTTAATATTCTGGTATATCCACCTGGTCTGTCAGCAACTTTCACACTAACTTCCCTGAACAATTCAGTTACAGCTTCTTTACTCTGCAGATGACTAAACACTTCACGACGTGCATGAGTTGAATCCTCTTTAGCTTTTGTAATAAGCGGTTCAACGTATGTACGCAAAGCTTTTGCTTTTGCTAAAGTAGTTGAAATCTTCTTATGTAATATCAATGATGTAGCCATATTTGCTAACATCGCTTTTCTATGCGCACTTTGTCTCCCTAAGTGATTAATTGATTTTCTATGTCTCATCCTTTTACTCCTTGTCTAATTTATACTTAGAAATATCCATTCCAAATGTTAAACTCATCTGGCTAAGTAAATCTTCTAATTCGGTTAACGATTTTTTACCAAAGTTTCTAAACTTCAATAAATCATTTTTATTATATCTTACTAAGTCTCCTAATGTATCTACTTCTGCAGCTTTTAAGCAGTTTAGAGCACGAACCGATAAATCAAGATCAACTAATCGGGTTTTTAAAAGCTGACGCATATGAAGAACTTCTTCATCGAACTCTTCGTTTGCATATTTTTCATCAGAGTCAAGAGTGATCTTCTCGTCTGAGAATAACATCAAGTGATAAATTAATATTTTAGCAGCTTCTTTTAGTGCATCTTTTGGATGTATTGAGCCATCAGATTCAATCTCGAAAATTAATTTCTCGAAGTCAGTTTTTTGTTCAACTCGATAATTTTCGATTGAATATTTTACATTCCTGATAGGAGTGTAAATTGAATCAATAGCTATAACACCAAATTCAGAATCAATTGCTTTATTTTCTTCAGCAGGTACATATCCTCTACCTTTATTAATTGTAATCTCAAGATGTAACTTGGTATCAGGTTCCATTTCGCAGATCACTAATTCAGGGTTTAAAATTTTAAAGTTGGTTAAAAAATTATTTAAATCACCGGCTTTAAATTCTTTTTGACCTGATAGAGTTACATTGATTTTTTCATCTTCAGTTCCCTCTACATGACATTTAAACCTCACTTGCTTCAGGTTCAAAATTATTTCGCTAACATCTTGAACCACGCCAGTAATTGTAGAAAACTCATGTTCTACACCATCAAATTTTACCGATGTAATGGCATAACCTTCCAATGATGATAATAAAATTCTTCTTAAAGAATTGCCAACAGTGATACCATATCCTGGTTCAAGTGGACGAAACTCAAACTTGCCATAAGTTTCGTTTGCTTCGACCATTATGACCTTGTCGGGCTTTTGAAATGCTAATATTGCCATAAATAATGAGTAATTATTATTATTTCGAGTACAATTCTACGATTAACTGTTCCTTAATGTTTTCAGGAATTTCTGATCTTTCAGGTGTATTTAAAAATCTTCCAGCCATATTATCACCATCCCACTCTAACCATGAGTATTTATTGTGACGTGCAGATGTTAAACTATTAACTACAACTTCTAATGATTTCGATTTTTCTCTAACGCTTATAATATCTCCAGCTCTAACAGAAAAAGATGGTATATTCACTATCTGTCCGTTAACTGTAATATGTTTGTGAGATACTAGCTGACGAGCACCATTTCTGGTAGGAGCAATTCCTAATCTATAAACTACGTTATCTAATCTAGATTCTAGTAGTTTTAAAAGGTTTTCACCAGTAATACCATGTGATCTAGAAGCACGCTCAAATAAATTATAGAATTGTTTTTCCAATACACCATAAGTGTATTTGGCTTTCTGTTTCTCCATTAATTGAACACCGTATTCCGACTGTTTACGTCTTCTTTTATTTGCACCATGTTGGCCAGGAGGAAAATTCTTTTTCTCAAAATTTTTATCAGGCCCGTAAATAGGTTCTCCTAATTTCCTCGCAATCTTTGTTTTTGGTCCAGTATATCTTGCCATGAATCTTAATATTATTCTAAATTATCAATCTTGTTTACATTATTATACTCTTCGACGAGCAGGTGGACGACAACCATTATGTGGTAATGGAGTTACGTCAACGATTTCAGTTACTTCAATTCCTACATTATGAATGGTACGAATTGCAGATTCTCTTCCAGAACCTGGTCCTTTAACATATACTTTTACTTTTCTTAATCCAAGATCAAAAGCTACTTTAGCACAATCTTCGGCAGCCATTTGAGCTGCATAAGGAGTATTCTTTTTTGATCCTCTAAATCCCTTCTTACCTGATGAAGACCAAGATATAACCTGTCCGCTATTGTTTGTCATCGAAACAATAATATTATTGAAAGAAGCATGGATGTGTGCCTGACCAGTAGCTTCAACCTTAACAACCCTCTTTTTAGATGTTCCAGTCTTTTTTGCCATTTTCTACCTATTTAGTTGCTTTCTTTTTATTTGCAATTGTTTTTCTCTTCCCTTTTCTGGTTCTTGCGTTGTTTTTTGTACTTTGTCCGCGTAAAGGTAATCCAACTCTATGTCGTATACCTCTGTAGCATCCAATATCCATTAAACGCTTAATATTTAGCTGAAATTCTGAACGCAAAGCACCTTCTACTTTGTATGATTCATTGATGATCTCACGAATTTTCGCAACCTGATCATCGTTCCAGTCTTTTACTTTAATACTCTGATCGATGCCTGCTTCATCTAAAATAGTAGCAGCTGCATTACGACCAATACCATAGATATAGGTTAAACCTATAACCCCTCTTTTATTCTTTGGTAAATCTACTCCAACAATTCTTGCCATAAATCTCAATTAATTAAAGTGCAAATTTAATAATTTATCCCTGTCGCTGTTTAAACTTAGGATTTTTTTTGTTAATAACGTATAGTCTGCCTTTTCTTCTCACAATCTTACAGTCAGCGCTACGTTTTTTCACGGATGTTCTAACTTTCATGTTTTTCAGTTTTATTTATACCTATAACTAATTCTTCCCTTTGTTAAGTCGTAAGGTGACATTTCTACCTTTACTTTATCTCCTGGTAAAATTTTAATATAATGCATTCGCATTTTACCAGATATGTGAGCAGTTATAACATGGCCATTCTCAAGTTCTACTCTAAACATAGCATTTGATAATGCTTCTATAATCGTTCCATCTTGCTCAATAGATGCTTG
>JAVEZW010000148.1:0-8670 GCA_034002805.1 Bacteroidales bacterium | reverse complement strand
CATAAAACTACGTATGACATTCAAGTAAAGAACAATAAAGAATATCTAAAAAAATTAAAAAAGGCGAAGTTATACGTCTCTCATTTTATACAAGTTGTAAATATGGCCATTGTTCGTGGTGAGCTGCAACCTTCAGTTCGTGGATTTTATGGCCTTGATGAGGATTTTACACGACTACCAATTTTAAATACAGAGTCGGAGTTACTTGAGTGGGGTAAAAAAATCATTGATGGTGAAACAGCCCGTAAGATGCAGGGATTAACACCAATCACAAATCCAACCATTGCATTGGTAAGAGTGCATTATGATAATTTCGTTGAAGCTCAGAAATTTCAGAAGATGCTTCAGAAGAACCATTCGAGAGCATTAACAAACCTATCTGACCTTAGAACTGAGGCTGATGATATAATTCTAACAATCTGGAATGAAGTAGAAGATTTTTATAAAGATCTACCAGAAGATATAAGAAGAGAAAAAGCTCAGGAATACGGTCTGGTATATGTTTATCGTAAAAATGAGATTGGACGCATTAGTCTATTTCGTAATGCAGATATAGAAATAAATTAATTTTTAATAATCATAACCGGAAACTTCTCCGGTTATTTTTTTTTCCCCCGGTAGAATCTCCACAATAAATAGCCAACTATAATCGCACTTGCGAAAAGAAAAACATAGGTTCCTTCTGTTGCACCAAAATTTTCTATTTGCTCTGTTTGCGATTCCGGATAAAAATAATAAACCAGTACAGCGGCGGTATTATTCACAAAATGGGCCGTAATGGGTACCCAGATTGATCCACTCCAGTAAAATAAATATCCAAATAAAACGCCCAAAATAAGTCTGGGAACGAACCCGTAAAACTGCATGTGCATTCCGCTAAATAAAATTGCTGCGATCAGAATTCCCCAATGAATATTTTTAGTCCATTCGGTAAAAATTCGTTGTAAAACACCTCTGAAAATAAGTTCTTCGCCTATGGCAGGCAAAATACCTATCATAAAAATGTTAAAGGCAAGCATAGCTAAAGAATCCATTTTCAGGAATGCTTCTGTAAGCTCCTGGGCCATAGATTCTTTTTCTTTCATCCAGGTTTCTAATTGGTGCAAAAATTCCGGAAGCTGCATTTCAGAGTTGACTTTGGCAAGCATGTTTATCAGTGGGAGCGAACAAAGCATAATAACCAATACCGCAAAAAGAGTTTGGAATTTGATTTTTTTTGTAAATGATAAATAAGCGAAATTGTTTTCGTTAAGAAAATATCCGATTATAAACGCAGGAATGATAAATAAACCAATCGCTTGTATTGTTTGCAGGTATTTTAAAAAATTTAGATTTGTTGGATTTGTAAAATCTGTTGTGGCATTCTGAATATCAAATATATTCAGATTAAATATTGGAATTGCAATAGCAATGCCTATCAGAATGAAAACGAGAAAACTCAACAGAATAATAAAGAGAGAGAATATAAGTTTCGAAAAAGGATGGGAGCTTGCCAGTGAGTTTCTCATAACGAATTTTTTAATACTTTTGTGGCCAAATTTAGGCAAATTTACAATCCGGTGAAAATAGGCAACATAGATTTAGGTGAAAAACCACTTTTTTTAGCACCCATGGAGGATGTTACTGATCCACCATTCAGGTATTTATGCAAACACTTCGGCGCCGATGTAGTTTATACTGAATTTGTTGCATCTGAAGGGTTAATTCGTGATTGTAAAAAAAGCATTAAAAAACTTGAGTTGTTTGATTTCGAAAGGCCTGCTGCAATTCAGCTGTATGGACATCAGATCGATTCGATGGTTGAGGCTGCAAAATTAGCTGAGGAGGCTAGGCCCGATTTTATTGATCTGAATTTTGGTTGCCCGGTTAAAAAGATTGCTACACGTGGAGCAGGAGCAGGGATGCTTCGAAACATTCCATTAATGCTCGAAATGACACAAGCCATTGTAAAATCAGTAAAAACACCGGTTACAGTAAAAACTCGTCTCGGATGGGATGATAATAGCAAAATCATTGTCGATCTAGCCGAAAAGTTACAGGATACAGGAATACATGCAATTGCCATTCATGGACGTACTCGAGAACAGATGTACAAAGGCGAAGCTGATTGGACATTAATTGGTGAAATAAAGAATAATCCCAGAATGAGAATCCCAATTATAGGTAATGGCGATATTAACGGACCCGAATCCGCAAAAAACGCATTTGATAAATATGGTGTTGATGCAATAATGATAGGTCGTGCAACTGTTGGCCGACCATGGATTTTTAAAGAGATTAAAGATTACCTGCAAACAGGGCAAGCCATGAAACCACTTACCATTAAGGAAAAAGTTGAACTGGCTAAGTTGCATCTTCAAAAATCAATTGAGTGGAAAGGCAACCCTCGTGGGATTCTTGAAATACGAAGACATTTATCTAATTATTTTAAGGGTTTACCAAACTTTAAAGAATATCGTATTAAACTGGTTACCTTGCTCGATACAACAGAGATTCTTAATACACTCAACGAAATTGCTGAACGATACGGTGATATTGATGATTCTCAGCAGACTAACGACTATTCGTATTTCAGGTATTGATTAAAAATTCTAAAACTCGCTTACATTACCTTTTTTTGGATAGTCGATAGTGTAATGTAATCCACGACTCTCGTGCAGATTTTGAGCCATTTTAATAATTAAATACCCAACTTTAATAAGATTACGCAGTTCGCAAAGTTTTTGTGAGAGTATTGACTTTTTATATAGTTCTTCTGTTTCAGTAAAAATTATCTCAAGTCTTTTACGTGCTCTTTCTAAACGAAGGTTTGAACGAACAATACCAACATAATTACTCATTATTTGCTGCATCTCTTTATAGTTCTGAGTAATCATAACCATTTCTTCGGGATATGATGTACCTCCGGCATCCCATTCAGGAACAGATTTGTTAATCTCAATTGAATTAAACTTTAGCAGAGCATCTTTAGCTGCTTTATCAGCATAAACAATAGCTTCGAGCAGCGAGTTAGATGCAAGCCTGTTTGCTCCGTGCAATCCTGTTGAAGAAACTTCGCCCGCTGCATACAAATGATGAATTGAGCTTTGCCCGTTCATATCCACCTTTATTCCTCCGCACATGTAATGCGCTGCCGGAACAACTGGTATCGGATCTTTTGTGATATCAGTACCATGTTTTAGGCACTTTTCGTAGATATTGGGGAAATGTTCTTTAAGTTTTTCTGAATCGAGGTGAGTTGCATCAAGGTAAACAAAGTCATCACCACGTATTTTCATCTCATGATCAATTGCTCGTGCAACAATATCTCGTGGAGCAAGGCATCCGCGGCGATCATATTTCTCCATGAATTCCTTTTTGTCGGCAGTTTTTAAAATAGCCCCAAAACCACGTAATGCCTCGGTAATTAAAAACGAAGGTCTTTCGCCGGGATTATAAAACGATGTAGGATGAAACTGAATAAACTCCAGGTTTTCGATCGTTCCTTTTGCCCGGTAAACCATAGCTATTCCGTCTCCAGTAGCAATGGGAGGATTTGTGGTTGTATCGTAAATATTTCCTGTGCCGCCAGTGGCCATCAAGGTTACTTTTGAAAGAAAAGTATGAACCTGATCTGTTTTTAAATCAAGTACATAAGCTCCATAGCATTCGATATCGGGAAAACCTCTTTTTACCAATTTGCCTAAATGATGCTGAGTAATAACCTCAACAGCAAAATGATATTCATAGATTTCGATATTTTTATGCTCGCGAACTCGTTTAACAAGTGAGTTTTCAATTTCCTGCCCGGTATTGTCTTTATGGTGTAAAATACGGTATTCAGAATGGCCGCCTTCTCGACCCATATCGTATTTGCCTGTTTCATTTTTATCAAACTGAACACCCCAATCTATAAGTTGTTTAATTTGAGCTGGAGCTTCTTTAACAACCATTTCAACTACTTCGCGGTTACACAATCCATCACCGGCAATCAGTGTGTCTTGTATATGCTTTTCAAAACTGTCGAGATCACTGGTAACAGCAGCTATACCTCCCTGAGCATATTTTGTATTCGATTCTTCGAGTGATGTTTTACTTATGATAATTACTTTTCCAAAGTCTGCAACTTTCAGAGCAAAGCTAAGACCTGCAATTCCGCTTCCGATAACCAGAAAGTCTGTCTCATTGATCATGATTGAGGTGTGTTATTGAGTTTTACAAATATAGAAATAGTTTGCTAAAATGATTCTAAAAAGATTTGATATATTCACATTACCATTGATTATATTGTTTGATATAATAACATTTTCAACTATTTTTGTCGGAATAATTAAAAAAATTAAAATAATTTATATGGCTCAGGATGATTTGTTTAAGAAGCTTATTGCTCATACCAAGGAATATGGATACATTTTCCCTTCAAGTGAAATTTATGATGGACTAAGTGCTGTTTATGATTATGGACAATATGGTGTTGAATTAAAAAACAACATCAAACAGTTTTGGTGGGAAGCCATGGTTAAAATGCACGAAAATATTGTGGGTATTGATTCTGCGATATTTATGCATCCTGATATTTGGAAAGCATCAGGCCACGTTGGCGCATTCAATGATCCTTTGATTGACAACAAAGACTCGAAAAAGCGTTATAGAGCCGATGATTTAATTGAAGAACATATTGCCAAATACCAGGCAAAAATTGATAAAGATGTTGAAAAAGGCCAAAATAAGTTTGGTGATGCATTTAATAAAGAGCAATTTCTGGCCACTAATCAGAATGTATTAAGAAATCAGGAAAAAATAAACGAAATAAGTGGACGTCTTACAAAAGCACTGACCACTGATGATCTCGCTGAGCTCAAACAAATAATTGTCGATTGCGAAATTGCCGATCCTATATCCGGTTCAAAAAACTGGACCGATGTTCGCCAGTTTAACCTGATGTTCGAAACGCAGCTCGGATCAACTGCCGACGGAGCAAGTAAAATTTATTTGCGACCCGAAACAGCTCAAGGTATTTTTGTTAATTATCTGAATGTTCAGAAATCAGGCAGAATGAAAATTCCTTTTGGAATTGCACAGATTGGTAAAGCTTTTAGAAACGAAATTGTTGCGCGACAGTTTATTTTCCGTATGCGTGAGTTCGAACAAATGGAAATGCAGTTTTTTGTAAAACCAGGAACAGAACTCGAATGGTTTGAACATTGGAAAAACCTGCGTATTAAATGGCATAAAGCGATGGGCTTGCCCGAAGAGAAATACCGTTTCCACAAACACGATAAACTAGCACATTATGCCAATGCTGCTTTTGATATCGAATTTGAGTTTCCGTTTGGATTTAAAGAATTAGAAGGTATTCATTCACGTACTGATTTTGACTTAAAGCAACATCAGGAATTTTCAGGTAAGAAACTACAGTTCTTTGATCCTGAAAGTGGCGAAAGCTTTATTCCTTATGTTGTTGAAACATCTGTTGGTCTCGATAGAACCTTTTTATCCATACTTTCAGGTGCTTATTGCGAAGAAGAAATAAAGAAGGAAAATGGTGAATCTGATACTCGTGTTGTGTTACGCATTCCTCCTGCATTGGCTCCGATTAAATTAGCCGTATTGCCTTTAATTAAGAAAGATGGATTACCCGAGAAAGCACGCGAAATTATCGATGAGCTGAAATTTGACTTTACGTGCCAGTACGACGAAAAAGATTCTATAGGCCGACGCTATCGTCGTCAGGATGCCATTGGAACACCATACTGTATTACTATTGATCACGATACTCTTAAGGATAATATGGTCACCATTCGCGATCGTGACACAATGGTTCAGGAAAGAGTAAAGATTTCTGATCTCACTAAGATTCTTGAAGAAAAAGTAAGTATGCGAAAATTGTTAAAAAAGATTTTCTAAAAAAAATAACATGGAATATAAAAGTCATCTTAAAAAACTAATTCCACATCTGGGAATTTTAATAGGATTTATCATAATCAGCTTTATTTACTTTTCTCCGATTATTGAGGGGAAAGTTCTCCCTCAAATGGATTTTATTCACACCAAGGGTATGGCTCAGGAATTAGTGGAGTTTGAAAAGAACAATCCAGGCGAATCATCGCTTTGGACAAATTCCATGTTTGGAGGAATGCCCTCATATCAGATTAAAGGAGCAAAATCGAATAATATATTTTCCTATATCTCACGTATTGTAAGACTTTCGCTGCCATATTCAACTGTAGCAATTATGTTTAGTTATTTACTGGGCTTTTACATTTTATTGTTATGCTTTAAGGTAAATAAATGGATTAGCGCTGTTGGTTCGGCTGCATTTGCGCTTGCTTCATACAATATTATTATTATAGTGGCTGGTCATATTACAAAAGCTTATGCTATTGCTTATATGGCTCCAATTATTGGAGGAGTTTTCCTCATCTTCCGAAAAAAATATATTCTTGGAGGAATTATAACTCTATTATTTTCAGGCCTTCAGATTCATACAGGCCATTTGCAAATAAATTTTTATACTGGGTTACTAGTTGCAGTAATCGTTTTGGTTGAGTTATATGGATCGATCAGGGAAAAGGAGTTAAAACATTTTATTATATCGGTTGCCTTAATTGCTTTTTGTGGTGCTTTGGCTATCGTTCCTGCAACACAAAATCTGTGGACCACTTATGAATATACAAATTACAGCATCAGAGGCGATCAGGTACTGGAATCAAAAAAATCAGCAGAAAAGGATGGGCTTGAAAAAGATTATGCCTTTGCCTGGAGTTATGGAAAAATGGAGACATTTACCTTGTTAATTCCAGATTTTTATGGTGGTGGATCAGAGCCACTAAGTAAAGATTCTGAAACTTATAGATTGTTAACAAAAAATGGAGTTCAACCTCAAACAGCAGAATCTTTAGCAAAAAGCACTTCAGCCTATTGGGGTGATCAGCCATTTACTTCAGGGCCAGTATATTTTGGAAGCATCATTATTTTTTTATTTGTGTTGGGATTGTTCGTTTTAAAAGGATCCTATAAATGGTGGTTGCTTATTTCAACTGTTTTATCTATTGTTTTATCATGGGGTGGAAATTTTGAAATTATTACCCACTTTTTCTTCGATTATGTTCCGCTGTTTAATAAATTCCGAACAGTTTCCATGATACTGGTTATTGCAAATGTAACCATGGTTTTAACTGCGTTTTTAGCACTAAAAGAAATTTATCAAGGCGAAATAGAAAAAGCTAAACTAAAAAAATCAATACTTTACTCACTCGAAATAATTGGTGGATTATTGTTGTTTTTTATTCTGTTTGGTGGTTCATTATTTAATTTCGAAGCAGCAAGCGATCTAAATTTAATAAATCAATTAAAAGCCAATAACTGGCCAGAGAATATAATCAATGTTTACAGAGATGGTGTGCAGCAAGATAGGCTACAGATGCTCCGTTCTGATGCTGTTCGATCGTTGATTTTTATTCTCTTATCAGCAGGTGCGTTATATCTCTTAATTAATAAAAAAATAAAGACCGAATATGTTTTGGCATTTATCGGAATATTAATTTTAGTTGATCTATGGGGCGTTGATAAGCGGTATTTAAATGGTGATGATTTTATTTCAGCCAGAGAAGAAAAAAACCAATTTGCCCTTACAAGCGCTGACGAGCAGATTTTAAAGGATACAGGCCTAAATAACAGAGTGTTAAACTTAACTAAGAGTCCGTTTAATGATGCTTATACTCCTTTTTATCACCAATCTATTGGAGGATATCATGGAGCAAAACTCAGAAGGTATCAGGATGTCATTGATTACCATTTAAATCCGGGATTACAGAGTTTGGTTCAGGTTTTAAATTCAGGTGGTGGAATAAATTTGGTTGATGGTTTTCTTTCATCACAAAATGTGCTAAACATGTTAAATACAAAGTACATTATATTATCAGACAACTTTGTACTTACAAATAAGAGTGCGTTTGGCAATGCCTGGTTTGTTAAGCAACCAGTGTATGTTTCGAGTAATGATGATGAACTGAAGGTTATTGCGGAAACTGATCTTAAAAATTCTGCTGTAATCCATAGCGAATTTAAAAACCTTGTTGGTGATCAGTTTAATTCAAAGGACTCGGTTGTAAACAAAATACAATTAAAATCATATAAACCCAATCATCTTATTTACGATGTTGATGCTGCTGAAAAAGGACTTGCTGTTTTTTCTGAAATTTATTATCCAAAGGGTTGGATTGCATTAATTGATGGTACTGAATCAGAATATTTCAGAGCAAATTATTTATTACGAGCTATGATTATTCCTGAAGGAAAACATACTGTTGAGTTTGTTTTTAAACCTAAATCACACGAAACCGGTAAAAAGATTTCCTTTGCCAGCTCGGCAGTTGTTGTAATATTGATATTATCAGGATTTATCGTATTACTTAAAAGGAAAAACGAAGATTTAAACTAAATTCGTTTTGTAAATAAATACCCAATAAATCTGGGTATTAACATAAGATTAAGCATTATGGCTGAAATAAGTCCGTAATGCTTTTTCATTATTATAAATCGCTCCAATAATCCCTTATATACTGTTCTTGAGGTTTGTCCTCCTTCTAAAAACCTTGATATGATAAGGCTGGTGTTAATAATTAATTGCGAATTCTTTAATATTTGTATAGTCCAGTCGTAATCAGCAGCAAATCTGTAGTTTAAATT
>JAVEZW010000147.1:0-8712 GCA_034002805.1 Bacteroidales bacterium | reverse complement strand
CACTTTATCTGAAAAAATAGAGTTCAGCAAAAGCATAACGCCCATATAAACAAAAAGAATTAGCTGTTTTATCATATACATCCTGATTTAATCCACCAAGTTATCGAATAAAAATAATCAATTAAAGTAATAATAACAAAATATGAACACTAGTTATTAACAATTGTTAATAACTCAAGTGGCTTATCATCAAATCTTTCAACGAACAAAAGTGTAAAATTAAAAGTTTGGACTCAATAAATACTTAGAATAGAATTCATTGATTTTTGCAACAGCCTCATCCGAGGTATCGACAATTGAAATCAAATCGAGATCTTTTTCTTTAATATTATTCTCTTTTGCCAACATGGTATTTCGAATCCAATCCATTAATCCCTGCCAGTATTCAGAACCAACCAAAATAATTGGGAAATGACCAATTTTTTCAGTCTGAATCAATGTTATCGCTTCAAAAAGCTCATCGAGCGTACCAAATCCTCCGGGTAAAACAATAAAACCTTGTGCATAGCGAACAAACATAACCTTACGAACAAAGAAATTTTCGAAACTGATTAATTTATCTGGGTCGATAAACAAGTTAGCTGATTGTTCGAATGGTAAATCGATATTTAATCCTACTGATTTTCCGTTTCCTTTTTTTGCACCCATATTTCCGGCTTCCATAATACCCGGACCACCACCTGTTATAATACCATAGCCATGTTGGGTTAATTTAAATGCAATATCTTCGGCCAGTTTAAAATACTTATTATCGGGTTTTGTGCGTGCAGAACCAAATATTGAAACACAAGGACCAATACGAGCAAGTTTCGAGAAACCTTCGACAAACTCAGCCATTATTTTAAAGATAGTCCATGAATCAGTAGTCTGAATCTCGTTCCATGTTTTGTTTTCGAATGCTTCCTTTATCAGTTCTTCATTATTCATAATTTCAGATTTTTGGGTTGAATGACTAAATTACACTATTTTATTTAAATTTTAAGCTAGTTCTTTAACTAAAAATGGAGTTGTATAGCTTTGTTTATTTTTACAAATTTGTTCGGGTGTTCCTGTACACAGCACTTCACCACCATTTCGTCCTCCATCCTTACCCATATCAATAATATAATCGGCCATTTTAATAACATCCAGATTATGTTCGATTACAATTATGGTATTTCCTTTATCAACCAGGCTATTAAGAACATTCAGCAATATCCGTGTATCTTCGAAATGAAGACCTGTGGTAGGCTCATCGAGTATATACAATGTGTTCCCAGTACTGCGCTTTGCAAGTTCAGTGGCAAGCTTAACGCGCTGCGATTCGCCTCCTGATAATGTTGTGGAAGCCTGTCCAAGCGTAATATACCCAAGCCCAACCTCTTGCAGTGCTTTAATCTTTTGTTTGATATTTGGCACTTGCTGAAAAAATTCAAGCGCTTGATTTATAGTCATATCCAACACATCACTAATGGATTTGCCTTTAAATTTTACTTCAAGTGTTTCCCTGTTATACCTTTTGCCATTGCAATCTTTGCAATGTACATAAACATCGGGTAAGAAATTCATTTCTATTGTTTGAACTCCAGCTCCCTGGCATGTTTCGCATCGGCCACCCTTAACGTTAAACGAAAAGCGCCCTGCCTTATATCCTCTTATTTTTGATTCAGGAATCTGTTCAAAGAGCTTACGGATATCGGCAAAAACATTTGTGTAGGTTGCAGGATTTGACCTGGGAGTTCGACCCAGCGGCGACTGATCAACTTCAATAACTTTATCGATATTTTTTATTCCCTCAATAGATTCGTACTCAAGCGGATTTGCATGCGATCTGTAAAAATGTTTACTCAGAATAGGATGCAAAGTCTCGTTAATTAATGATGATTTTCCGCTTCCAGAAACTCCGGTAACGCAAATAAACAAACCTAGAGGAAACTCAACGGTTATATTTTTTAAATTATGCCCTTTTGCTCCTTTTATTAATATACTTTTTCCGTTGCCAGTCCTGCGTTCTTTTGGTATTTCAATTTTCTTTCTGTTCGTAAGATAATCGGCTGTAAGCGTATTTGAATTAAGTATTTCTTCAGGAGTGCCCGCAGCAACAACCTTTCCTCCATGCCGTCCGGCTTTTGGGCCCATATCAACTATATAATCTGCCGATAAAATCATTTCTTTATCGTGCTCTACAACAATAACAGAGTTTCCGGAATCACGAAGTTGTTTTAACGAATTAATTAATTTCTGATTATCGCGCTGATGCAATCCAATGCTGGGCTCATCGAGAATATACAGAACGTTTACGAGTTTTGAACCGACTTGTGTAGCTAATCTGATACGTTGACTCTCGCCGCCTGATAAACTGCGCGAAGTACGATTTAATGATAAGTAATTTAATCCGACATCAAGCAAAAAAGATAATCGTTCTTTTATTTCTTTTATTACATCGCGGGCAATAAGCTTTTGTTTTTCAGAAAGATGTTTATCGATATCCGAAAACCACTGATATAACTGATCTATATCCATTTCAGATAACTCGGCAATGTTTTTATCAGCCACTTTAAAAAACAATGATTCCTTTTTTAGCCTATTACCATTACATTCGGGACAAATTACTTTTTCAACGTACTGATCAGTCCAGTTTCTACCTTCTTCACCAGAACTATCTGATTGATAATTACTTATATAATTTATAATTCCTTCGAAGTTCAAAAAGTAGTTTGATGACATTCCCAAAGGCGTATTTATTAGCTTAAATGATTCGTCAGACCCATTTAGTATAATGTTTAGTGCATTTTCAGGAATGTCTTTTATCGGTGTTTCGAGAGTAAACTTATACTTCGCAGCGATAGCTTCGAGTTGCCAGAAAATAAGTATGTTTTTGTATTTGCCCAATGGCAGAATTCCACCATTTTTAATACTGATATTTGTATCGGGAATAATTTTTTTAACATCAATCTGGCTTACTGTCCCTAATCCGTTGCATGTAGGGCAAGCGCCCTGTGGTGAATTGAATGAAAAGGTATGTGGAGCAGGCTCGTTATATGAAATGCCCGTTACAGGACACATTAATTTACGGCTAAAATATTTTACCTCATTGGAATCTTTTTCCATAACCATTATAATACCTTTACCATGATCCATGGCGGTCTGAACAGTTCGCTTAAGTCTCGACTCGTCCTTTTTGCTAACTTTAAGCTTATCAATAACTATTTCAATATAATGGGTTTTGTACCTGTCGAGGCGCAAACCATGCACTAATTCGGTTATTTCGCCATTAATGCGTGCATAAATAAATCCCTTTTTTCGAATTTGCTCAAAAAGCTCTTTATAATGACCTTTTCGGCCTTGCACTACTGGTGATAAAATAAGTATATTTTTATCAACAAACTTTTCGATGATTAATTGAATAATCTGATCGTCGGTATATTTAACCATTTTATCACCTGTGGCATACGAGTAGGCATCGGATGCACGGGCAAATAGCAATCGTAAAAAATCGTATATTTCGGTAACAGTACCAACTGTTGAGCGAGGATTTTTATTTGTGGTTTTTTGTTCAATAGAAATAACCGGGCTTAAACCTGTTATCTGATCCACATCGGGGCGTTCCATGGTACCCAAAAACTGTCGGGCATAAGCCGAAAGGGTTTCAACATATCTGCGCTGACCTTCGGCATGAATGGTATCGAACGCAAGTGACGACTTACCACTTCCACTTAATCCTGTAATAACCGTTAATTTATTACGAGGTATTGTAACATCAACATTTTTTAAATTATGAACCCGCGCTCCGAGAACAGTTATCTCGTTTGTTTGATCTATTTCGTGGGTTTCGTAATTGGTATCAATAGTATTCAACGTATAACTCCTCAGGCAATTAATAATTTTCTACAAAGGTAGTATCAATTTTTATCTGATTGATAATTTTTGAATAACTTCTGAATCCTTTTTCGGGTATTTCTATCTGATATACTTTGTTTTGCTTGTTGTCAAGGAATGTATCGCGCAACCAGGGATTAAAATATTTTAATATTTTGTAGTTTATCTCAAGATTCTCAGCAAAATCGGTAAAATTCGAGATCGAGCTATCTACTTTAATGGTATAAGTTGGTATTGGGTGATATAAATCTTTTTCACGAATATGATACCCGTAGTTTTCGGGATTCTCCAATATCAGTTTTATGGCGATAACTCTAAAAACGTACCGTGCTGTTTCATCATTAAAAAGCATATCGTAATAATTTGATTGGCCTTGCCTGTTTACCTGACGAGCCAATCCTTTACGTCCCATATTGTAAGCTGCTGCAGCCATTGTCCAGCTACCAAACAATTCTTTCGAATCTTTAATAAACCTGCATGCAGCAACTGTTGATTTTTCGAGATGATACCTTTCATCAACATTATCATTTACTTCGAGCCCATAATCCTTGGCTGTTCCTTCGAGAAATTGCCAAACACCCACAGCTCCTGAAGGAGAAACCTGGTTACGAAGATCGCTTTCGGCCAACACGAGGTATTTAAAATCATCGGGGATGCCATTTTCTTTAAGAATTTGTTCTATCAGGGGAAAATATCTCCTGGCTCTTTTCATAAACAAAACTGTTTGAGATTGCCAGTAAGTATTTACTAAAAGCTCTCTGTCGAGCGATTCGCGAACATCAAAATGATCGAGAGGCACTTCTTCGCCTGCAAAACTTACATGATCAGGCAAATCGAGTGCGAATATGGAGTATTTACGCTGAAAAACATCTTTATATGTTTCGTCATCCTTATCCTCGCTGGTTTTAAAATAACTAAAAATAACTACGATAAAAATAAGTCCGAGTATTGATAATAGTGCAATTATAGGTTTAAAGCTTCTTTTAAAAGGCGAATTATCTTGAATTGTATTCATCTCAGTCTCAAATTTTATATTCTTTATAAAAAACTTTTTCGAAAAAGGTTTCGACCTAACCTAAGTTCTTTGGTGAAAAAGCGCTATAAAGATAAACAAAAACCCGAGAATACTGAAAAAGAATAAGGATGTGATTTAATTTCAGAATCGGTGTTCAGTGCATTTAAAAAGTATCTAAAACTGGGTTCTATCCTGAATGTAACCCTGTTAGCTATTGGTAGATCTAAACTAAGACCTATATTGCCTGTATAATTATTTTGGTTAATATTCTTTGTTTCGCCAATATTTGTTTCGGTTTCGTTCATTATAAGCGTAACATTATTACCCACTAAAAAACTTGCACTTATGCCTGCAGCAATATTTACATCTATTTTTTTATCAACAACCTTATAACGAACCATTAATGGAATATCAATATATTCGAAGGTCTGCTGCACTTTTGAGTCAATAATACTTAATGATGGATCATTCGGATCGAAGAAAAACTTATTCTCAGAGCTGGTATTAACCCTTAAATTTGTTTGATCGACAAATACATATTTCGAATTTATATTGATGTTTCCCACTGAGTTAGTAAGGGTTATTGAACTTATGTAATTCGATTTAGTAGCCGGAGTAGCATTATCATAATTTTTATTATCGTAAATAGTCATATTACCAATGCTTTGCCCCATTTGAGAATAATAAACTCCTGATTGAATGGTTAGTCGTTTATAAACTTTATACTGAACATTAAAACCTCCGCTAAAAGTTTTTGTGGGATTTTCAACGGTATTAAAATATACCACACTCTCCTGATTACCTGAGCTGGTTAAATGACGGTATGAATAGGATGGCGCTAGTTCAACTCCTAAAGCCCACTGTCCTTTGTGTTTGGCTTTTTGTTGTTGATTATCGGCAAGAAAATTAGTGGCTTCCTCAACATTATTTTCTAAAATTCCCCCAGAACTGTACTCCTTAATATCAAGAAATTTAATATCAGTAAATAATAAAACAGGCTTAATTTGGAGTTTACTCAGATTGTTTTCGCGATTTTCAGTATTTCCGATTATCAAATTCTCAGGTAACAATTCGGCAACCATTGATTCGGATTTAGATTCTGCATTTATCGACTTATTAATTATATCCTTCTGAAAATCTTTTATTTGAGTTTTGTAAATTTTAATATCAGGGATAATCAATGGTTTTCTTTCAATAATTGGATTTATTGCCGACAAATTAGTTTTTTCAAGCGTATTTGAGTTACTTAATTCAAACAACGAGTACAATGCTGCTGAAACCGCTATTAGAGCAATACTTGCAGCAGCCATATATCTGTAAAAATAAATAGGTTTTGAGTTATCCGATTGCGGGATTTGAGATTCGATGTATGCCCAGCTATCCTCCGGAGCTTTGATATTTAATCCATCCAGCTTATTCTTAAAAACCTGATCCATATTTCTTTTCCTTATTGCCATTTTTAGCTGAAATTTACTATTACACCATAATATTTGTTAACTTTTTCTTTTAAAATCTCTCGTGCTCTCGAAAGGTTTGATTTTGATGTTCCTTCTTTAATTTTCATTATCTCTCCAATTTCTTTGTGCGAATATCCTTCGATTGCGTATAGGTTAAATACCATCCTATACTGCGGCGACAACTCCTGAATAAGCTTTAATAAATCGGTTGCCGACAATTCGGTTAAAATATGATCATACTCCAGGTTTCCCGATTCGTAATTCTGATCCATACTAACAGCAAACATATGGTTTTTATCTCTGAACTTCTCAAGAGCTGTATTTACCATGATCCTCCTAACCCAACCTTCGAAAGAACCTTTAAAATTAAACTGATCTAAATGCGTAAAAACTTTAATAAACCCATCCTGCAAAATATCTTTAGCTTCGTCGGCATTTGATGCATACCGTAAACATACCGCATACATCTTATCAGTAAACATCTGATAAAGTGTTTTCTGAGCAACTCTGTCGCTCTTTATGCAAGCTTTTATGATTTCAGGTAGCTTATCCAATTTTGTATCGATTTATACAAATTTATGAATATTTTATTCCTGCAAAAAGCTTGCAAATAATTATTTATTACAAATTCATTTTTTAGATGATAATAAGTAATAAATAGTTGCGTTGAATTTTTCACTTGCCTTCGCAACCATTAAATTGTAATTTGCATCTATATTTGCTGCATAATTAATTGTACGAATCTATTTATGATAAAAAGAATTAAAACAACCGTTAAACCCTTAATATATCTGGTACTGGCAATACTTATTGCATCATGTGAAAATGAAGATCTCGACAGTACTTTTGATCAGATAATACTTTCGAATCAAGATAAAGTGTTAATTAATACTGCCAACAACATTGGATTTAATTTTTTAAAACTCTCAGAATCTGCTAAATACAACCAAAACATAAGCTTGTCGCCTTTTCAAATTACCTCCGATATTAATTTATTATTAAATGGATCATCAGGTTCAACTTTTTACCTTTTGAATTCGATTATTAATCCTTCAGATCTTTCGGTTGACGAAATAAACAACTCTTACAAGCGAATATATGAGTCAATAAATAACCTGTCGGGATACCATATTAATCTGATAAATGGATTTTGGTTTAATGATAATCTGGGAATTAACAATCAATTTAAAAATATTGGCAATTACTTTTATAAAACCCGAATCGATTCTATTGATTATTCTGTTTCATCAGAGATTGAAAATATTGATTATTGGTTACGTAATGAGTCAGAAAACATGCTCGAATTTAATGATCCGGGTATTTACCAACAATCTCAGGCCTGTTTAATAAATGGATTTACCTGCAATCTGGATTTGAAATATATTTTTCATGATAGCTTTACCGCCCCGTTCTATTTATCAAATACAGACACTATTAATAGCAAGATGTTGAAAGCGAGTCAGTCTTTTAATTATTTAAAAACCGATTACTTTAGTTTAATAGAGATTCCATACACAAATAACAGTTTTAGTCTGATTGTTTTACTGCCTGCAAACAGCTATTCAATTAACGAAATTTTAAATTCAATCGATTCTGAAAGTTGGGATTCCTGGTTAAATAATTTAACAAAAAAGAATATCGCTTTAGCAATACCAGAGATCAATCAATCGGTTTCAGTAAATTTGACTCCCTATTTAGCCAACTCCGAACTAAATATACTAGGATCAGAATCTGAGGAATTTACTGGTATTTCAGACAGTCAAAACTTTAAAATTGATTATATCCTTGCTCAATCGCACTTTAAAATCAATGACAACCGCTTGCTTATTTACAAATCAGAAAAAAATACAGCCTCTAACCAAGTTGAAGAATATATTGATTTTCTGGTAAATAAGCCTTTTCTTTACGCAATAAAGGAGAATAGCTCGAACCTTATTTTATCGGTAGGAATTATTTACAACCCAATAAATAAAATAGCCCAGCCAGAATGAAAACAGATAAAATACCAAAACCTACAAGAGCAACAAATTATAATCTTGGAATTATAATTATTTTTATACTTATAACGATTTTATTTTTGGTATCCTTTGCTAATAGTAGCTTAAAGGATGTAATATTTAACAAAGAAGAACCTGATAGAACTGTAAATAGCAATTAAAATCTATTTATATTTTACAATACTTTTGCTTATTTAGAATTAATTTTATTAACTTCGATTTCAATTTTAAAAAAATCATTTACTAATCTAAAAAAAATCACAATGAGAAAGATTAAAACTATTTTAGGATTTTGTGCAGCAGCAGTTCTGTTATTTGCTGCATGCGAAGAGGTAGAATCAACAGATCTAACCCTTGATTTAACCAAGAAAGCAACCGTTAGAGC
>JAVEZW010000146.1:0-8723 GCA_034002805.1 Bacteroidales bacterium | reverse complement strand
TGCACACTGAAGCAGGCAGTAAAGAGGTTTACGAATTTCATGGAAACTCGCGGATGTTGGTTTGCCCATATTGTGCAAAGGAGTATGTTGCTGCCGAAGTGAATCTGAATGATATTGTTCCTTTATGCCATAGCTGCCATGCGGTTTTAAAACCCGATTTTATTTTTTTCGGAGAGTCCATTCCTCCACAAGCTTATCAAAAATCAGTTGAAGCTGCCGAAAAAGCTGATCTAGTATTAATAATCGGTTCAACAGGTGAAGTTGCGCCTGCATCAATGATTCCATCCATAGCCAAACAAAATGGTGCAAAAATTATCGAGATTAATCCTGAACGATCTTTATTTACGGATTCAATAACTGATTTATTCTTGCAGGGAAAAGCCACAGAGGTTATGAGTAGTATTAATCAATTTATAAAACAAAAGGTATGATAAAGTTTAAGTTAACTGCTGATTCAGAATATATTGAGCTAATTAAGTTGTTAAAAGCAGTAAATATTTGTGGGAGTGGTGGTGAGGCAAAAATGTTAGTTGATGATGAACAGGTAAAATTAAACGGACAAGTTGAAAGCCGAAAGCGTGCAAAACTAAGGAAAGGTGATAAAATTGAGGTTTTTGATAAAACGATTATTATAGAATAACTTTTTAAAATTTACTAATATGACATTTTTAGAACTAGCTAAAAGACGTTATTCGTCGCGTAATTACCAGGATAAACCTGTTGATAAAGAATTACTCTTGAAGGTTTTGGAAGCAGGCAGAATCGCTCCTTCTGCTAAAAATAAGCAACCATGGCATTTTGTTGCAATTACTGAACATGATGCTCTCGCAAAAATCAGGGAGTGTTATGAAGAGCCATGGCTCGAATCAGCCAAAGCGATAATTGTTGTTTGCGGTGATCATCGTGATGCGTGGCGAAGAGCCGATGGAAAAATTCATACAAATATGGATGTAGCAATTGCAGTTGATCATATGACATTGGCCGCCACCGACCTGGGTCTTGCTACATGCTGGATATGTAAGTTTGATGTTATGAAATGTGTTCGCACACTCGATTTACCCGATGGCGTTGAACCAATGGTTTTACTTCCGATCGGTTTTCCAGCCGATGAAGTTGATCCAAACAGACACGAACAACTGAGAAAACCTATTAAGGAAGTTGTGCATTGGGAAAAATTCTTTTATAAGCCATTTAAACGCTAAAAAATAACTACAAAAATCCGGGTAAAACCGGATTTTTTTATCTGTTTTAACAAGTAATCGGAATAATTAGAGCAAGATTAGTAGTTTATAAAATTATATAAATCAGCAATAAATGGTTCTATTGTTGTAAATTGTTTTGTAAGAGAAAATCCTTCATCAAACTAATATCAATATTGTTTATTCCAAACTTTACTAAATAATCAATATCATCATTAAATGCATTAAAAAATAGCTGAAAATCGGTTTTTAGTAATTTTAATGCTTCAAGGTAAGAGTTTATAGCTTTGTCTTGTTCTTTTAAGCACCAATACACGTGTCCGAGATGAATTAGATCAAATTCGTTTTTGTTATAACCAATTATTTTAGAATAGTATTTCTGAGCCTGGTCGAATTTGCCCAAAGTGAACGATATCCAGGCTATAGGACGTTGAATTTTATCATTTGCTGGTGACAGATATTCTACCTTAAAATAATATTTTAATGCATCATCAAATCGATTTAAACGAACCATTGTATGGCCTATGTATGCGAGAATATAAAGATTTTCTGGTTCTTTTTTTTCTGCTTCGAGATAATATTCCAATGCTTTTTCAGGATTATTTAAATACCTGTAACACAGCGCGATTTTTTTGATAATCCAACTCTTTTTACTATCAAATAATTCTGCTTTTTTATAATACTCAAGTGCTTTTTGGTAGTTGCCGGTTTGTTGATAGCAATATCCGATCTTTTCAAATAGCTCTATATCTGATATTTCATTATTCTCGAGCACCGAAAATAATTCAGCAGCTTGCTCAAAATGCTTATTCTCAAGAAAAAACTCAGCTAGATTACGTGTTACGTTTGTATTATGCAAAAGTCTTTTAAAGAAAAAGGTATTTTGAATATCAAATTTCCAGGTAAAAATATCAGAGAATTCGTGTTTGTATTGGTAAAGCTTATAAAATCGGTATAAATCCTGTGTGTACTGTGTTATAATGCTTTTTGAAACAGCAAAAGAGTTTACTAACTTCTCATCTTTCGATATTTCATCAATATTTTTCATCTCTTCGTTAAACATTTCCATCATCATTGTTTTATGCGAATCAGGTATAAACTGCAGATTCAAACAAAACGAGTATTTATCTGAATTGCACATGTAATGCGATTTTTGAAGTTGTTCAATAAATGGCAATAAATTGGTTTCCTTTTGCTGAATATGCGAATCAATCATCTCATTTTCTTTGTAAAAAGGCAGAAACCAGTTACTTATTTCGTTAAAGAACGGAAAATGCTTTAGTCGCGAGAAGGCGCTCATAAATACATCACCACCTTCGATTTGTAACTTTGAAAAATCCTGCAATTTGTCTAATAAACCTGGCGAATCTTCAAAAACCTGCTCCCAATCCGGATTTTTATCCTCAAAAAATTTGTCGGGAACAATATTTTCGAGATCAAGTTTCTTCTCAATGAGAGGTTGCATTTTCATCATCTCTGGTAAAATTTCTTCATCCCATTTTTTTATTATTCGCTCCGTATCTTTCGATTTGAATATTTGAATGATGATTGCTTCGGTTTGTTTATCAATATCGTGAGTATTTGCGACTTTATCTATCATTTTTACCAGATCAGGATAAAACTCCAATCGCTTATTGTACTTGTACAATCCTAGCAACAAACCAATTAAAGCTCGTTCCCAAACTTGATCTTCATTTTGATAATAAAAACGTTGAAGTGCAAAAAACTTGTTTTTATCAAAAATCCGTAGTAAACTAAGGGTTATTGCACTTGTTAGTAAACTTTTATCATGCCAGGGGATTTTTTCAGATAAACAAATAGTTTCAAGTAGTTTACTTTCTGTTTCTGTGTATTTATCAGTCAGCCAAAGGTAATTAAACAAATCGCGCAAAGCTTGTGAGCGTGAAATCGTTGAATTGTCAGAATCAGAGATGTTTATGTCGTTCTCTTTTAAAATTTTATCAAGTTCACTATCAAAAGTTAAATGGCTTATTAAAGAAAGAGCATCATCGGTTTGTGACTCCCTTTTTTTATCAAGCGACCATTTCATTTTATAAATGATTAAACCCGAAATTTCTGTAAGTAAACATTCCTTTATTGTATCGGTTATTTCTAACAGTGAGCGCTGCAAACGTTGATAAATACTATCACGCTCAGGGTCGCTTATATTTTTAAATGAATGCTTTAGGATATTTGAATAAGTTTCTTCCAAAATATCTAATTGATTTTGATGATATTGTTTCTTTGTTTGATTTGCAAAAATTTTTAATTGCGTTATTGATAAGCTCAACTCGCCTGCATATATTGAATTGCAGATTTCGTTGTACATGGTTTGAATTTCGATATGATTCATTTGTTTCGTTTTAACCTGATCAATTTCTATTTAATTTTTAACAGCTGCAAATAATGTTCCTGTAATTTATGTATGACAATTAAGCTGATTAATTTGTTTATTATGCTAAAATGACACAAAAGGGTATATTTTTCTAATCTAAAAAAAGATAATTCAGCCTTATTCGAAGTACTTTTTAACTTAGCTGATTTTTTTAAGCAACCATTATTTTAAAACAATCATCTATTAGATCAAAGCAAATAAATGTTAAAAAAAAAGACAATCATTGTTGTTGGCTAATTATTAATTGATTACCTTTAATTTTAAACCCAATTTATAGTTTGGCCTAATGTTTGTAAAACGATAGAAAATTAAAAATTACCAGATGAAAGTAGCTTGTTATAAAAATGGTACTGAAATAGAAGTACAGGATCCTTTTGATATCGATTATATTGAATATGATGTTGTTAAGGATTATTTAAAAGAAATCGGATATCTGGAAAGAAACCCATCTGCTAGAGTTGAAATTGATTTTTCGGAACAACTTACACCAAAATACAGACTTGTAAACTGTAGTAATATTTTTACCGAAAAATTTAACCAGTTTATCCACCGCCAGCCAGCCTAGTTTCATGAACAGAAAAGAAAAGGCATTAGACTATTTTTCCAAAGGTTTTAATTGCGCACAATCCGTTATTGTCTCATTTTCTGATGTTATGGGTCTTAACGAGGAAACCGCATTGCGAATGGCATCGGGTTTTGGAGGCGGAATGGGTCGGATGCAGGGTACTTGTGGTACTTTAACCGGAGCATTTATGGTAATTGGATTTATGCGTGGCAAATATAAACAAGGTGATGATCAGGCAAAAGAAATTACCAATCAGCTTATTCAGGATTTTTCGAAGAAATTTATCGAAATGCATGGAAACATTGATTGCAAAGGATTAATACAATACGATTTAAATACACCCGAAGGAGATAAAACAGCCAATAGTAGCGATGTTTTTAATAAAAAGTGCACTCAGTATATAAAATCATCTGTTGACTTGCTCGAAAAAATGATTCTTAAGGAAATTAACCAGCCCGTATAAATTTAAAATCTGAAGAAATCGCCATTTATATTATGTCTGGCACTTACCATAATTGCCCAGTTTTTGTTTAGTAAGTAATTGTCTGATTTGATGTACAGATAATCGACCATAAATCCGTACAAACCGATTCCGCAACCAAAGGTTTGATAGTTTCCACCTCCGAGTGTTTCTAACTCAAAAATGCGCCCATGTCGGAAAGCTAAAAATGCAGTATTTGAGTAATTTAACCGTAATTCGCTTCCGAATTTATTTCGTATCTCATCAATTTCGCCTGTAAAACCATCTGGCGAATCATAAAACGATTGGTAAAAAGCTGTAAAACAACTAATATCAGGATTCATTCCTTCAATCAGATTTCCTTCGGTATTGTAAATGGGTTGCGATGGCGTTAAATACTTTTCAGCCTGATACATTAATTCGAAATTTAATCTGAACAACTCACTTAAATGGATATCAGGATTTATTAATAAGCCAAAAAGCAACTTGGTTGGAATAAATGATTTAAAAGTATCAATATTTGGTATTCTGGGTCCAAAATTGGTAATTGCCAGTCCGGCACTGGTATGTAAGTTCGAATAATCCGAAAGTAGATACGTTTTAGCATAATTAAATCCTATGTCGATGGAAAAGGTAGATATACTGTTTTCCATCTCTCTGAAAAGATAATTACTTTGAATATATTTTACTCCTATTCCGCCTGAAAATGTATTGTTAAAGCGATATTTATAGGTAAGCTGGAAAAACAATTCATAAGGCTCAAACACGGTAATAGAATCAACAGATTCGTTATTCAAAATAGAATCCTTGTAATTTAAATAAGAGAAATTAAACCCGAAAGCATGCGAAGTGTCAATTGCGTGATATCCTGACCATCCGGAAATATAATTATCGGTTAAATTTAGATCTTTTGTGTTTCTTAAAAATAAGTTAGTTCCGCTATATTCTGAGTTACCCGAAATGAACGATGGATTTTGGAATAATCCTGCATCTTTAAAAAAAATCGATGAAACAACGCCAATATCAGCCAAGCTTCCAATGCGAGCATTTGAATTGGTATTTAGTATTGGCAATGTGATATCTTCGGAGTATTGCGAAAATAAATTAGTTGAAATGCAGAGTACCGAAAAAAGAATGATACCTCTTAAATTCATTTTAGCTTTGAATTTTACTAAATTTACGATAATTCAATCACGAAATCAAGTGATTAGCCATGAATGAACTATTTTACGAAATATTTAGTAATCTTCCGCGGCAAGGCCCCGGAGATATAATGCTTACAATAAATTCACTAAACATAATTAAGCAGAGAGCGAAAATAGAAAAGATTTTAGATATTGGTTGCGGAACAGGATTTCAGACTATTGCTCTAGCATTGGATTTTGATGGAGAGATTACAGCAATAGATAATTATCAACCTTTTTTGGATGAATTAGATGACCAGGTTTTTGAGATGGGATTAAAAAATAAAATCTTTACTAAATGCTTGGATATGAATAATATTGATTTGCCTCTATATTCTTTCGATGTAATCTGGTCTGAAGGGTCAATTTTTGTTACAGGATTTGAAAATGGATTGATAAACTGGAGAAAATTTCTTAAACCAAATGGATTTATGGTGATAAGCGAAGCAAATTGGTTTAAACCTAATCCTCCGAAAGAACTAAAAACATTTTGGGATAACGAATATCCCGGATTACTTACGGTTGAAGAAAACCTCGAGCTTATTAGAAAATGCAACTACGAAATTATCGATAGTTTTCCTTTAAGTCCAAATGGATGGGTAAATAATTATTACTATCCTTTAGAAAAAAATGTGTATAAAATGCGCAAAAAATACAAAGTAAATGCAGAAGCTCTAATAACAATAGAAAGCATTCAAAATGAAATAAACCAGTTTAAAAAATATTCTGATTATTACGGATATATGTTTTACATTATTAAAACAATTAAATAATATTGAATTTTAATAAATAATTTGAGTTCGATGTAAGTCTAAATTGTTTCCATTTTTTTTGTTTTTTTATGCTCCAGCGGAGCAAAATCTTTATAGTAAAATATTAATGCAAAAATCAGCGCGTCAGAACCATGTTGTTCAATGGGTTTATGTCTTTTTGACGCGCAATGAAACAAAGACAAAATAGTATATAATTACAATTTTTTATGTGTTTTGCGCACCATACGGCTGATCTGCATGTAAAAAACTTAGTAGTTGGTGCGCATTTCCTCATTAACTTTATCTTCTATAAAGATTTAGCTCCCATGGAGCTTTTTTTAATACATTCTTAAGGTATGTTGAATATGTTTAGATTATAAGCAAGCATATATTTAAATTTCTTACATCGAACTCACGTTAAATATGATTTTTCAACTATTTAAGATTTCGGTATTCCAAATAATTTCGAATCAATTTTTTTATTTACAACTCAACTTTTTGTTGTTCGGTTTTGTTTCTGAAGTGTTCGAAAACGATACACTGAAAATATTGTAAAGCAAGTTGTAATTGTCATGATATCAATATGATAATTTTATTGGTACAATATCTGTAGGTTTTAAAACCGTATTTTAAAATTTAAAAATATTCTGAAATAATTTTTAGTTAAAAGGTTTATAACAATGATTAAAGAATTAATAAAACATAGTGTTCGATCATTTGGAAGGCAGAAAAATTACGTAATAATTAATGTTCTTGGATTAGCAATCGGAATTGCTTGTAGTTTGCTGATTGCTATGTATGTTGTTTATGAACTTAGTTACGACAAGTACAATGAAAAAGCAGATCGGATATATAGGGTTGTTTTAGATGGTAAGATTGGAGGACAAGAGATTATTGCTTCTTCTACTGCATCACCAGTTGGCCCAACAATGCTTCAGGAGTTTCCCGAAGTGGAGGATTATACCCGATTTAATAATCAAGGGTCTACAATTATAAAATCCGGAGAAAAAAAATTTACTGAAGAGGATTATGTTGAAGCCGATTCGTCGTTTTTTAAAATATTCAGTATTCCACTTTTAAAAGGAAATATTAATACTGTTCTTGATGCACCAAATAAAGTAGCCTTATCCGAATCAACTGCTTTTAAAATATTTGGGGATGAAGATCCAATGGATAAAATGCTGAAAATCGGCAACGATAGTTCGTTATACAGGGTTACGGGTATTTATAAAGATGTTCCTGGAAATTCACATTTTGAAGCTAATATTATAGGTTCTTTCTTATCAAATCCTCGTGCAAATGACAATTACTGGCTATCAAATAGTTTTAGTACTTATCTGTTGTTAAAAGAAGGAGCAAATTATAAAGATATTGATTCAAAAATCTCTGATATGATTGTTAAGTATGTTGGCCCGCTTCTTCAACAGGTTGTTGGTATATCCATTGATGATTTTTTATCTCAGGGAAATAAGTACACCATGTTTTTGCAGCCTCTTACCGAAATTCATTTGCAACCCGAAGTACAGCAAGACACTAAAGCAGCAAACGATCCAAAATACTTATACATTTTTGGAAGCATTGCTCTACTAATAATAATAATTGCTGCAATAAATTTCATGAATCTTTCCACAGCACAAGCCACAAAGCGTGCTAAAGAGGTTGGAATTAAAAAAGTTAGTGGTTCTTCAAAAGGAATGTTGATAAAACAATTCCTAACAGAATCGATGATTTTGTCTTTTCTGGCGTTATTACTTGCTATTTTTATTATTGAGTTAACATTGCCCTATTTTAACAACCTTCTTCAGGTCGACTTAAATATTAATTACCTTAAAAATTGGTATTCAATTCCTGCACTTTTATTTATAACCATAGTGGTTGGTTTATTATCAGGAACATATCCTGCGTTTTATCTTTCTGCCTTTAATCCTGTTCAAGTGCTTAAAGGCAGTATAAAAGACAATATGAAAAATGGTAAACTTAGAAGCGTATTGGTAGTTCTTCAGTTTTCAATTTCTATTATCCTGATAATTGGCACAACCATTATGTACCGACAAATTAATTATATGCAAAATAAAAATCTGGGATTTAATAAAGAGCAATTATTGGTTATACGACGCGCTGAGGTTATAGGAAATAAGGTAAATTCGTTTAAAGAAGAGCTTCTTAAA
>JAVEZW010000145.1:0-8749 GCA_034002805.1 Bacteroidales bacterium | reverse complement strand
GGAATTGCAAGAAGAGTAATAACCTGAGCAATAGTTGACCCCGAGAGCAAGGTGAAAATGTTTTTAATAAATTCACTTTTAAGATTGAAGTCTTTTATAGAATAATTCATTTAAAACCAGAGGTTTAGTATTCCTTCAAGCTTGCAAAATCAATTTCGGCTGAAAGTCCCTGTTCAAAAACTTTTCCATTATCAAATTTAATGGTTCGGGCAGGGAACTGTTTTACCATATTGTAATCGTGAGTGGCCATAATTACGGCACGACCGCTACTACTTATTTCGAGTAGTATTTTCATCAGGTTAACGGATGTTTCGGGATCTAAGTTTCCTGTAGGTTCATCGGCCAGAATTATTTCCGGATCATTTAACAGCGCTCTTGCAATAACCACACGTTGTTGCTCGCCTCCAGAAAGTTGGTGCGGCATTTTATAACCTTTGTAACCCAAATTTACTTTTTCGAGAACTTGTGCAATACGATCATTTATTTCCTGCTTGCTTGTCCAACCGGTTGCTTTTAAAACAAACTGGAGATTATCATGTACGCTGCGATCGCTGAGTAACTGAAAATCCTGAAATACAATACCCAGTTTACGTCGTAAAAATGGTACCTGCTTGGATTTAATCTTTTTAAGATCGTATCCTGCAACTTTGCCTTCGCCTTCTTTTAATGGAATCTCTGCATTTATCGTTTTTATCAAACTCGACTTACCGGTTCCTACTTTACCAATAAAATAAACAAACTCGCCTTTATTAATACTTAAGTTAACATCAGTAAGTATCAGGTTATCTTTCTGAAAGATCCGTGCTTTCTCAAATTCTATGATTGTATCAAGTCCCATGATTTAATAATTATTGTTAATTAGAACGCAGATGACGCTGATTTTTTATGATTTAATAAGATTTATTTGGTTTGAAAAAACCTTTCTTTTGAACTCTGGTTTTTTTCCAAAATTTAAGAGCAATCCAACCTCAATTTCTGTTGCTTTGAGATAATTGATTAATTGAAATTCATGTTCTTCACATAAACCTTCTGCTGCCTTTAGTTCAATGATTACCGATTCTTCAACAGTTAAATCTGCATAGTATTCACCCACTTCTTTATTTTCATAAAATACTTTTATCTGTTTTTGTTTTTCAACGTATAAACCCATCTGAATTAATTCATATTTTAGCGCATTTTCATATACTTTCTCTAAAAAGCCATATCCTAAAGTATTATAAACTTTATAAAAAGCTTTAATAATTTTTTCAGTAATATCCGAATGCTTATAATTATCTGTGTTTATCATAATTATCTGCGTTCCCGATAGCTATCGGGACAGCGTTCTATTTTCTTAAAGTTTATCATTATAACTTATAAAGCTTTCCAAAAGGTGCATTATTAATTAATGTCAATATTTGAGGTTCAAGTTCTTCTAAACCTAATTTTTTTATTGATTGCTCAGGATTTGTTGTTTTAAAATGAGCAATAAGTACAAACTGATCATCACGTAATTGCACAAAGTCTGGAATTTTGTCTGTTCCCTGGGTTTTTAAAAAGTACATTGTTAACCTATATTTGCAGTTTGGTACAAAATTAGCTAAAGATAAAATATTTTTAATAATTAACAGTTTTATGTTAATTAAAAAGCCTTTTTATAAAGGCTTGATAATTTTATTCTTGCTAAATTTATGCGAATTTCAAGTGAAGTAAATTATGATACAAAATTTTAGAAAATTACTTTTATCACTGTTTCTTTTCTCATTGATTATTAGTGCTTTCGGGCAAAAAAATATAATTTTTACCGATGCAGATCGATTATATAAGAACGGACTGGAGTTGTTTAATAAAGAAAAATACGGATCGGCTCAACAACAATTCAACGAAGCCATACAACTTTATGGCAAAAATAACCACGAATTTAAAGCTAATGCCGAGTATTATTCTGCATTATGCGCCATAGAGCTTTTTAACGATGATGCTGAATATTTAATGTCGAAATTTATCGCTGAGCGTCCCGAAAACTCTAAGGTTAATTCAGCCTATTTTCATATGGGTAAATTCCAGTATCGCCAAAACAGACATGCAAAGGCGATTTTTTGGTATACAAAACTGAACAAACAGAAATTGAATAAAGAGGAGCTATACGAATATTATTTTAAGTTAGGTTATAGTTATTTTGTGACTAAAGATTACGAAAAAGCAAGTGCTGCATTTTATGAAATAAAAGATGTAAATACGAAATACACTGCTCCTGCAAATTACTATTACTCGCATATTGCGTATCAAAATAAAAACTACGAAACAGCATTAAAAGGGTTTCAACGTTTAACCGATAACGAAACTTTTGCGCCAGTAGTGCCTTATTACATTACCCAAATATATTATCTGCAGGGAAAATACAACGAGGTAATCAGTTATGCTCCTGCATTGATTGAGTCGGCAAGTGCAAAGAGAGCTCCCGAAATCGCAAAAGTACTTGGCGATTCGTATTATAAAAAACAACAATATGCCGATGGTGTTAAATATCTCGAGATGCATGCAAAAAATGCACCCAAAGTTGATCCTCAGGATTATTACCAGTTAGGATATACCTATTACAAAATAAAACAATATGACAGTGCGGTTGTTTCGTTCGAAAAAGCAGTAGTTAATAATGACCAGTTAGCGCAGAATGCTTATTTTCATTTGGCCGATTGTTATATGGAGCTAGGACAAAAAAACCGAGCCCAGCAGGCTTTTGAGTTTGCCTCCAAGCTTGATTTTGATCCTCAGATAAAAGAAGAAGCGCTATTTAATTATGCATTGCTTACTTACGAACTTTTTCATTCACCTTTTAATGAGGCAATTGACGCTTTTCATAAGTTCATAAATTTATATCCAAACTCCTACCGAATCGACGATGCCTATAATTTCTTGGTGATGGCCTACTTATATACTGGTAATTACAAAGAAGCACTTAGCTCGCTCGATAAAATAAAGGATAAAGATCATGCAATGAATGAAGCCTATCAAAAAGTGGCTTACTATCGTGGATTAGAGTTGTATAATAACCTGTATTTTGAACAATCAGTCGAAACGTTTGACAAATCACTTCAATATCCGGCATATAATAAGGCTATTTCGGCACAGGGACATTACTGGAAAGCAGAAGCATTGTACCAGTTAAATGATTTTTCAAAAGCTATCGATGAGTATAATCAGTTTTTACTTACTCCTGGCTCTTTTCAGCTCGAGGAATACAACCTTGCTCATTACAACCTCGGATATGCACATTTTAAATTAAAACAATACAACGAGGCTATTCCATGGTTTAGAAAATATAGCAGCATCGCACCAAACGATTCTACGCCAACCTTATCAGATGCATATAATCGAATCGGCGATAGCTATTTTATGAATAAAACCTACTGGATGGCTATCGATTATTACGACAAAGCAATTCAAGCTGGTAAAATGGATAAGGATTATACTTTGTTTCAGCGTGGTTTTTCTTTTGGTTTGCTAACCCGACCTGAGAAGAAAATAGAATCATTACAGCGATTAATAACTGAACATCCCGAATCGGCATATATTGATGATGCTCTGTTCGAAATGGGTAAAAGCTATCTTGAGCTTAAAAACGAAGAAAAAGCCTACGAATGCTATCTTCAGGTTCTGAACAATTATCCATCAAGCAGCTATCTTAAACCTTCGTTGGTGCAGCTCGGACTAATCAGCTATAATAAAGATAAAAACGAAGAGGCGCTTAGTTACTATAAGCGCGTTGTCGAAGACTTCCCAGGAACTACAGAAGCAAAAAATGCACTTATCGGTATAAAAAATATTTATGTTGATATGAATAATGTTGATGGTTATTTTGCATATGTGAATAGCTTAGGTAAGATTGCCGATGTTAGCCAATCGGAGCAGGATTCATTAACCTTTATTTCTGCCGAAAAACTTTACATGAAAGGCGATTGTCAGGGATCAATAGATCAACTTAAAAACTATATTCAGAAATATAGTAATGGCAACTTCATATTAAATGCACATTTTTACATTGCTGATTGCTACAATCGTACTGGCGATAAAGAAAATGCCATTAATTCGTACAATTTTGTTATTAATAAACCCAAAAACACGTTTACAGAGCAGGCACTTTTGTCGGCTTCTGCTCTAAGCTACAAAGATTCAAGTTATACAGATGCTTTAAATCATTACATCAAACTCGAAGAGGTCGCTGAACTTAATAGCAGCCTCATTGATGCCAGAGTTGGCCAAATGCGTTCGTATGCTAAATTAAATGACAATAATAACACGGTACTGGCTTCAGACAAGGTGTTACATACCGAAAAAGTTTCGGAGGAACTTAAACGCGAAGCAAGATACCGAAAAGGAAAAGCGTTGTATGCTGATAAAAAGAATGCGCTCGCTCTTGATGAGTTCCGTATTTTGTCCAGAGATGTTAATAGTGCCGAAGGGGCCGAATCAAAATACCTGATTTGCGAAATTTATTTTAACGACAAGCAAACAGCAATCGCTGAATATGAGATATTCGATTTTATTGATCAAAAAACTTCGCAAGAATACTGGCTTGCAAAAACCTTTATCTTGCTGGCTGATGTATATATTCAGAAAAACGATGTTTTTCAGGCAAAACATACCTTAAAAAGTATTATCGATAATTATAACCCCGATGCTAACGATGAGATTTTGATTACAGCGAAAGAAAAGTATAACAAAATCGTCGAAGATGAGAAGTATGAGTTATCAAAAGATAAGTCAGAAGAAATCGAAATAACTTTTTAATCTTTAATCAATTTAAAACTTGTTGAAATTGAAAATAAAAAATATGATGCAGAAAATAATAACATACTTTATAGCTCTCAGCCTCTTTCTATTTTTTAGTAGTTTTGTTTATTCACAAGATACTTTAAGTAAGGAGGTTCATGTTGTTAAGCCTTATGAGCCAAGTATCTCGGATGCTTTTAAAATAAATAAACTTCCGCGAATTACCGATACTGTTAAGCTTATTCCGCAGGTTAAATATAGTTTGCAAACGAAACCATTAAGTATTGGATACAATCTTGAGCCAATAAAGCCTGCAAAAATGGTAGGAGAACCGCTTACAAAACTCTATAATAGTTATATAACAGTTGGTTTGGGTACAAAAGTTATTCCGATGATCGAAGCATATTATAATAATTTAAGATCTGATGATTATTCGTACGGAGCATATTATAAGCATTTATCATCATTTGCAAAGGTTGATCTTACTGATGACATTCGTCAGGATGCCGGCTTTCACGATAACGAACTTAGGTTTTATGGAAAAAAGTTTCTTAAAAAATCAATAATTTTAGGAGATATAGGATTAAAAAGCAATACCATTTATCATTACGGATTCGATCCATCGGTTGATACATCTTTAAACAAAGATGATATTAAGCAAAATTACATGCTCCTTAACCTTAATGCGGGTTATAAAAGTAATTACATCGATTCAACACATATTAATTACGACTTTGGCTTTAACCTAGATTATTTTAAAGATAAATTTGATAATAATGATTTGTCATTTCAAATAGCCGGCGATATCAATAAAATTTTCTCAAGCGAAATGGTAGGAGTTAATTTCAAAATTGAAAACCATTCAGTAAGCGAAAACATTGATTCAGTCGGAAATACAATAGTAAATATTAGTCCTTGGATTGGTAAGTTTGGTAAAAGATTCAGAGTAAAGGTTGGCGTTAATATTTTTTCAGACAATCGGGGCGATTACTCAAACACCTATTATTTTCCTACTGGTAGTCTTGAGTATGATATTGCAAACCATTATCTAATTCCGTATGCCGGAGCCGATGGTAATCTCGAAATAAACGATTATAAACATACAGCATATACCAATCCTTTTATTATGCCTGGATTAGGGTTAAAAAACACAGCTCATAAAATAATCTTATTCGCAGGATTAAAAGGTAATTTTTCATCTACCACATATTATAACATTAGGGCAACCTATTCGTTAATTGACGATTTACCGCTTTTTGTAAATAATTTAGAAGATACTGATAGCATTGGGAATATGTTTAGTGTAATTTACGATAATGCAAAAGTGGTTTCTTATTTTGGCGAATTGTCGGTTACAACGAGCGAAAAACTAAGTTTTCATCTTAAAGGTAATTACAGGAATTATACCCTGGATAATGAAAAAGAAGCATGGCATAAACCCAATTTCGATTTGAGTTTTGTTACCCGATATAATTTAAAGAATAAAATAATTCTTAAAGCCGATTTGTTTGCAATGGGTAAGCGATACGCCAAACTTGATAACCTTGGGGCTTTTAAAGAGCTTGAATCGGTAATTGATCTAAATATTGGAGCCGAATACAGGTATTCAAAAGCGTTGTCTGGATTTGTACATCTTAATAATCTGCTATCCGAAAGCTATAATGCATGGAATTATTATCCAACATATGGTTTTAATATTTTGGCTGGTTTAACCTATTCGTTTTAGCTCCTGAATATCACAAAAGCAATTTTTTAAAGATTATTGTTTTACTGTGAATTATCTGTTCATAAATCAGTTAATTTTAGTCTTTTTTACGACTAAAAAACCATCTTTTTTTTGTATATTTACATGTTAAAAAAACAGGGATTAAATCAATTTTTAATATATTGATATACAGGGAAATAAAACACGGTTCTGAGGCGGAAAGAATTCAAAAAATCCAATTGAAAAATAAGCTTTCTAAATTAAATCCAAACGGTAATTTATTATCCTGTTAAAAACGTAATTTGATATTAAAATAAGTAAATTAAAAAATAAAGAAATGAGCGATCTTTTAAATGAAGAAGTAAACGGGAACATTGCAAAAGGAAGCAGCGATTATTCTGCAGATAGTATTCAGGTTCTCGAAGGTCTAGAAGCTGTTCGAAAACGACCTGCAATGTACATTGGTGATATTAGCGAAAAAGGTCTTCATCATTTGGTTTACGAGGTTGTAGATAACTCCATCGACGAAGCACTGGCAGGACATTGTAAAAATATAGATGTCTTAATAAATGAAGATAATTCGATAACAGTTACTGATGATGGTCGTGGTATCCCTGTTGATATGCACGAAAAAGAAGGACGATCTGCATTGGAAGTGGTTATGACCGTTTTGCACGCCGGAGGTAAATTCGATAAAGATTCATACAAAGTATCAGGGGGATTACATGGAGTAGGGGTTTCATGCGTAAACGCACTCTCAAAAATGCTACGTGCCGAAATTCATCGCAATGGTAAAGTTTATGAGCAGGTTTATGAAAAAGGAAAACCCGTTTCTAAAGTAAAAGAGATTGGTGAAACATCTAAACGTGGAACCGTTATTACGTTTAAACCAGATGATACCATTTTTACTACAACCGAATACCGGTACGAAATTCTGGCAACCCGATTACGAGAACTGGCATTCTTAAATAAAGGAATCAATCTTACAATTAGAGATAATCGCGAAGTTGAAGAAAATGGAAACGGAGACCAATTTCGTGAGGATAAGTTTTATTCCGAAAAAGGGTTAAGAGAGTTTGTTGAGTTTCTTGATGGAACACGCGAAAAACTAGTTGAGGATGTTATTTATCTTGATACTGAGAAAAATGATATTCCCGTTGAAATAGCTCTTAGTTATAATACTTCTTTTACCGAAAATGTGCATACCTACGTAAACAACATTAATACAATTGAAGGAGGAACGCATTTAGCAGGTTTTCGTCGTGGATTAACACGAACCTTAAAGACTTATGCTGAAAAATCAGGATTGCTTTCAAAACTCAAATTCGATATTAGTGGTGATGACTTTCGCGAAGGGTTAACTGCAGTTATTTCGGTTAAAGTTCAGGAGCCTCAATTCGAAGGGCAGACCAAAACCAAATTGGGAAACTCTGAGGTTATGGGTGCTGTTGATCAGGCTGTGAGCGAACAATTGGCTAATTATCTCGAGGAAAATCCAAAAGAAGCAAGAATCATTGTTCAGAAAGTTATTCTTGCTGCAACAGCTCGTCATGCAGCACGAAAAGCACGAGAGCTTGTTCAGCGAAAAAATGTACTTTCCGGTTCAGGATTACCCGGTAAATTATCCGATTGTTCTGAAAAAGATCCCACATTATGTGAGCTGTTTATTGTTGAGGGTGATTCTGCAGGTGGTACAGCAAAGCAAGGTCGTAACAGAAGATTTCAGGCTATATTACCATTGCGTGGTAAAATTCTGAATGTAGAAAAAGCCATGCAGCATAAAATATTCGAAAATGAAGAGATAAAGAATATGTTTACTGCTCTTGGTGTTTCATTAGGAACAATCGAAGACACTAAAGAACTTAATATTGAAAAACTGCGATATCATAAAATTATCATCATGTCCGATGCCGATGTTGATGGTAGTCACATTGCAACATTAATTCTTACGTTCTTTTTCAGATACATGACAGAGCTTATTAAACGTGGATGTATTTATATTGCTACACCTCCTTTATATCTTGTTAAAAAAGGAAAAACTCAACGTTATTGCTGGACAGAGGAAGAGAGAAACGCCATTGTTGAAGAATTAGAAAAAGGAAGAGAAGGATCAGTGGGTATTCAGCGTTACAAAGGTCTTGGAGAGATGAATGCTGAACAACTTTGGGAAACCACAATGAATCCAGAAGGCAGAATCCTTCGTCAGATTACGATTGAAAGTGCTGCTGAAGCAGATCATATTTTCTCCATGCTTATGGGCGACGAAGTGCCACCACGACGTGAGTTTATCGA
>JAVEZW010000144.1:0-8902 GCA_034002805.1 Bacteroidales bacterium | reverse complement strand
TGACTGATAACGAACTTTTGGAAATGGGTAAAAAAATCCATTTAAATAAGTATAAATTTAAAATGCGCGAAGGATTTCGTTTTGAGAAGCTTGATATACCCGAACGTATTTATCAAACCAATGATCCTACAGGTAAAATTACCAAAGAATTTGTTGAGGGAGGAATTAATTACGCAAAAAGCCTGATAGGTTAGTTACTATAAAAAGTGTTTGAATTAAAACACATAGAAACGACCTTGGACTTTCTATCGTGTTTTATATGTTACTGTTTATTTATAAAACATTTCCATGTCCTCCGGACAATGGAAAGTTTTTAGACAATGTCTTTTTTTAAAGTTTGCCTTCGAAAAAAAGCTCTTCGTTCAGCCTAGTTATTTGATCCTGTGCGTATTGGAAATAATCCTTATTAACTATTACTTTAGCTTTTTTAATTTTTTTGTAGTACTCAATAGCTGTTTTTTTATCGTTCAATCTATCGCTATAGATTGAGGCAATATCGATTATTAGTTTATCCTGCATAGAACCCATCCATAATTTATCTTCAACTTGTATATCAATTGCTGATTTAAATGCATCGATAGACTTTTGAAAATCACCAACCTCATAATATGCTTTGCCAATCTTCTCATTAATAAAAAGTATTGAAACATAATCAGGCTTTACCATTTCCAGTGCTTTGTTATAATATAATATGCTTGAATCCACTGAGCCTAGTTTCATATAAATATCCCCCAAATATTGAAAAATCTCAGCATCATTTACTATCAATTCTGTCATTTTGAGATAATGTTTTGCTTCGATATACTCATCAATATAAAAATGGTATTGACCAAGACTCTTTAGCACATATTCGTTTTCTGGATTTATTTTATAGGCTTTTTCAAACTGCGTTAACGCCCTATAATTATGATTTTGCCTTCCGTAATAATCACCCATTTTTATATATAGATTTTCATTTTCGGGCTCGAATTTGGTCGCTTTTTCAAGAATTCCGATAGCATGTTCATGATCTTTTAATGAAACATAAACAATTGCAAGGTATTCATAGGCTTTTATATCTGTACTATCGAGTTTAATTGCCTTTTCTAACCATTTTATTGAGTTATCTGAATTTAGAAGTTTAATACTGCAAAATCCTAAATTTCGGGCGAAAAAACCGTTTAACGTATCGGATTCATAAAGATTTTGAAAAATACGATATGCTTTTTCGAACTCCTTGTTTTTAATATATTGATTTGCAACAATTACTCCTGCATTGCTATTTGTCGAATCTTTCTGAAGGATTTTATTCCAGATTAAAAAAGCCTGTGCATCTTTATCTTTCTTTGCCAATATAGCTGCATATTCAGACAAATAAGTGATGTTTTCAGGATCAATTGCAAGTGCTTTTTCAATACTGTTTATCGCCTCAGGATACCTATACAACTGTTTAAGAATAATTGATTGCTGGTAATGTAAATTGGCATCATTAGGGTTTTCTATTAATAGCTTTTCGCTTAACTCCAATGCTTTATTGTACTGCCCTGCAATTATACATACCTGAATATCGTTTTCGATTTGTTGCGCCTTAATCAAAATTGTATTAAATAAAAATACAAAAAGCGCAAATAAAACTTTTTTATTCATAATTAATTAGGGATGGGTTAATAAACTTTTGAAACGATTTTTTCCCGGTTAAATTTTAAAAGAAACTAAAAATAAATAAAAATCTTCATTTTCGCTTCATGCTCACATTTTAGATTTGTCATCAGAAAGTTTTAATAGATTTTTAAGTTTAACTAAAATGGAGGAACAAACCATGAAAAAATTAGCAGTATTCACAGTTATTTTCGCTTTATCCTTTGGTGTATTTGCACAGGAAGAAGTAAAAGAACAAAATCAGGAAAAAACGAAGACCCAGGTTAAAGAACAGACCAAAACTCAAAATCAGGAGCAGGTAAAAACAGAAACTCAGATCAAGGAACAAAAACAGGAACAAGTTCAAACTAAAGAAGGAGAAATGGTTAAAACCCAAACTCAAACTCGTGAGCAAATCAGAACTAACGAAGGCGAAGGAGAACAAGTTAGTACCCAAACAAGAGAACAGATCCGCAAAGAAGATGGAACTGGCGATCAAGCCAGTACTCAAACAAAAGAGCAAGCTCAAACAAAAAAACAGAAAATAAATAAGGATGACAAACAAAGTCAAAAAGAACTAAGAAAAGCTCAAAAAGAACAATCGAAACAACAAAAGCAGAATTCGAAACAAATGTCGAAACAACAGAAATCATCTGGCACAAACAAAGGGGGCAAATAAATTGAAATTGATTCTAAAAAAGACTAAATTAAACCCTGTTTTAACAGGGTTTTTATTGGTTAAACTAATTTCTTCATTTTCGCTTCATTTTCAGAAATTACCTTTGTAATATGAAAATGAAATATTAATTAAAACAAAAATTGGAGGATTAATTATGAAAAAACTAGCAGTATTAATAACTATTTTGACTATATCCTTTGCTGCAATTGCACAGGAAGAAGTTAAAGAACAAAACCAGGAAAAAAACAAAACCCAGGTTAAAGAACAAGCCAAAGCTCAAAATCAGGAGCAGGTAAAAACCCAAACTCAAACCAAAGAACAAACCCAGTTAAAAGAACAAAAAGAGGGTGAAAATGGAATTGGTGAGCAAGTTAGAACTCAAGCTAAAGAACAAAACCAAGGAGAAAATGGAATTGGCGAACAAGTTAGGACACAGGCACAAGATCAAAACCAGGCAGAGAAAGGAATTGGCGAACAAGTTAGAACTCAGGCACAAGAACAAAACCAGGGCGATAAAGGGATTGGTGAGCAAGTTAGAACTCAAGCCCGAGAACAAAACAAAGATGGAGAACAAACTGGTGATCAGGTAAGAACCCAAACCAGAGAACAAATTCGAACCGAAGAAGGAACTGGTGATCAGGTAAGAACACAATCACGCGATCAGGTGCGCAATGAGACAAAAACTGTTCCCGAAGCTCAAAAAAATCAAAAAGAAATAAAGAAAATTCAGAAAGAGCAATCGCAAATGCAAAAGCAAAATTCAAAACAAATGTCGAAACGCAATCAGGGTGCAGTAAGTAAACAAAGAAGAGGTGGCCGATAATTATTCTTTATACCCCAGGTTAATGCCTGGGGTTCTTTTAAAATCCCTAATCCATAATTAGTAAAAAACAATTAAGTTGTTATAATAAACTACGATTATGAAAACTGCTAAACGAACACTGATAGTTATATTTATCTTATACACTCATTATTATACATTTGGCCAAAACATCAGCGACAGCATTGGATCAAACAATGTAGGTAATGAAAACTATAGTTCTATAATGCTAAATGTTAGTTACACCAATAATAACCTGGAATACCTTTCAGGAACAACCGAAAAAATACCCACCTTATTTTTAAATGGAACTTTTACGCATAAGTGGGGATTATACGCTGAAGCTTCATACGCTGCTTATTTAAGTGACACAATTGCATCATCGGAATATGAATTTACGGCAGGTTATCAAAAATATTTCGACAATGGATTCGATATGGATTTATCTTATAAATGGCATCAATACGATGGTGATACACTTCTCGAAGGGTTGAACTATAAACATGCTTTAGGTTTGATGATTGGCCAGGAACTTGGAAAATTTTATTTATCAGGTGATGCCTCATATGCAATTGGTAATACAAACAATTTATTTGCAGAGATAAGCTTTTCACGTTTTTTTCAGATTAATCATATCTTTTCAAAACACGATGTATTACTTATTAATCCGGGTATTTCTGTTTCGTTTGGAACCGATTACTGGTTATACGAAAATATGACAATAGCCGAAAAACAATCGTCATTTATGAGTCTGAAAAATGCAGGATATACACCAGAAACTTTTTCGTATGAAGGATTTAATATATTTATACCTGTGAGTTATGGAATAAAAGGCGTTTATTTAAGTGCTTCGTATTTATATCGCATACCTGGCAGAAAGTATGAGTTTTTAGGTTGGGAAAACCAATCGGGATTTATGTTTTCGTTAACTTATTTTATCAATTTTAGCAAATAACGATGAGAATACTTATTGTTGAAGACGAAAAAGGCCTAGCTTCTGAAATTAAAGAGTTCTTAGCCAACGAAGAATATAATTGTGATCTTGCATTTACAGGATCACAGGCGTCTGAAATGATAGCTATTAATCCTTACGATTTTATATTACTCGATATTGGGTTGCCCGATTATAATGGGTTGGATTTAATTAAAGAAGCTAAAAAACTGAATTCCGAAGCCTATTTTATTGTGATCACAGCACGTGGCGAACTCGAAGATAAAATTAAAGGCTTCGATTTAGGAGCCGATGATTATCTGGCAAAACCTTTCTCTCTTTTAGAGTTATTATCGAGAATACAAGCTATTACACGTCGTAAATTCGGTCAGCAATCTTCGATTATACCTTTCGGAAAATTTTCTCTCGATACAGTAAAAAAACACCTCGAATTTGAAAACAAACCAGTAGATCTAACAAAAAAAGAATATAAGTTGCTTTCATACCTTGTATTGAATGGTAATCGAGTATTAGACCGGCTTCAATTAACCGAGCATATTTGGGGCGAGTTTTACGAAGATGATTACGACTCAAACTATATCGATGTGCATATAAAAAACATTCGTAAAAAACTTGCCGAAAACGATGAAACCAATTGGATAAAAACCATACGAGGCATAGGGTATAAATTCGAATTGTAAATAATTAAGTAAATTTTTTCAGATAGGTTCGAAATTAGCTAATTTTATTAAAATTAATTTCAGTTTATTATGAGGTACAGGTTTACTCTTTTGATAACAGTTCTACTTTTAACCATTCAGCTAATTAAAGCACAAAACTCTTCTGTTCAGATTGGCACTCAATTTCCGTTAATGTATGCTGTTGGGTACGAATATCAATTTAAAAACGACATTTCATTTAATTTTCAGGCAGGGGTTTTAACAAAACCATATGACGAAATTATTTTAAATGTTCTTGAATCGTACAGCGATAATAAAGCCCTTATGAGTACAATTGGCGAAGCTTTTAAGTATGGATTAATAATACAACCCACATTAAAATACAATTTTTCGAAAAACTATATCGGATTATACTATTCCTATTTCTGGTTATATGCCGAAGATACTCCGATGGAAGCTTTCGAAAACTATTACGGTGTAAGTTTACCCATAGGCATAAGACAAGATGAAATGAAACTAAGATCTGAATTGCTAAACATCGGGCTAATGTATGGCCGTAAGTTTTATTTTAAAAATCCTTCGTTTCAGATATGGCTCGAACTATCATTAGCAAAAACCTGTTGGTCATATACCGAGATAACACACGAGGATTATAATTTCGAAAGCCTGAGTAATTCAGTTGACGAGGAACTAAATGAATATTACATGAAATATGGTTATCTGCCATCAATAAATATCTATTTTATAAAATCGTTTTGATTAGCTGATTTTGATAAAAAGAATGCATATTACAAACCTGCGTTTTAAGAGCAAACTTGCTATTTTCAATGCGTTATCGAAATTAGTAATCGTAAGTGCTTTGCTTTTCATTGTGCCCTGGATTGTTAGCGAAATAACCATTCGTAACACAGATGATTTACTTATTAAAAAACTCGATCAGGTTATCTTGTTGGTCGATAGTTTGGGCATTGATAACTATATCAATATAGACAATGAAATTAAGGCTTTTGGTAGTTACAATATTTTAAAAGAAGAGTTTGTTTCTATCGAGCAGTTAAAAAATGATACAGCTATCGATGTAATCGAATATTCAGAGAGAATTATCGAAAACGAGTTAGTTGAATATCGTGTACTCAGTTATTCAATAGAAGAAAATGGCAAAACATATCTTATCGAAATAGGACGAAGCATATCAACAATTATACAGTTTGAACAAAACCTTAAACGATTTGCATTTCTTTTTCTCCTTATCATCATTCTAATAACCTTTGTTGTTGATATTTCGTTTATTCAGTTTTTATTAAATCCATTCGAAAAGATTGTAAAAAAGCTTAAAAGTACCAACCATCCATCAGAATTTGATTACACGCCAATAAAGACTCAAACCTTTGATTTTGCTTATCTGAATAATACTATCAACGGGTTAATGATTAAAATTGAAGATGCCTTTAATAACGAACGTGAATACATAAGCAATGTGTCGCACGAGTTATTAACGCCTATTAGCATAATTCAAAGCAAACTCGATAATATTTTATCAGACCAATCGCTTTCAGATGAAGTTTTATTAAAGATAATGGATTCGAAGCAAACTATTATGCGCCTAACCAACATGGTGCGCACATTGCTTATGATGTCGCGAATAGAAAATGAAGAATATCTTTTAAATGAGCAGGTTGATTTAAGCATATTAGTTGCTGATGTTACCGAAGAGATTGAAGACAAAGTTCTGGCCAAAGAATTACAGCTAAATCTTGATCTCGATAAATCGATTAATCCAATTACAGGTAATGAAAACCTATTATTCATTTTAGTTTACAATCTTTTGAATAATGCCATTCGATATACAGAACATGGAAGTATTTCCATAAAAACCAGGTTAATTAATAATCAGATTCAGTTAGCAATAAAAGATACTGGTATTGGCATAAAACAAGAAGAAATACCCCACATATTTTCGCGATTTAAAAATTTTACTAATCAAAAAGACAGTTTTGGATTAGGTCTCGCTCTGGCCAAAAAAATCTGTGATTATCATAAAATTGATATACAAGTTAGTTCCGAATTAAACATGGGAACTACATTTACGCTACAATTCAACAATTAATAACTTTTAGCTTATTTGTGTTTGATTTAAACTAGTTGGTACCCTAAAAAAATCATTTCGTAAAACCAGAATCAAATTTCATTGTAATTTTTTGAATATTAGTCAAATATATTAATTAAACAATCAACTATTACAAACCCATTAAAGCGTTATTTAGTATAAGTAAGAAAAAACATCTAAATAAAGTATTACAATTCAACTATTTATTTTGTAAATTACTTTTTTATTAGCCAAAAGATGAAAAAATCAGATTTGAATAATGAACCTGCAACATTATTTAGAGAGCAACTAAGAATCCTTAGCCAATCTCTATCTGATCTTAATACAATTGATTCTGCCGATGGTATTTTTAAAAAAGCAGCCCAAATTCTTAGTTCGTATTTTACGAATACCGTTGTTTTGGTACTTACCATCGATTTAAATGATAATACAGTTGAATTTAAAGCTTTACGTGGAGTTGAGAAAACACTTTTCGATAAAGTTTCATCGATTTTAAATTACAGCCCGCTTGGTAAAAAATACAGTATTAACTCAAGTCATCTTTCGTATTTTAAGCAAGGAAAGGTAATTGAATTGAGTAATGGTTTAGCAGAGTTTGTATCTGATGCTTTTCCTGCATCTATAATGAATGCAACTCAAAAGATTTTAAATATTAATAATGTTTATACCATTGGTATTAATAAAGATGATGAGCTTTTTGCTGCAATTCATTTTTTCACGCTTGGATCAACCATAATCTGTGACAATGATTTTATTGAGTCGTTTGCTAAACAAGTAGGAATTCTGCTACATAGAATACAGTTGCAGAATGACTTAAAACAGAGTGAATCAAAATACAGAACACTCACAAACCAATTGCCTGTTGGAATATACAGAACAACTCCCGAAGGCAAGATTTTATTCGCCAATAAATCACTGGCATCGATGCTGGAGTATAAAAAAGACGAAATTTATAAAATTAATGCCTCAGAACTTTATGCCGAAATAGAAGAGCGAAATGCTGAGATTGCATCAATTAGCGATGTTCCTGATATTTTTGCTACAAAAGAAATTAAACTAAAAACAAAATCGGGCAAAATAATCATCGTTAATGACTCTGTGCGTATTATCCGCGATGAAAATGGTAAAGCACTTTATTACGACGGCGTTTTAGAAGATATTTCTGCACGCAAAGAAACCGAAAAAGCACTTCAGCTTAACGAAGAAAAATATCGTTATATTGCCGAAAACGTGAATGATTATATCTGGACGATGGATAAAAACTTTCAGGTAACATTTATTAGTCCATCTATTAAAGGCGTTTTAGGATTTACTGCCGATGAAGTAATGAAAATGAGTCTCAACTTTTTAGAATCAGTCGGACTTAAAAATGTAAAGCAGGTATTAGCTGAAAGAAGAGATAAAGTAACGAAAGGTATAATTGACAATACACAGCGTTTTTTTGAGTTTAAAACCACACACAAAAACGGCTCAGAAGTATGGATTGAAATGTCAACAAACCCAGTTTATAACGAAGATAATGAGTTTGCAGGATTAATTGGTGTAAACCGCGATATTACTGAACGCAAAAAGGCACAAGAAAAATTAAATGAGAGTCAGGTAAGATTTAAGATTCTCACCGAGATGACCATTGAAGGAATTGTTATACACGATAGCGGTACTATTATTGACACTAATCCTTCGTTACAAAAAATGCTCGGCGCTACAGGAGATTATTTAAAGGGCCGAAGCATTTTTGAATTTATCAAATCCAAATCACAAGAAATCACACTGCAGAGAATCGAATCAAAAGCTACCGGAACTTACGAAGCAATACTTTTCCGTTTAGATAAAACCACTTTCCCTGCTGAATTAGAGGCCAAAAACGTAATTATTGATAATAAAAAACTAAGAGTAGTTGCAGTACGCGATATTACAGAAAGAAAAATATCAGAAAAAGAAATTTTAAAACTTTCTACGGCAGTAACCCAAAGTCCTGCATCTATTGTTATTACGGATCTTAAAGGAAATATTGAATATGTAAATCCACAATTTACTAAAATAACGGGGTATGGAAGTTCTGAAGCTC
>JAVEZW010000143.1:0-9004 GCA_034002805.1 Bacteroidales bacterium | reverse complement strand
TTTATAAAGAGACACAACCGATATAAAGCACAATAATATGAATGGCAAAATAAGCTATAAGTTTTCAACAATTGTTTGGCTGCATTCAATGCCTAATGGATGGTATTTTCTTTCGCTTCCGGCAGAAATAGCAATGGAAATAAGAGGGAATTTAAAATGGCAGGAAGAGGGTTGGGGGCGTATGAAAGCAGCAGCAAAAATTGGGAATACCGAATGGGAAACTGCCATTTGGTATGACACAAAATTGAAAACATACTTACTGCCACTAAAAGCAGAAGTGCGAAAGAAGGAAAAGCTACATGCTGATCAACAAATTGATGTTACTATTTGGATTTAAGTAAAATAGTACCGCAAACTCTCGAATACAAAATCTGGGGTTTTGCGTTTGCGGGAACTTTCTGCCTTCAGTAAGATTTGTAAAAAACTTAATAACGACGCTCGAAAGGTCACTATATTATATACAAGGGCTTGTTATAGCTAATAGACCTTTTAATCTTTGGCTTAGTGAGTGAGGGTTATCCGGCAGCGGCCAACTAGTGCTCTGACAAGTTGTACGAGAATAAGTTTATTGTCCTAGGTTTATTCCAATAGGGTAAAGGCCGGACTTTGGTTAAAACCTGAAATAGTAACTTTAATACAAGGCCAATTCGATTTTTTTAATATTGAAAATATATGTGCCGAAATATTTTTTCTATTTTTGCATAAAATGAATATAGCAAATAACATATTTTTCTTTTCATTTTTCTTTTTTGGCTCGCCAAGAGCCAGCGTAATATAATTTGTCCGCTACGTACGGACTTTTCCTTCAAAAAACAAATCAAATTCAATTAATTAATCAACTGCAAGTGCAGGCTAATATTTATTTGCTATGAATAATATAAGTAAAACCATACAGGAAAAAAGAAAACTAAAATTGCATAATAAAGCCAATCATCCAATTTGTCAGCTAAAAGAAAAAATCCAGTCGTACTTCAACGACTTTACTGCATTCGACCATTTAAATGAAGTAGTTAGTACTAAAGATAATTTCGATGATTTGTTAATTCCCGCGAATCATCCGGCACGTTCTATGAATGATACCTATTATGTGGACGAAAACCATGTATTACGAACACATACTTCAGCACATCAGAATCAATTATTAAGACAAGGGCATGCAAAATTCATTGTTACCGGTGATGTTTACCGAAAAGATACCATCGATAAAACACATTATCCGGTTTTTCATCAAATGGAAGGCGTTAAAATTGTTCCTGATGGAACAGACCCATTGGTAGATTTAAAAAATACCCTTGAAGGACTAATTAAGTATTTATATCCAGGTAAAGCATACCGTTTTTTAAATGATTATTTTCCTTTTACTCATCCGTCGCTGCAGGTTGAGGTTAAACAGGGTGCTGAATGGATGGAAGTATTGGGAGCTGGAGTTATTCAACCTAAGATTCTGGAAAATTGTCAGATAGAAGGGCAGGCTTGGGCTTTTGGTTTAGGTATCGATCGACTATTGCTATCTTATTGTAACATTCCAGATATAAGATATTTATGGACATTGGATGCCCGGTTTATTAACCAGTTTAAAAAGGGATTAACAACTTTTAAGGAGTATTCAAAATATCCTCCGGTAATAAAAGATGTTTCATTTTGGGTTAACCAGTATGTTGAAACCGATGAAAGCCAATGGGAACAGCATAATAATTTTTGTGAAATCATCAGAGAAATAGGACAGGACCTAATTGAGAATGTCAGTTTAATAGATAAATTTAATAAATTTGATAAAACATCTTTAGCATATCGTATAACTTATCGGTCGAATGACAGGACCTTGTTAAATAGTGAAATAAATGATATTCAAATGAATATTAGAAATGAAATTACCGAAAAATTCGATATTGAATTAAGATGAAATAAGTATTAAAAGAATAAAAAGCAGTTGTTACCATGCAATTTAAAACAGTTAGGGTTTAGCGGTTTGTGTTAGATGGGTTCTCACTTCTGTATTTTTGCAGGTGGAATGTTCCCAGCCGCAAACCCTACTGTTAACTATTGTTAATCGTTGTGTGCAATTCCTTTGGATATGATTTCTTTTAAAAAGGTTTTTTAGTATGAAATTAGTTGGTTGTTTTTAAGTTTTTTAAATAAGATGCTGTAAAAACATTACTAAGAAAATTAAATATAACCCCAACAGACCAATGAAAATAGTACGATGGACGAATTTAAAATATTTAAAAAATGGCTAACGCAAATTTCTTTTCTGACAGAAAAAGACTGCATCTTATTTGAGCCTCACTTAAAAACCAGCTATTTTAAATCGAAGGAATATTTTTTAACTGAAGGAAAAATCTGAAGTGAATAGTGTTTGCCGCAAAATTTCGTTTTCATCGCTATCTTTGTTCCGGACAAACAGGTAGTCGTTTCAGGATGTCCCAAATTTCTGCTTCATAAAACAAGGAGTAATGTACAAAGATGACCTAAAAAAAGTACTTGCAAGCCTGACTGATTTTACGGCACAAGAACTGGAACAAATTGTAGATTGTTTCAAACCAAAATCAGTTAGGAAAAACGAGATTTTATTGTTTGAAGGGGATGTTTGCAACGAATTTTATTATGTTGCCAAAGGTTGTATTCGAATATACTTTATTGATAAAAATGGTCACGAGAAAACCCGCTATATCATGCCCGGGTATTACATTGGAACGGCTTTAACCAGTTTTATTGCCCAAAAACCTTCCATCGAATTTATTGAAGCACTGGAAGTTTCTGAACTTTTGGCAATCAGCCATTTCGACTTTTACCGGCTTAACAGTGAAATGGGCAAATGGAAAAACTTTTATCAACAAATTTTGGAAATGGCTTACACTTTTCAGAATAAAAGGATTGAGCAGTTGGTTACTTTAACCGCAAAACAAAGGTACAATCTCGTGTTAAAAGAATCGCCATCGTTGATTCAAGGTGTTTCCAATAAGGTTTTAGCTTCCTATCTCGACATACGGGAAGAAACACTCAGCCGACTTAAATCAGATTGAATCGATTTTGACCTATGTCAATGTTTTACAACTTCACCTAATTTAGTTTTGTCAAAAAAAAGATTATGAAGAAGAAAACAGAACTAAACTATTGGGCGATTATTTATACAGGACTGATGGCTTTCGGTTTCAGTACACTTTATTATAGCCCTTTTTTATTCGGAGAAATTTGGGAAAAATACCGTCATGTACCAAATCCTGATATTCCGCAATGGACAATGGTTTTGGCTCCATTCAGAGAGCTGATTGTTTCTTTTGTTTTGGCAAAATTGATTGTTCGGTTAAACATCACGAACTGGAAAGCATCCGTCAAATTAATAGTGCTTTTATGGTTTGCCTTTCATGCTGTTGGAATGGCCGGTGCAATTCTCTGGGACAATATGCCCTGGCAATTAGGTGCTGTTCATGCCGGAGACTGGTTAATGAAAATGCTGTTTATGGCCATTGTTTTAACCCTGTGGTTCAACAAAAAATCATCATCAATTAAAAATCAATAACACGATGAAAGAATTTGTATTACTATTCCGAATGGACATCACTACTGAAACGGTTCAACCTTCAAAAGAGCAAATGGAAATCTATATGCAACAATGGATGGGCTGGATAAATGAAATTGCCGCTAACGACCAACTTGCCGACGGGGGAAATCATTTTTCGAGACAGGGACGGGTTTTAAGACCAAACAACCAGTTTCTTGAAACGCCACACATTGCCGAAAATAACTCCGTTGCAGGCTACATAATAGTTTTGGCCGAAAGTCTTGATGGTGCAACGTTAATTGCTCGAAAATGCCCCATTTTAAAAGGAAAAAATACAAGCGTTGAAATTCGTGAAGTGGCAGCTCCCGGAACCTAAGTTTAATGGATATATCTAAAGGTGGCCAAATCATAAGTCGAAATGCAAAATGACTCCGAATGCTAGTTGATTTTGAATTTAAAATATCCAATTATGGAAAAAAGTAGAAAAGTCTTAATCGCTGAAGTCTTTATAAATGATGCTATTAAAAAAGTCTGGAACTTGTGGACCCATTCCAGACACATTAAAAACTGGAACAATACATCCGATGATTGGCATACACCACAAGCCGAAAATGATTTGAGAATAAATGGCAAATTATTTTTGAGAATGGAACGGAAAGATGGCAGCGAGGGGTTCGACTACACTTGTATTTATACCGATATAGTTAAATACAAAAAAATTAGCTATACAACCGCTGATAACAGAAAATCAACCGTGCTGTTCTCGCGCTTAGAGAATGGCGTAAAGCTGACTGAAATATTTGAACCTGAACATGAAACCCCAATTGAAACCCAGCAAGCGTTTAGCCAATCGATTTTGAACAGTTTTAAGAGATATGTGGAAAAATTAGATTAAGTATGTAAACTTAAGAAGTATTTTAGTAAAGCAGCTAAAATCAGTTGTTCAGCTTTTAAATCATTTTTTGAACCTAAAAATTATATTCTGTGTTAATGGTTGGTGCAGTTTTGGACATGAAGATAAAGAGTAATTCTTAAGTTGAAAACATTGGTCTCTAATAGTACTAAAAAATATAGGTCTTGAATAGTGTATTTATTGGTGGAATTAAATGTTGTGCAAAATTGCCTAAGTTTATTAGCCACAAAAGACAGCGGTCATAGTAACGCAACACCATACTATAAATGATTATCAATTTGTAATTTAATAAAGATGAAACACATATTATTACTTATTCTATTTTTTAGCTTATTTGACACGCTATATGGACAAAGCAAATATAATTATCAACCAAGTGTTGAGGGATTTGAATACGTTGAAGTTACCAAAGGTGAAGACACTGAAAAGCTCCCATTATTAATAGCTTTTCATTATTCAAGTGGAAACCCAATAGAAACTATTGATGATTACGATAGTATTAATATTCCAATCAGAATTATTATTCCAAAAGGGAATTATAAAAAAAGGGACGGGTTTTCATATTACCCTACTGACTATTATCAAAAAGAAAGTTTGACACAGTTCTATCTATCAAAAATAACTATCGACAGTTTAGCACAGTTTGTTCTGGCGATTGAAAAAGAATACAAGCAAAAAGCCATTGTTAGCGGAATTTCACAAGGTGGAGATATTGCTTTTCTTCTTGCAAAATACTACCCGGAACTGTGCAAGGCCTCATTTGCATTTGCACCAGTTATACACTCTAATATTATCCAAGAACTAAAAAATGAACCGGTAAGTAAAAAAATTCCTATTTTTTTATTTCAAGGGGAAAGCGACAAAATAGTACCTGTTTATACAACAAGAAAGAAAGTTGAAGAGATCGGAAACAGGTTGCAAATTATTTTATTTACCTACCCAAATGTTGGGCACGAAATCTCATCGCAAATGAAAATTGATTACTCTGAAATTATTTGCAACTTAATTAAATATTAATAGTTAATGGAAGGAATATTATGTGCGAAAGTCAAAAAACAAATGTAAAAAACTCTAAGCGGTCAATTTTGTAACGGCTACCCAATATTAAGTTTCTATAATATGTTGGTATACAGTAGACTAGTTCATTACGACAGAAGACTAATAGAGCTAAGAATAATTGTCCATATGTCAGAAGTACTGAGGTATACCTATTTTCACTTCTACTTGTTCTATGGCAAATCCCTTACCAAACTACAATAGTTTATAATATCATCTAAACAAATAACTTTATAAACATTATAAAAGCAGACTTATAATTCTACAACAGGCTATCTTACTTGCTACCCAATACAAGGTGCTAAGACTTTTTAAACTAAGAGTTTGTTAACAGCCGGTAAGGTAATTTATTTTATATAAAACTACACAAAATATACCCGGCTTTTTAAATAATTTTATAGCTTTGATTAACTGAAATCAAATTACTGTGAATATAAACAGCACATCGGTTAAAAATACGTGCAGCTTATTTCCAATTTACTTCCAAAATGGAATTGAGCTAGGTTCTGTTGAAGTTATGTCCAAACTTAAAAACGCAAACAATTGAAACCAGATAAATTGAGTTAGTAAGAAAAACAATTGAAATGAAAGCGCTGCAACACATTATCTTACCGGTTTTTATAATTGGTTTAATGGCTTGTGATAAAAACCACCAGGAAGCAACTGAAAATCTTGATGTCGAAACTTATATTGACTTGCTAAAATCGAATCAGTACGATTCATTAAACCTTCCTGAATTTACATATAATGACATACCCGAATTACTTCAATATAGAAATGAAAATCAGTTGATAACTGATTTTCCACACAATCCGATTTCTTCTTTGTGGGAGTCTGAATGCAAACTAGGGATTTATGTTTTATGGACAATTGAATCCATCAGGGCGGTATCCATAAATAGTGAATATTTGATTATGCGATTTCCTTCTCAAAACCCGGTACTTAAAGATTCTGATGGATTGGAATTGGTTTCAGATAGTATATCGCATAAAATTGCTGCCGATGCTTATTATGATTGGTGGGAGAACAATAAGGATAAGGATTTTGATGATTTCAAAAATATTGATCCTTTAGAAAACACCGGCTATGGATGGCATTAATAATAAATGCCAGGGCATAATATATTGCAAGTAAAGGTCGAGTCTTAACCCACAAACCAGCTAAAAAAACTTGTAACGATGAAAAGAATAATAAAAATAACAGCAACTATTTTGATTGGGCTTTTTGTTTTATTACTTGTCTTTTCAATCTCAATGTACTTTATTACCAGTGGTGAATACGCTGTTCCCAATACAGTTACCGAAGATACAACAATACCTCATATCGAAATTGATAAGGTGATTTTTCATTCCGAAACATTTGGAAGCGATACAAACCAAACCGTGATTATTATTCATGGAGGACCGGGAAACGATTACAAATACCTTCTTCCATTAAAAGCATTGGCCGATAAATATTTTGTTGTCTTTTACGACCAACGGGGAACCGGTTTGTCGCCAAGAGTTGATGCAGAAGAGCAGTCGCTTGAAAACTCGCTTAGCGATTTAGATAACATCATTAATTACTATTCACCACACCAGCCGGTATATTTAATAGGACATTCCTGGGGTGCCATGCTCGCATCGGGATACATTGCACGAAAACCCGAAAAAGTAAGGAAGGTAATTCTTGCTGAACCGGGAATGTTAACCAGTGAAAAAGCTATGGAGTATATGCAGAAATTTAAAGTGGAATTCAACTGGCAGGTAATTAAAGCAATAACTACCATTGCATTCGAAAGTCTTCATGTAAAAAGTGATGATAAACAGGCCCGGATTGATTATATCTTTGGAAAAATTGGAAGCCTTGATATGGTAGGAAATCCTATGAGAAAATACTTTTGTGGTGAACGTGTTGCAAATGGCTATCTGCCTTACTGGCGCTTAAGTGGTGTTGCTTCACAATCAATTATGAAGAAAGGGATGGATGAAAAGGGCAACATCCAGATTGACTTGGTATCAGGACTTGAAAATTATACAAATAAGGTGTTGTTTATAGCTGGGTCATGTAATAAAGTAATCGGAAAAGATTTTCAGGAAGGCCATATGAAATATTTCAATCATGCTGAGATGGTAGTTATTAATGGCGCCGGTCATACCATGTTTGGCGAAAAAACCGAAGAAAGTTTAAGCATTATTAAAAAATACTTTGAAGAAGAATAATCAGGCATAAACCACACGCTTACCTATTACCGCTTTCTGTGCGACTTGGAAATGTGGTATTTTCAAATTACTTTTAATTTTTACATGGAGTAAAAAACAAACAGCGCAAGTGGATATAGCGCCAAAAAGAAATCTAGTTATTATGGATACCGATGATTTATCAATAGAAGCTTATGAGGGTGTTTTAATTGAAGCTGAGAAATTAACGCATGATTTGTCCTTACATTATGGATTATTGGCAAGTGATTGTAAAAATGAAGCTGATTATCTTACAAAGGCCGAAAAGCTTAGCAGAGAACTATTGCAAGTGGAGGCTTGGGAACTCGACGATTTGTTTTGGGGCAATCCTCCGGATACAGATAAATTGAATGCGACACTTCAAAAAATTATCAAGAATATTGAAAAGATTAAGAAAATTCCCATAGAAAATCGACATTATGACTAAACAGGAGATCAAACAAAAAGAAGAAAAGCTGCTTGAAATTACAGGAACTTTTTGTTCACTGCAGTTAGATGATGAATATTCTCAACTATGTGAAAAGTTAATTAAAAAACTAGGCAGAAAGAAGGATGTTCCTTTTCAGAGAGGTAAGCTGGAAATTTGGGCTGCTGCTGTTGTTTATGCAATTGGTTCGATTAATTTCTTGTTCGACAAGTCTTTTGAACCTTATATACCAGCAGAACAGATTAGTGAATATTTTGGAACGAAAAACTCGACGGTGTCGAATAAAGCCGGACAGATTAAAGAGATGTTTGATTTGTGGCACTATAGCCCGGAATTTTCGACAAAAAAAATGACTGCAGACAATCCATTTAATAATTTGGTTATGGTTGACGGATTTATTGTGCCATTGAATAATTTGCCAGCTGAATTGCAAGAAATGGTTAAGGAAGCGAGAGCGCGTGGAGAAGATATTGAATTTCAATCGGAACAATGATAATTCAGCTTGTCAACAAACAATTTGCCCTTATTCAATAAATTTAAATCAAAACTATCATGAAAATTAGCTTAACTTTTATAGCCTTGCTTATTACCCATCTGGCTTTTGGGCAGGCAATTTTTCCCGATTTTCTACAGGGAACCTGGAAGATGGAAAACAACGAGGTTTACGAGCGTTGGGATAAAGTAAATGAGCACACCTTAAAAGGTTTTTCATACAAAATAGCTGATGGTCAAATGACCGTTTCGGAATACCTCGAAATAGTTCAAAAAAATGACGGACTAATTTATACCGCAACGGTGCTCAATCAAAATCAAGGAAAAAGCATTGAATTTAAACTGACGCAGTCCGACAGTGCTTATACTTTTGAGAATCCCCGGCACGACTTTCC
>JAVEZW010000142.1:0-9019 GCA_034002805.1 Bacteroidales bacterium | reverse complement strand
ATGGCTGTGTTTCCACCACCAATTATCACCACATTTTTACCAATTCCGGTATTTTGACCTTTTTTGACATTAAATAGAAAATCAAGTGAATCTAACACACCTTTTGATTCTATTCCTTCTAACTGAAAAGGAGCAGAGAGTTGAGCTCCGGCACCAATAAAAACATATTTGTAATTTGTTTTTAACGATTCAAAACGAACTTTGTCAACTTTCTGATTATACTGGATTTTTACTCCCAAATCGGTTACTCGTTTAAAATCGCGCTCAATGGCATGATCTGTTAATCTGAAACCCGGAATAGCATATTGAACCATTCCACCTGCTTTTGATTTTGATTCAAATACCTCAACCGAAAATCCTGCTAAAGCCAGATAATAAGCACATGATAATCCTGAAGGACCAGCGCCAATTATGGCAACATTTAATCCATTTTTATCTTGTGGTGATAATTTTACTTCTTTTTGTTCCGAAATAAAGCGTTTAATCTCACGAATTAACAGCGATTTATCGTAGTTTATTCGTGTACATTTGTTCTGGCATAAATGATCGCAAACCATTCCGGTAATTGATGGAAAGGGATTTGTTCGCAGAATTACTTCGTAAGCCTTATCGAATTGGCTTTTTGATGTGTAGAATAAATAATCCGGAATATCCTGGTTTGTTGCACATGTATCTCTGCAGGGAGCCGAAATACAATCAAAATAGCCTAAATTTCGATCTGTTTTTATAGAAGGTTCCAGAATACTTTCCCTTTTATATCTATTATCATTCAGAACTTTTTTGGCATATTTTGTAAGGTTTTCAAGAGCCTGATTGCTATTTTTCTTTGTAGATGCATTTTGAATAAATTCACCAATATTTTTTGCTTTTTTCAGTTCAAAGCTAGAGTTCAACTCATTAAAATATTGATTTAGTCGCATGTAGCCACCTGGTTTTAAGATATCAGAGCATACAGTAATGGTTTTAAATCCGCATGATAGAATTTCTGAAACATTAAAAGCATCAGCACCAGCAGAGAACGAAAGCTGCAATTCTCCATTAAATTCGTGTTGAAGTTTATTTGCAACATTTATTGAAATTGGATGCAGTGCACGACCACTCATGTACATCATATCAACCCTGTTGCCAAAAATATCTTTGTTATTTATTGATTCGAGGGTATTTGTTAGCTTAAGTCCAAATTCCAGCTTATTATTTTTTGCTGTTTTTTGCAATGATTTAATAATATTGATTGCATCCGGGTATTTTAAATCGTGTTCAAAAGCAATATCAGGGACTTCGGTTTTAAAATTTGATGTTTTATTCAGTATTTCTCTCAGTTTTTCGGGTCCAAGCAAGGTAGGATTGAGCTTAACATAAGTATGTAGTTTTTTCTCGGTTAGTAAATAGCTGGCAATCGATTCAATTTCGTTTGCCGGACACCCGTGCATGGTTGAAAGGGTAATATTATTTGATAGTTGTGAAGGAATCTGGATGGAACTAATCTCAGGATAAATTTCAATTAAACTATTCTTTTTTTCATTTAACTCAGAAAGGCAGTCATTCATTTTGCTAAAAAACCACTGTACGTTATCTTTCATTATTCCTTCGAGGTTGTAACCAACACTCATATTAAAGATTGTTCCCGATGTTTTGCCTAGCTTTAATTTATGATTTAGTATATGAATGATAATCCATGCATTAAGATATTCATTAAAACTCTCTTTTATTTTGAGTTCCTGCGACCATTCGCAGTTATAACCTTCGTCCTGCATATCGATGCATGGTTTTGAAACATCAAGTTCGTCGAGTGTTTGAATAGTTTTTAGTTCGATATACCTTGCACCCATTAACCATGCAGCAATAATATTTTGAGCCATTTGAGAATGCGGACCTGCAGCAACGCCAATAGGTGTATCAATTTGTTGTCCAAATTGAACTGTTTTAAATCGATTGTTATTTTCGGGTTTAAAGAATAGTTCCTGTGGAATTCCAAATATACTTTGGCTAATTTCTAGTTCATTAAGAACAATCTGAAGAAGTTGTTTTATTTCAATAGGGAAGAACTTGTCTGACATATGCCTTGAATAGTTTAGAGTACAATTTAATAATGAAACAAATCTACATAAATCGACTCTAATTCTTAAATTACTTCTATATTTATGCAGTAGTTTGGAAAAAAAATGAAGCAAAAAATAAAAAATACCTTAAATTATTCTGTAATAATTCTTGCAGCAGGAAAATCTTCCCGTATGGGGATCCCAAAATGGTCGCTACGTTTTGATGAAAAATCATCTTTTATTAAACATATCATAAGCGAATATCATAGTTTTGGATGTAAAGAAATAATACTCGTAATTAACGAAACCGATTATTCATCGTTTGTTGAGAAGAAATATACTCTACCCGATAATTTAAAACTTGTAATTAATAAGTATCCAGAATGGGATCGCTTTTATTCACTTAAATTAGGGGTTGAAAAGCTTAGTATTAATCAATTTGTTTTTATACAAAATATTGATAATCCGTTTGTTAATCATGATTTGCTAATAAATTTATTAGTAAATAGCGAAAATGCTGATTTGGTTGTACCCGAATTTGATGGGCGAGGAGGACATCCAATTTTAATTAATCAGCAGATAATTATTACAATAAAAAATAACCAGGGAAATATTCTACACTTAAAAGACTTCCTCAATCAATTTGTAAAAAAGAAGATGACAGTCAGCGATGAGAGGATTTTAGTAAACATTAATCAATTAATTGATTATCAGAAGTATTTTAGATTCTAACTTCTGTTAATGAATTGTAATCTTCAAAATTATACTAAATATTTTGTAAGTTTGATACGCTAAATGATAAATGCATTAAAACAGTAACTGAATATTGAAAACGCTGACAACACCTTATAAAATAATGGAGAATATGGTTGCAAAATTGCAGCAGGCATATCCCGAGCACGATAAACGTGAAGATGGTATAATCCAGTTTCATTTTACCCATAAAAATCAGAAAATTGATTGCTATATGCAATCTGAAAATAATGAATTACGATTATTGGATGGTTTTGCCGAAAACCCAACGGTTTCAATTCAATGTAGTTTTTACGACTGGTTTAAACTTGCCGAGGGGAAACTTAATCCGGTATGGGGAATGGTAACAGGAAGACTTAAATTTAAAGGGAAAACATCATTTTTTAAAATATTACCAAAACGTTCTTTTGCACAAAAATTGGATATTCCTAAAGATCCGGTTACTGATTTTGAAAGAAATCCAACAAAATATTGGGAAAAACCACGGAAAGTTGTGGTATTGAGTTCATCACCAAGAGGTGAAAATGGATATACCGATTTTTATCTTGAGCCCTTTATCAAGGGAATGAAAAAGCAAACCGAGGTAGAATTGGTTCATCTGAATAATTTCAAAATAACACCCTGCGATGGTTGTTTTTATTGCTGGATGAATACTCCCGGCCAATGTAAATATCACGAAAAAGATGATTTTTCAAAGCTTGCCGACATCATGTTTACTGCTGATATTATTGTTTATGCTTTCCCTATTTATGCTGATGGAATACCGAGTACATTAAAATCTTACTTTGACAGATCTGTGAGTCGTGCCTATCCATATATGATTGAAGGATTAAAGCGTGTGCGTCACCCCAGAATGCGTATTCACGAAAATCAATCTATGGTCGTATTTTCAATATGCGGTTTCTTTGAACAACTTAATTTTAATCCAGTGCGAGCTTATTTTAAAGCATTAGCGCATAACCGTCATTGTCCAGTTATTGGAGAAATATACCGACCAACAGCTTTGGGTCTTCATAGCAATCCGTTTTTATTTCAAAAACTTGAGAACATTATGCTTCAATTGGAAAATGCTGGTGAGCAGATTGTTCATACAGGTAAAATAAATCGAAAAACCCGGCGAATAATCAATCAGGAATTTCCCTATTCGGCATGGGATATATCAAAAACCAACGAATGGTGGAACGAGAAAAAAGGGAGCAAGGATTATAATTATTAGCAAAACTTAAAACAATACAGATTTATATAAAACATTATTGTATCCATGATGTTTTACTATATGTAATTTGAAAAAAAATGAGTACACCCATCCTTGAGATAAGAGATGTTTATAAAAACTTTAAAGAAGTAAAAGCCGTTGATGGTATTAGCTTTAGCGTGCATAGTGGAGAATTTGTTGCATTGCTTGGCCCAAATGGTGCCGGAAAGACAACAACTGTTGAAATGATCGAGGGGATTCAGAAACCTACCAGTGGGAACATTAGTATAATGGGTTTAAATTGGGATCATCATGAAAAAAAACTTCATCAATTAATAAGTCTATCGTTGCAGGAAACTCGTTTTATTGATAAACTAAGAACTTGGGAAACGGTTCAGCTATTTGCCAGTTTCTATGGTTTAAATCGTGCTCGGGTAGATGAAGTTATTGAAATTGTTGGATTAACTGAAAAGCGTAAAAGTTTTGTTGTAAACCTTTCAGGTGGTCAGCGCCAAAAACTTGCCTTAGCAATAGCTCTGTTAAATGATGCTCCATTAATGTTACTCGATGAGCCAACAACAGGTTTAGATCCAACTGCCAGAAGAGAGATTTGGGAGATTCTTATCAAACTTAAAAAAAATAAAAACACCTCACTGATTCTTACCACACACTATATGGAAGAGGCTGAATATCTTTGCGATAGGATTATAATTATGGATAAAGGAAAAATTCTTGCACAAGGAACTCTCGATGAACTTTTATCAGCAAATAAAAGTAAAGAGATCATCGAATTTTCCACAAACGATCTATTTTCAGATCAATTTTTTTGTGGAGATGATGTTTATAAAATGATTAGAGATGATAATACCGGTCGAGTTAAACTTATTGTTAGCAGTATCGTTAATCAGTTGCCACAATTTTTGAAGAAGGTTCAGGAAAATGGTATCGTTCTATCAAACCTTGAGTGCCGTAAACTCACTCTGGATGATTTATTTATTTCTTTAACTGGAAAACACCTTGCCGACTAATTCTTTTAAACAAAAATCAATGATAAACAAACCATTTATACAATTAATCCTTATTCATGTTAGAGAATTTTACCGCGAGCCTGCTGTTTTGTTCTGGTCGTTTCTTTTCCCCATTTTAATGGCATGGGGACTGGGAATTGCATTTAATAAAAAACCCGAGGTTACTAAAACAATTGCTGTTGTTTTTGAAGAGAAACAATCCATTGAAATATTTGAGAAACAAATAGCGAAAGCTAATTATGAGTATAAACTTGATTCACATAGCAATACGTATTATTACAGTTTTAATTATGGAAATGAAAATATGGGGATTACCCATTTTCGCCTAAAACCAGTGAGTCATCAGGAAGCTGACCTGATGGTAAAAAGAGGAAACTCATCCATGATAATAACGCTGGAAAATGAAAAGCTTCAGTACAATTTTGATAACCATAACTCCGATGCACAACTTTCTTATTTACAGCTTTCATCTGTTTTTAGCGGTGATGCTTTATCGGCTCAACATGCTGAGATAAAACCTATTACAGAAAAAGGTACTCGTTATATTGATTTTTTAATTCCCGGATTAATTGCCATGAACGTAATGATGTCGACTATGTGGGGAGTAAGTTATACCTTGATAGAAGCCCGCACAAAGAAACTGTTGCGCCGAATGGTTGCCACACCAATGAAACGATGGGAGTATATTCTTTCGCATATTGTTGCCCGAATTGTTCTTTGCTTTGTCGAAGCGGCGATTATCTTTTCTTTTGCTTATTATTATTTTGATATAACTATTGAAGGAAGTATTCTTGCATTTATTGTACTTTTTATTTCCGGAATACTTGCTTTCTCTGGTGTTTCGGTTTTAATGGCCTCACGAACATCAAAAACACAGGTAGGAAATGGGCTTATAAATCTTATTGTTATGCCTATGATGCTCCTTTCCGGAATTTATTTTAGTTATTATAATTTCCCCGATATTGTAGTACCATTTATTCAGGCATTACCACTTACCATGCTTGCTGATGGAATTAAAGCTATTTTTAATGAAAGTGCAGGTTTTCAGCAGGTTTGGGAATATATTGTTATTCTAAATGCACTCGGACTGGTTACATTTGTTCTCGGGTTAAAATTTTATAAGTGGTATTAGTAAACACTTTAACATAATCCTTATTTTAGATCTGGTTATACGAACATTAATAAAAGCTCTAATTCTGCATTGAGTCTGAATTATTCGAACATAAAAAAAGCGATGAAATTTTTCATCGCTTTTGTATTTATAAACCTGTATTATTCATTTTGTCCGTGGCAGCTTTTGTATTTTTTACCACTTCCACATGGACAAGGATCATTTCTTCCAACCTTTTTCTCAGCTCTTACAGGTTGAGCTTTTTGCTGCTCTCTTGGGTTTCCTGTTCCATCAGTTCTGCTGGTTTGATATTTACTGTAATCTGTTTTGCGGCGTTGCTGCGCTTCTCTAACCTGATCAGGATCCTGAATGGGTAAATGACCTTTTACCAATGTTGAAACAACACTTCGGTTAACTTTATCAATCATTGTTTTAAATAATTCATACGATTCGAATTTGTAGATCAATAAAGGATCTTTTTGTTCGTATGTTGCAGCTTGAACGGATTGTTTTAAATCATCCATCTCACGAAGATGTTCTTTCCAGGCTTCATCAATATTTGCGAGAATAGCTGTCTTCTGATATGATTTAACTAATTCACGTCCTTCAGTTTCTGCTGATTTTTTTAGATTGGTGATTACCTGAATGGTTCTTTGTCCATCGGTAATTGGTACAACAATATTTTCGTAGGTATGACCGCTCTTTTCGAAAACATCTTTTATTACAGGGTATGCCTGCTGGGCAATAGATTCCTCTTTACGTTTATAGGTCGATAGTACTACATGGTAAAGTTTATCAACCAATATACTTGAATCTTCCTTTAAAAAATCCTCTTCGGAGAACGGACAATCAACCGAGAATGTTCTGATTAATTCGAATTTAAATCCTTCATAATCAGAGTTGTTTTGATATTCATTTACTACATAATCACAAACATCGAGCATCATATTTGCTATTTCAACGCTTAATCTTTCACCAAATAGCGCATGGCGGCGACGTTTATAAATCACCTCACGCTGAGAGTTCATCACATCGTCGTATTCGAGAAGTCGTTTACGAATACCAAAGTTATTTTCTTCAACTTTTTTCTGTGCACGTTCGATAGATTTAGAGATCATGGAATGTTGAATAACTTCACCTTCTTTAAGTCCAAGCCTATCCATAATGTTGGCAATTCTGTCCGAACCAAAAAGTCTCATTAAATCATCTTCAAGTGAAACAAAAAACTGAGATGATCCCGGATCTCCCTGACGACCAGCACGACCACGCAACTGACGGTCAACACGCCTTGATTCGTGACGCTCAGTACCAACAATTGCTAAACCGCCAGCTTCTTTAACCTCTTTCGATAGTTTTATATCGGTTCCACGACCAGCCATATTAGTTGCAATGGTTACTGTTCTCGATTTACCTGCCTCAGCAACAATATCAGCTTCTTTCTGATGCAATTTTGCATTTAACACATTATGCTTTATACCCCTTATTTTAAGCATTCGGCTTAACAATTCCGATATCTCAACTGATGTAGTACCAACTAGTACTGGTCTTCCTTTATTAATAAGATTTGCAATTTCGTCAATAACGGCGTTGTATTTTTCGCGTTTTGTTTTATAAACTAAATCTTCATGATCTAACCTGGTAATGGGCTTATTGGTAGGAATTACAACAACATCAAGTTTGTATATATCCCAAAGCTCACCTGCTTCAGTTTCGGCAGTACCTGTCATACCGGCAAGCTTTTTATACATCCTGAAATAGTTCTGAAGTGTAATAGTTGCAAAAGTTTGTGTAGCAGCTTCAATTTTTACTCTTTCTTTTGCTTCTATAGCCTGATGTAAACCATCAGAATATCTCCTACCTTCCATTATACGGCCCGTTTGCTCATCAACAATTTTAACTTTGTTTTCGATTACAACATATTCAACATCTTTTTCGAAAAGAGCATAGGCTTTAAGTAACTGATTTATTGTATGAACTCGTTCAGACTTTACAGCATAATCTTGTAATAATTTGTCTTTTTTTGCTAAACGGGCATTTTCATCAAGATTTGATTTCTCAAGATCAGCAACTTCAGATCCAATATCGGGTAATATAAAAAATGCTGAATCATCTGATTTTGAGGTAATCAAATCGATCCCTTTGTCGGTCATTTCGATGGAATTATGCTTTTCGTCAATTATAAAAAATAGCTCATCGGTAACTTTATGCATGTTTTTATTGTTTTCCTGCATGTAAAAGTTTTCTGTTTTGAGCATTAAGCTTTTATTACCTTCTTCGGATAGCAGTTTGATAAGAGCTTTGTTTTTTGGTAATCCTTTGTATGCCTGCAACATCAGGAAACCGCCTTTTTCATTGTCTTTTTCAGTCAAAGCCTTTTTAGAATCGGCGAGTAACTGGTTTACTAGTTTTCTTTGAGCCTCAACCAATACCTCCACTTTTGGTTTTAATTCATCAAAAAGCTGATCTTCACCTTTTGGCACAGGACCTGAAATAATCAGTGGAGTTCTTGCATCATCAATTAAAACAGAGTCAACCTCATCGACAATGGCATAATTATGTTTTCTCTGAACAAGTTCATCAGGATTAGCAGTCATATTATCTCTCAGATAATCAAAACCAAACTCATTGTTGGTGCCATAGGTAATATCCGATAAATAAGCTTTTCTTCTTGCATCGGAGTTTGGCTCGTGCTTATCAATACAATCAACCGATAAACCATGAAACTGAAAGATTGGTCCCATCCATTCAGAGTCACGTTTAGCAAGGTAATCGTTAACAGTAACTACGTGAACGCCTCGACCGGTAAGGGCATTTAGAAAAACAGGCAATGTAGCTACCAATGTTTTTCCTTCACCTGTAGCCATCTCAGAAATCTTACCTTGATGTAAAACAA
>JAVEZW010000141.1:0-9081 GCA_034002805.1 Bacteroidales bacterium | reverse complement strand
AATACATTAAGACTTATAAAATAACTGGAATTTCTCCATATCTGATTTTAAAAATATTTGGATTAGATAGTGTCCAGACATTTTTTCAATTAAATTTTGAATTGTTACACGATAAGGAATTTATTTATAAAGGCGATCCTTATTATTGTGATGAATCCGGAAAACTAATTGTTTCCTGGAAAGGTGAGCAAAATAATTATATTCGTATTGGAACCGATTTTTTTAAAAAAGTTGTTGAAACATCACCAAACGGCCAAAAGGAAATAAATCTAAAAAAATGGAATATTGCAACAATTAAAGCAGATTATAATAACTCAAAAGAGTTTCTGAAAAGGATCGAAAAGTGTGACAGTTTTACAAATATTCCAGAAAATGAGCCTTCTAAATTCAAGCAAATTGTATTTTCAGAAAAAAACGGAATAAAATCAGTTCTTTACAACCGCTATTTTCCAGTTTCACACGTACCAGTTGCAGGATCATGGGAAACAATAAACACACTCTTACATCACATTTTTGATTATAAAAATAGTTCTGGTCATAGTTTATACGAATTTGCACTTGATTATTTACAACTGATCTACACACAACCACTGGTTAAATTACCGGTAATTTGTTTAGTGTCCAAAGAAAACGGTACTGGAAAAACAACATTCCTTAATTTTCTCAGAGCTATTTTTATTGAAAATATGCGAATACTTGATTCTGACAGAATAAGTTCACAATTTAATGGAAGTTGGGCAGGGAAGCTCGTTGTTGCTATTGATGAAAGTTTGATCGCGATGGATAGAGATACTGTTAAAAATAGAATAAAAATGATTGCAACCAATCAAACTATTCCACTCGAAGAAAAAGGATTAGAGGCGCGCGAGATTCCGAATTTTGCAAAACTTATTATGTGTAGTAACGACGAAACAAACTTTATGAGAATAGACCAGGAAGAAAATAGATACTGCATTATAAAAGTTGGTTCGATACACAAAGATAAAGGCGATCCTGATATGATGGAAAAAATTGAAAGCGAAATTCCAGCTTTTTTACATTTTCTCAAAAGTAGAACTCTGTATTACACTAAAAAAACTAGATTATTTTTTGATGAAAAGGTTTATACTACTCCAGCTCTGGAAAAAGTAAAGGAAAGGACAGAGCATCCACTGGTAAAAAACATTAAAGATGTTATTATAAATCAATTTCATTTGCAAAATAAAGAATATGTAAAATTATCATTAAGCGTTCTTACTCGTCTGGTCGAGAGGCAATATAAACATGCAGACCGGATTAAAATACAGGAGTACTTAAATGATAAGAAGTATAAAACTAAAAACTCAACCAATTTTGAGTATTATATCGAGGGAAACATTTTGCCTTTTGAAGAAAAAGGAAAGTGTTATGAGTTTTTTATTAACGATTTTCTTAATGCAGATGAACTTGCAAGCTTTGAGCTTGGTTTAGATTAAATTCTACAATATCTACCTTAAACACATGAAAAAACAGGCTTTTGCTTGTTTTTTTTGCTCTTATTCAATTTATAATTTTAATTTCATTCGTTTTTTATGGTAGATTTGGTAGATAAGGTAGATAAAATTTATAAATCATTGATAATCAGTTATTTAATATTATTTATTATTAAGTTTTAACAAAGTAGATAAAGTAGATAAAGTAGATAAATCTACCATCATCTACCATCATCTACCAAAAATCTACCTTATAAAACATTGATTATCAGAGAGTTAAACCAAATCTACCAAATCTACCGTGTTTTTAATAAAATTGACTAGAAAAAAAACAATATTCTCCTTTCGTAATCTTACAACTCAATTTGTAATCTTACAAAATCACCGTAACGAGTTGACTTACAGTTGTTTATGTTCCAAAAATTTACTATAATTTTACATCGGTAATCTAAAAGTTTACATGTGGTTATACTTCGGTTTTACTTCTGTAAACTTTGGTTTTCAAAAGGTGTTCTTTTGTGGTTTACAGGTAAACAAGATGTGTTTTATAAATGTAAGTAGTTGAATATCAAGATATTAAGTAAAATGATTGAAAAAAGACAAATATCGAGAAAAACGAAAGTAAGCAAAAAGATTACTGATATTGGTCATCCTTATTACAAGCTAGGCAGGCTTAACAAAACTGTTGCTGATAAAGCTAAAATTAAAGCTGCTGATATTTATATCGACAGAAATCACATACTGCACATTCAAAAAGAACATGCTAAAGAATTGGAAAGTTTGGGAATAAAAGCTTTAGATTTCGTGCAAACAATTGTAAATAATTATAATCAGATAAGAAAAGGAACAGGCGATTCAATTTTACTTATAGTGTATCATAATGATTTGCATAATACGGCTGCAATGCAGTTAAACTATGCTGTGGATAAGGAGTTTTGGGAAGTTAAAACCGCACAGCCTAGAAAAACAAGTAAATTAAGAGGTGTTGAGATATTATTAGAAATAAAAAAGGAGTAAAAAATTACTCCTTCAAAATTGATTTGAGACAACCCGATTCTCAAAATAGTTCCTGCTACTATTCTCTATCATGTTACTTAAAAGACAAAATGCAGGGTCTAATAAGTCTAGGGTTTGACCAAGAAATCAATAATGCAAAGGTAAACAATTTATAAAATAAACGCAAATTTTTTTAATATGGCAGAAATAAAAAACAAAGTTGAAAATAACATAGGTGATTTTGGACCGGTATATAAACAATTTAAAAATAAGCCTAAACTTGCTATTAAGCATCTTCTTAAAGTTAAACATGGAGAATGTTTACAGGCGTTGTATCGTAGCGATATTGGTTTTATTGATATTGTTTGGGGCCAACATGATGACAAAACAGGAAAAGGTTATGGACTTAAACATATCTTTGAGAAACATGGAGCTGAAATAAAACAATTAGGGTTCAGTATTGAAGATTTTATTCCTATTGTAGTTCAATTCGGTGAATTAGTTATAAGTAAAACAAATGAAGAGTATTTGCTAGAATCTAACATGTTTAGAGTTGTGATAGAAAGAAAATATAAAGGAACGCAAAAACAGTGGCTGTTAACGGCTTTTGATTTACGAAAAAAGCCTTTGATTTTAACAAAGGCTTCAAAAAAACGGAATAATTAAAATCGTTGTCGCTAATTATTTTACATGCCTACGCTGTATGGCAAAACATTTAATGCAAAGGTAAACAATTTATAAAATAAACGCAAATATTTTTAATATGGCAGAAATAGAAAATAAAGTAAAACTCGAAGGTTGGTCATGTAAACTAACAAAAGAGACTAAGGAAACCTTAACGGAATTACAGAATTCTGGAGACTTCGCAACCGTAAACCAAATGATGGAAACCTTAATCGAAAGGTATTACTCACCTATTAAATCTCAGGATCAATCTGCAAAGATTACCGAACTCGAAGATTTACTAGCTAAAAAAAATGAGGAAATAAAAAGTCTCAATCATTCACTAAGTGCAGTTAAAACTGATTCAAACACAGAATTTGAAAAATACAAAGCTGAGTTCTTGGAGTTAACTCAAAAGTGTGAAACTGTAATCCTCGAGCGCGATCAGCTAGAGCAAGATTTAATTCGTGCAAAAGCAAACGGCGAGCTTCAAGAAAATGAGCATGTAATTTCTATTGATCCAATCAACTGGAAAATACTTCAATTTGTAGCAGAGCGCGAAGGAAAAAAACGTAATCAGCCATGGACACCAGTAGATGTAATTAACTATTTTATTCATCATAGGTTCGAGCGTGGTGACGTGAACGGCGGATTTAATTCTGTGCCCGATTCCGAAATTAAAAAAATGAAAACCGAATTAAATCAGGAATAGTATGGGATTATTAGGAATGATACCAGGCGGCGAAAAAATGATGATAAATTCTATGTTGCCGCTAGTAGAAAAAATATTTACAGAAGAGAATTCTGTACAATTATTCGAGGCTATTACAAAAGCTTATCCGCCAAAAGATGAAAAAAACAGAGTTATTTGTACAATTACAAAAGAAAAAGATGGTAAAATTTATTTCTGTATTCTCGAAATGAATCCGCTGTTTTCTTATGTAGGTACACTAGCCTCGTGGCCTTTAGTGGATGGTATTAAGTTTTTAATTTCTAATTATAAAAATAATGGATAACAATAAAATGGATGATGCTAGTTTATGGTTTGAATCCAGACATGCTGCAATTCAAGAATATACAGAACCGGAACCAGTTGAAATATCAATTGTAAATACCGAAACTGCAAAAATTCCCGAAACTGCCGAGCGTATTACTGCAAGTGATGTTAAAACTGATCTTAATATGATTAAGCTTAACGAACCTATTGCAGAAATTATTACCGGAGTAATGAATTCCATTGTTCCGATTCTCATACTGTTGGTAATAAAATATGCTTCTCAGGATGATCTTGAGCTTACACAAAGCGAACAGCAAACAATAATACAGGCTTGGGCAGTTTATTTGAAAGATTCAAATGTTGAAATGTCTCCTGGTGTAGTTCTGATTGTAACTATCGCATCTATTTACGGTGGAAAAATCACAAAGATACTTACAGATCGTAAAAGACAAGAGGAACTAAAGCAAAAAGATGCTAAAATTGAAGAGTTAAACAAAATAATTCTAGAAATGCGAAATTCTAAACCAGATGCTGCGTAAATGTGAGTTAGTTTTAGTCGTTGGAATAAATGGAACTGGTAAAACATCATTTATTCGAAATGAAATTGTGAGTAAGCAAAAATCTTTGATTGTAACTCCTGATCCAGCAGAATGGAAGGAATTACAAACTATTACAACGGCAAATGAAATAAGAAACCTACAAGGTGCTGCAAGAATTGTTTATGATTCAACTGAAACTCTTGAACTGATTAAGGAAAATTATTCTGGTGGGGCCTTGATTCTCGATGATGCTATGGCTTACTTAAACGAGCAAACTCCAAACATACTACAATACTTGTATATTCGTAGAAGACAGTTTGGAATAGATTTATACATTGTCGGACATGGTCTAAGGCAGTTGCCTCCGAAATGTTTTACTTTTGGTTCCTGGCTAATATTGTTTAATTCTGTTGAAAATTTTCAAGCACGTAAAAATGAGCTTATTCCAGATATTTATAATAAGGTAATTGAAGCACAGGAGCGTATAAGTAAAAAAGTAAGTGCTGGAGAGCCTTATTATAAAGAAATAATTTTACTTGATCAACAAATAAGAGGAACCTATGTCGCACAAACTAAATAGTGAAAATATTACTGATAAGCCTCGCACATCTAGCGAAATGGCAACCTTTTACAGTGTCGATATTAAGACATTTAATAAATGGATGCGTTGTGATCAGCTAGTTCATATTAAGAAAATAGGTTATTATTACTCCATCGCTCAAATTAAAGAAATTATACAGCATTTAGACACTCCATAGCGGTTTTACTGTGTGTTTTTTGTTCATGATTGATTGGTTTGGCCGGTTGTTCCCATAGCAACCGGTTTTTTTATGCAATTATAAATATATGTAAGCAATTACAGGCAATTGTAAGGATTTAAAAGGAAATGTAAACATGTGTATAATCACCTATAAATAATATTTGTGCTCGAAGTTCTTAAAAAAATTGTAAAACTAAAATTTTAGCACAAATGAAAAAATTTGTATCGGATAACATCGTGTGGTTTGTTCTTGCAGCCGTTGCACTCAGTGCTTATGCTGTATATACAGTAACCAAAAAACCAGCAGAGGAAACTCCAGCTGATGCTCCAGCAGCTTAATTATGCAAGCAAACGAGATCATAAATCGAAGTAAAAAAAATCTAACCAATAAATTTATAGGTATGAATACAGAAAAAGTATCAGGAGCAATCCAAAATAAATTCCAGTTTAACCTGGAAAACCAAACCGGTGAAGTTCGTAAAATTGCGCTTATTCCTGGCTACATGTCAACAGTGGGATTTGATGTTGTTTCTGAAGTCGCCAAGGCTATTTCAGAAATTGCGTTTGATGATCAACAGGAAGTTGTAACAAGTGTTGATTTTACAGCAGAAACATCTCAAAAAGAAAAAACAATCGGTAGAGTAATTAGCAAAGGTGAAAAAGCTTTTATTTCTGGCGTTACCGTTTCACAACATCGCCACAATACTGCTGCCCTCAAAGCTGCTGGGTATAACGTTGATACCATCCTTGATGATGCAACTGTAGTGTTTAAAGGTGGTGATTTTATCATGTCGGCTGCAAATCCTTCAAAGAAAATTGGTGATTTCCTTGATTATATCAAGACAAATCCAATTATGGTAAAAGAAATGACAATCGTATCTTCGGATAAGGCTGCTTTCTCAACCGATATGGAGGTAGCGATTTTGGATCCTTTCAAACGCAATCCAGAGGAACTCATCGACATCAATAAGTTTTTCAGCAAGTATCAGCAAGTTGAAGATCGTATTGACATCCAGTTCGATCAACCTCTCGAAATCAGTGACGTATTGTTATGGACAATGAACGTTCCTGATGGTGCAAAAATGCAAATCACTTTGAGATTTTAACTCATCCATACATTCGGAAAAAAGCCCTGCCCTTGCTCTTGTAGGGTGGGGCTTTTTTCTTAAAAACAATAAACGTTATGAAGAAAAAAAATTATGCTCTCGCTGACAGTCTCGCTGAGGCTGCTAATAATGCTCAAAATTCTGGAGGATCAGCTTCTGGTAATTTCTGGACTGGACTTTTCGGAGCTGCACAGTCTGTTTTAGGTGCAAACAAACCACAGGCACAACCAGAATCGGTTGTAGTAGAGGAAAAAAAGTCGAACACAGGCTTAATAGTTGGTGTGGTCCTGGCAATTATTGTTGTTGGAACTGTTCTATATTTCACATTGCGTAAGTAATGAAAAATGTTCGTTACGTAACGGCTCGCGAACTTGGAAACTGTCCAGCTAGTGTTCGGATGGATAACGGTTTAATCGAAATCAACGCTGATGTTTGGGATCGTTATTCCGATTTTGAAAAGTCGTTTATAATCGAACACGAAATAGGACACTTTACGCTGCAAACCGATAACGAAACTGAGGCTGATATTTATGCTCTACATAGAGTTTATAAAACAGTTCCAGGATCACTTAAAAAAAGTCTGCAAACACTTTATAAAATTGGTGTTATCACCGGAGATCGTTTAGAGAATCTTTACAAAGAAGCTCTAAGGTTGGATGTGCTAGATAACGGCAATATAAAAGCAAAAAACGAACTTAAAAATTTAGGAGTTAACAAAATGAATACTAAAAGATCAACAGGAAACAGTCCTTTTGTAAATATGCGCTCTAATCGTGCTGATGGTGCGCCAGCAGCAACAACAACAACAGGAACTCAGTCAATTGCTCAGGCAATGCGCGACAGATTTATGACAGAATCTGGATTAAACAATAAGAGAACCGGAATCGTTGTAGGTGAGCATTTTTTAAGCTACGAAGTAATTCTTTTAGCTGTGATGCTAGTAATAACCTTGACAAGAAAAAGCTAATGAGAAAAAAATCAACATACAGACTTTTTGCAACTGGTAACAGATACGGAATGACCGAATCTGATTATAAGTTGTTTCAGAAAGAAATAACTGGAATCGAAAGCCCAGCAGGTCTTTTAAAATCTCGCTTAAGAGTTTATTATGCAAACTCAGGAACAAATTTAAAGCACTACATGAATCTATATTTTCGCTCTTATTATAAGAGTGTTGATAATGATTATTCAAAAAATCGTGTTGTTTTTATTTGTGATGATGAGACTACTCGTAATAAGCTAGCTGCAATATTATCGGCCATACGCAACGATGTTCCTTATGATATACCAGAAACACCAACTGGCGGAGGCGGAGACAACCCACCACCAACTGGTGGAGGCGGAGATAATCCACCACCGACTGGCGGAGGAACTGACGATCTTAAACCTGCAGCACAGTCAAAAACAACTACTTATTTACTGATTGCAGGCGCGATGATTTTAGCTATTGTGTTAGTAATAAAATTTGTGAAATAATGATTTGGACAGCAATAATATCAGCAGTTTCGGGCATTGTTGGCACTGTTAGCTCAAGTATAGACAAAGGTAACTTATTCTATACTCAGAGACAGGATCAAGCAATTGTCGGCAGAACTCAAAACACAATGACACGAAACATTGTACTTGCTGTTGTTGCTATTGCAGTTGTTTTTGTATTTATTAAACTTTCAAAATCGGAATAATGGCTATTATTTATCAAGATACTACTCAGGCTTATCAAACTTCAACTACTGCTATTGGTGGAGCTTCAAAAGGTATTGCTCAGAATTTTGCCGATGGTTTTAATGCAGTTGGAAATTTTGTTATTGGTACGCTTGCAACTATTCTTCCATTTGAAAGCTTGACCAGGCTAAAAAATGAAAGGCTTGCAAATGAGCAAAACGCGAATTTAACTGCTGATCAGATACAGACAAAAGCAGACCAAAACATTACTATCGCAGTGGTTGTAATCATTGTAATTGTTGCTGTTGTATTTATTGTAATTAAGAAAAAGAAATCATGAAGGCTAAAACACAAATAGGAAATAGAGCTTTAGTGAATGAGCAAAACTACGCAGATGGGTGGTTGTATCGTTTATTGTATGGTAAACAACTTGCTGCTTTAGAAGCTGAACAGGAATACAACCAGAACGCAATGGAGCAGAACTGGAATTTAGACCAGCTAGAAGCTCAGACAACTCTTGAGCTTTCGGAACAGGAAAAAGAAATAAGATTAGCTCAAATTGAGCTTTATAAAAATATTGGAATCGCTGTGGTAATCATAGCTTTAGTAATTGTAATAATTAAAATGTAATAATATGAAAGGTAAAACTTGGCTTATTTTAGGAATAATTTTGATCGCTGGTGTGATCATGTACTTTGTTTATACACAGTCAAAAGCAACTGTAACAGAAGAACAATATCAGGTGCAAGTTAGTCCACGTGCTCAGGAACTGGCTGCAAGATTACCGTTTGAAACTCGAAAGAAAATCGTTGACATTTACGACTGGTATGTGAAAAATGGAGATACTCTGATTTTAAGAGATGGAAAAGTTTTTAATGTAACTAAGAATAAACCAGACGAATATAAT
>JAVEZW010000140.1:0-9093 GCA_034002805.1 Bacteroidales bacterium | reverse complement strand
GCTGAGAGTCATTTGATTCTTGATGTTGTTTGCAGGGACTTTCATCAAAAATATCCTGCCGCTCCGATCTTCTCCATTCATGACGCTATTTGCACATACCCCGAGTATTTACCTGATTTAAAAAATCTTTTGCTTGAACATTCCCAGAATTTAATATCTAAACCTGTCGGCCTGAAAGAAAGCATCTGGGAACCAGATCCTATACCAAATCAAAAAGATGTAGAAAAGGTGTGGAAGAAGATTCGAAAAGTAAATACCCCAACTAAGTATAAGGATAAGTCTCATAGTATTTTCCCATCAAATATTGAAAGAGGCAGGAAATTCCTTTCTACCTGAATTAAACTAAGCTTATGCCCTCTGTCAGTATCAAAACTTACTTTATATTTCTGACGAAGTCTTAACCATATCTTACCAATATTTATATAGTGATTCCTGAGATTCTTTATTAATTATAAGGTATTATGTCGTCCTGCATCAATTAATCATGCAATCAGTTTAAAATTGGATTTTCGCAACTTAATTTTTTGGTAGATGAAATAAGGAATGATTTGATAAGAAAGTTAATCTTCAATCGTAAACCAGAGATATTCAAGTAATATCAGAAAATTATTACACCTGATATTCAGTGTCTTAAGATTTTTCTTAAACAAATATTAAATTATTAGGTCTTTTTATTTGGCCAAGTAAAAAATTTATTTTATTTTTGACACCAGAATTGAAACAAATGATGACTTTACTACAAATAAACGGACAAAAAGATTCAAGAAAGGATGAAAATCTCAAATACTTGGAGGAGTTCTCAAATAAGGAGTTCAATTTGCAATCAGGACTGATATTTGTTGACAGGAAAGAATTCGAGTTATCAGAGAAAGAGGCACTAGGGAAAATGCATGATTTAAAAAATCAGTCTTGGGGTATCCTTGACGCTGAAGTTAATTCAATGATCACAGAGAAACAAAGATTAATTAGCAAGTTCAAAGCCTTCTACAATTCCAAGATTTCGGAACTTCCAGAACTTAGAAATTTAAATATTGGCCAATTAGAAACCATTGTATCTAATCTGATGATTAGGATTAAAAGACTGGATTGTGTCCTTGATACCAAATTCAATTCAACCCAGTTTCTTGAAAAAAAGACTGGTCACAGATATCTAATGGCCAAAGGATTTTGGATTAATAACGATGGAACACGAGTAAGAAGTATCTCCAGAAATATTGCCAATGTTGAATCATCAATAACCGAACTTGTAATGAAAATATTAAAAATGAACAACAAGTCAATAATAGTAATGGAATTGAACAAGGCATCTGAATACAAACCTGATTTTTTGGTTTATGATGGTTCAAAAGAATGGTGGGTGGAGATTAAAAGCAAAAATATGGATAATATGGTCAAGTCGTTTATTATGTTCGAAACATGGAAAATTTATAAGAATGAATACGAATTGCTTACATAATATATTGCAATATTTTTTTGTTCATTATTCGACTTGGTCATACATGATGCCCAAGCACAAAAGACAAAAATTAGAAAAGAATTTAAAAGGGTAAGATGAATTGCCAGATATTTTTTTGGATAAATTTTAGCTTGGACATAAGAAATGACCAAGTGCGGTAAAGCTCTCATATCCTTATATACTGAAATATAATTAATTACATATTTTATTTATCCATTAACAATTGAATTTTATGAAAAAAGTAAATGTATCATTTCGGGCACAGCTAGTTGGCCTAATGGAATTTGAGGTATCTGACGACTTTACATTGTCAGGGAAACAAGCAGATGAAATCTGGGAAGAATTATCTGAGAATTACCCCGATCAGATCGGGACAGACATTCTGAACGATGAACTTCAGAATCTGTGGGGGATTGAACTTGGCGGGTTCACTATAGATGACTTGGAATTTGATTCTATTGAATCATTTTACATCCAAGATGGTGAAGGTAAAACGACTGAGGCAGGGTCTTTTATCGACAATGTTCCTATTAATCAGGGAAAGAATAAATAATTCAAACAGACATAGATATAAAAGAGATATGAACCAATGTATAAATGTAAATAAGTAGCCATGATAGTCCATTCAATGTCTTCAAAAGAGCTAACCAGGGAAATATTCTCCGACTACGAGTCAGTACTGTGTAAAACAACCCACCTGATAAATGGACTTAGACGTGAGGTTGTGAAGTCCAGATCAAAATATGTGCATAAGATTTTTGATTATAAGACCATGCGATATAACAAATGGAAGATCATCGTAGACTACCCTCATAAACATCCCAAACACATTGCAGTGGTTTATTATACTGATCCTATGGGATTACATGGGATAAGGGTCGATGGTAATCTGCGTTCACTCACTCACATTACACCTCATTTCCTTTCAAGATATAACGAAAGGCTCGTCAAGCTTAATTCAGTTACGAAAATCGACCTGCTGGTTCGTTTTCTTGAGGAAAACTTTGTTGAGGTAGTAAAATACATCGATACTGAAAATCCATTAAGGAGAAAAATTCTCAGCAAGTTCAAAGATGGTGTCGGATTTGGTGATTCCGAGTATTTCCCCGAGTTAAGAAAAGAAATTCTTCACTTCAGAACCTTCATTTCGGATGACATGCTCTTTAATGACCAGGCAGAGGATGTAAAGCTATTGGACAAAGGAATCCGAATGTATATGCAGGAACATCAAAGAGATTTTCTTAAACGGGCTTAGTTAAAAGTAATAATGAGATAACCATAAAAAAAATCCCATGAAAAAATATACGTATAGTAAAGGTGAAAAGTTAACAGGTGTCAGAGTAAATCAAGTCTGGCTGAAAGAGGATTTGTTGCAGAACAATTCCAATCCTAGCTCAGCTCATCCAGGACTAAAGAAAATCTTTAATAGTGAAAATAAAAGTCACAAAAAAGAAGATAGAAACTACGTCAGATCTATAAAGAACTTAATTCTTTCTGCCACCGATTTATTCATTGTTTTTATCGATACTGAAATAAAAACGGAGAATGGGAGAATAATTAAAAGTATGGCATTTTTAACAGATAGAAAGATTTTTTTGGATATCACAGCTATTGTGACCATTACAAACCTTGCTGGATGTAGATGCAAGTTCATACAGCCACCCTATGACGATTTTATTAATGACTTCATTACAGAAGTCTACTTATGATTTGATAATTTTTACATAAAAAAATGGCAGTCAATAACATTAACTAAAGCGGGAAACAGCGATCTGAACACTATTTACTATGAATAAAAAAATCAATTACAAAGAGCTTCCAAAAATCGCCGCAGATGAATTGCGGAGATGCGAAGAAGAGAGTCTTAATAGGCTAGAAACAATGGGATTTGATAAAAGTCAAGTCGAACAACTGAGGTTTGATCAAAAGCACAAACTGGATTTTCCCTCAAATCCTTTACACACAAAGCTAACAAGTTTACTATCTGTACTCTTTAATTACTCTGACAGAATCCAGAATGATGTATTGTTTGATACAGCGAAAGGGATTATTGAAATCAACTTTCAGGACATCATTTCAAGTGAGACTGATGTTGATGCTATTGATGCAAACATCAATCAGGTGATCATGGAGGTAGTAGTAGAAAAAATGGAGATGCTGTATTTTTTCTATGAAGATGAGGTGTTTTCATCCCTTGTCCTTGACTTATGTTGTATACTAGACTTATATCCTGAGGATTATGGGTTTACTACGGACGATCAACATGAAAATGAATAATGAATATTTTTTCGGTTTGAAATGCAGGCTGTCATAACCCTTCCCCTGAAACAGAAACCTCGTTAAAAATGAGTAAACGCATGAGTAATTGGCTAAAGGTAACATCCTTCGACAAGAGGGATGAATACTATACGCCTGCACTCATGGTTTACCCGATTATTGAATTTATAAAACCAGGGGCAACTATCTGGTGTCCATTTGATACAAAGGATTCGGAATTTGTCAGGGTATTCACAGAATCTGGCTTCAAAGTGATTTACTCCCACCTGTGGTTGGGTCAGGATTTCTTCGAGTATGAACCCGAAGAACATTATGATTACATCATTTCAAATCCACCTTTTACAAAAAAGATGGACGTTTTCAGAAGGTTGTATGACCTTAACAAACCCTTTGCAATGGTCCTTGGCCTTCCTATTCTCAATTATCAGGTTATCGGAGAGTTCTTCCTGGATAAGAATCTGGAACTTTTGATCTTTGATAAAAAGGTCAGCTTCGACGGGAATACGTCAAGCTTTAACTGTTCATACTTCTGTAACGGGATTCTTCCCCGAGGGATAATATTTTATCATTTGCCTCACAACAACACTGGTCAGAACTTTATCCCTTCAGGAATGGCAGCTTAATATCAAATTAGAAATCATTTACAATAACCCATTTAATATCAACATTATGAAAACTTTAAAAATTACTGCTGAGTGGATCCTTGATACTTATCCCATGTATGTTTCTGCAGATGGGAATGGTATCGTAACTATTATCACAGCTTTCATTAGCGATGCAAGATGGATTGAATTAGCTCTTAACTCTTTGAATATCTATTATGAAAGTTATGAAATGGTTGATGATGACTCTGAATACTATGAACTAGGCTGGGAAATTGATATCGAAGACATAAAGGATATCTGTCCAAATCTGTACAAAGATTGGCAGAGGCTTAACTCGATGAGTTCGACTAATCCTAATTAAAATTTAAGCTTACTCAGAATTGATAACCAGAACATAATAATCTGGCGTACTGCAACATATAATTATTAACTTAGCAATTATCATACTATGGAAAATAACAAATACATGGATGTGACAATGGTCAGTGAATACATACATGTTTCAAAGTCCCTCATCTACAGGATGGTTAGTAAAGGTCAGATACCATTTTTTAAGGTGAGATCCAGAACCATCTTTGACCGTGCCCAGATTGATCAATGGTTACGGAACCACTGTATGATGGTAGAAGATTTACCTCAAGTGCCAAAAATGTAAAATAACATGTCAACGATAAAACTTGTTCTTGATAAGCGTCGGAAATTGAAAGACAATACATTCAATCTTTCTGTCAGGGTCTGTAACAAAGGTAAGGTTCAATATCTGCCAATACCCGATGCAAGATTTACTGAAGCCCAGCACACTCAGGTCTTTGTACGAGAATCAAAGGATGAACAAAGTATCAATTGGAGGGTTTTGGCCAATGGATTCAAAACAATGTGTGAAAGGATTGATTCGGAAATGTCGGTTTACAATCCCAAGAGGTTCCGAGAGCTTGTTTACTCAAAAGATAAAGAGCTACCGAAGACTCTGCTATTAAAAGACCTGTTTTGTTACTACATCGATAACTATGAAGGAATAACTCTCAAGACACGACAACATTTCAGGCTGTCATTGAATAAACTGGATTCATTTCACCCAGAATTGACGGTACAGGATGTAACTCCTGAATTCCTGCGTCATTTTGATCTTGAGCAACAGAAAGCAGGATTGTCAAGAGCAACTATTGACGGTATATTCAGAAATCTCAGGAGGGTTATTAATTACTTCATGCTTGAAAAGAAACTTATCCCCAAAACATATGAATACCCATTTGGCCGTGGCGGATACAGCATCAAGAGCTTCTTTGGGAGGAAGCTTGTTATGAGGAATGATGAGATCCAGAAGGTCGTGGATTTCAAGGATTTTAATGACGATAAGGAAATGGAGTACGCAAGAGACATATGGTTATTCCTTTACAGAGCAAATGGAATCAACTTCGCCGACCTAATAAGAATGAGGTGGGATAGTATGCAGGGAGGATATCTTATTTTCTTTCGGAGGAAGACTCAATCAACAAGGAAGAATAACATCAAACCTTTAACGGTTCCGATCACTCCCAAGCTTCAGGAGCTTATAGATAAGGTAGGTGTAAAAGACAGTCCATTTATCCTTGGGATGCTGGAAGAGGGATTTGCTGAGAATACATATGAGAATCTGTCCCATAAGATTCGCTCAAATATCAATGAAAAATTACTGGAGATAAGTAAGAAACTAAACCTGTCAGTGCCTCTGAAACTGAAAACGGCAAGGGATTGTTATGCTACGACATTGAAACGGGCTGGGGTATCAAAGGACAATATCGGAGAGATGCTGGGGCATTCAAATTCTGTGGTTACGGAGCATTACCTGGCTAGTTTGGATATTGAGAAGACTCATGAGATTAACATGCATATCCTTTAATATTAAACAATAACTCAAGTGCCCCATGAAAACATCTTAACTCAATAGAAAATAATATATCTATTCATAAGGTTAACTATGTTAAGTACCGATAACCAATTGACCGCTTCTTTCAAGGAAATAAAAACTTTGAAACATTCGACGAATATTTCACTTAAAATCAAACTTTGCATATAAATTTTTATAATATAATAACATATGAGAGATATTTTCGTTATATCTTTGTAAAAAATATGTTATGCTAATTAGATTTGTCGTCTCAAACTTCCTTTCTTTTAATGAAGAAAGTGAATTCAACATGATTTCAGGGTCATTCAAAACCCACAAACATCATGTTTATACCGCTGGCAAAATAGATGTTTTAAAAGCAGCGGTTTTCTATGGAGCTAATGCTTCTGGAAAATCCAATCTTATTAAAGCATTAAATTTCTTAAAGGAGGCTGTTCGTATTGGAGGAATTGATCATTCAATTGATGACAAAAAATTTAAGCTAAATAAGCGGAATAACGATAAACCTATCTCGTTTGAAATTGAGTTCTCCATAGAGAAGAAAATTTATTCTTACGGAATTTCTCTTAATCACGATGAAATAATTGAGGAATGGCTATATGAATCAGGTATTACAAAAGAAGACAAACTTATTTTTGAGCGTAAAATCGATGAAGCTGGGAAGATATCTATAAAAATGGCTAATAAATATGTTAAAACTCCAAAAGATACTCTACTCATTGAGCTCCTAAAGGAGAATTTACTGCAGAAGAATAAACTACTTTTAGGTTTAAACGAATATCTGAAAAATGAAGAAATAAAATCAGTAAAAGAATGGATTGACCATAAATTAACAATAATCTTCCCAAATACTCATTTTGCTGGCATTTTACCGTTACTTCTTTCCTCCCCAGAGTTAAAAAAACATTACGATCAATTACTTCAATCATTTGATACGGGAATAGACCAATTAGGCTCAGCAATGATAGATTTTGATAAATATGAAATAGATCCTAAGGAAAAAATGACAAGAAATGAAATTGTAACCCATATGAAAACAGCACCCTTCTTGGTTAACAATGAAACAAATTCCGTAATAGTAAAAGAACACGGAAAGCTAGTTGTTAAAAAAGCTATTTCGTATCATAAAGATGTTATGGGTAAGGACATCCCATTTTTAATTTCAGAAGAATCAGACGGAACTCAGAGATTGATTGATTTTGTTCCTGCCTTTTATAATCTATTACAAACCGATTTTACTTACATAATTGATGAAATAGATAGGAGTTTACATCCGTCTTTGTTATGTGCTTTAATTCGTAAGTTTATGACTGATCCACAGACAAAAGGTCAACTGATATTTACTTCTCATGAATCAAATTTATTAGATCTCGATATATTTCGACAGGACGAAATTTGGTTTGTTGAGAAAAATCCCAAAGTGGGTGATTCAAAAATGTATTCTTTAAGTGAATTCAAACCTCGTTATGACTTAGACATAAGAAAGGGTTATCTTAAAGGTCGATTTGGGGCTATTCCATTCTTAGCAAATTTAAATGATTTAAATTGGGATAATTATGGGGCATAAGAAGAGGGGTTATAAAAGAGATACTCCTCTTGAACTTGTGAGAGATTATAAATTATTCGCAATTGCATGTGAAGGAGGAAAGAGAGAACCAGGATATTTCAATGTATTTCAACATCTTTCAAGAAAAATTAAAGTTGATGTCATTGAAAATTATGTAACTGATGAGGAGATGTTTCGAAAGTATGAAACAAATTCAGCCCCTAAATGGGTTTTAGATAGGGCTATGAGGTACATTGAAAAAAATGATTTGAAGGATGAAGATGATTTATGGTTTGTTATTGATAAAGACAGGTGGACAGATTCCCAAATACGAGAATTAGCTTTATGTTGTGAAAGGTACAATAATTGGCATATTGTGATAAGCAATCCATGTTTCGAGGTTTGGCTTTACTTTCATAAGAAAGCTGACATTACATCTTCATCATCTGTTAGTTGTAATGACTTTAAGAAAGAAATTTCAGGCTTCGAAAAAGGAGGTTATCATCCACTAAAGTTTATTCCAGATTTTAAGAGAGCAATTGAAAATGCAAAAGCAAATGATTCTGATAAGGATTACTTTATGCCCAAAATAAAAGAGACAAAAGTGTATCTTTTAGGAGAAGCTATTTTAGCACAGGTAAATAATTCTGATATAGTAGAATTCATTAATGTTACTATCCCCAGATTGAAGGAAGAATAATCCATTGTTAATCTCTTTTAAGGAGCCAATCTAACCATAGTTATATCACAGCAAAAAAATACCCATGTTAGTTTCCTCTTCTTCTACTCCAATGCAAAAAATAGAAACCCGATAGGTGCCAGTTTTGGTGCCAGTATTTCCACCATATCTGTATAAATCCGTGTAATCTTTTACAATTATTCTGTTACAAAATAAACTGGTACAAACAGATACAAATCTGTGTAAACCAGTGGAAACCCTCATTTGACGCTCATAATCAGGGGGTCGCTGGTTCGATCCCAGCTGGGCCCACCTTCGCCCGCCATAGCTTTAGCGACGGCGGGCTTCGCTTTTTTATAAAGATTATATTACCGCTTAAGCTCTGGCGGGCTTTGGCGGGCAAGCCCACTCTTCTTCTGCCATAGCTTTAGCGACGGCGGGCTTCGCTTTTTTATAAAGATTATATTACCGCTTAAGCTCTGGCGGGCTTCGGCGGGCAAGCCCACTCTTCTTCTGCCATAGCTTTAGCGACGGCGGGCTTCGCTTTTTTATAAAGATTATATTACCGCTTAAGCTCTGGCGGGCTTTGGCGGGCAAGCCCACTCTTCTTCCGCCATAGCTTTAGCGACGGCGGGCTTCGCT
>JAVEZW010000139.1:0-9172 GCA_034002805.1 Bacteroidales bacterium | reverse complement strand
GATTTCTCTGTTACCGTTGTGTTATTAATTGCTCCATCAACTTTAAAGGAAAAATCAGGATTAAAATAAACGCATTTATCGTCCTGACAAACCTGATATTCAATAGATCCATTAATGGTAAAAGCTTGTGATGAATTAACTTTAATTTTTTGTACAAAAGTTGCTTTATTGCTAAAGTATTTAACTTTAATTTTAAAAACCTCATCCATAACTTCTTCAGGCTCTGGACTCTCTGATGGTTTTCCAATCAATTCGAATTGATCAGATTCATCAAACATAAAATTGGTTCTTACAGGTCCTCCTTCATCAAAGTATTGTGAATAGAGATGCCATTTCATGTCGATGGTTGCTTCGAAAATTAAATCGGCTGTGTTATCTCCGGTTTTTACACTTTTGGTGGTCCATTTTACAGGATTAAAAAGTTGAGCCGAAAGACTCGTTGCAACAAATAATAAAATTGCAGAAAGTAGCGCTTTTTGTTTCATCATTTTTTGTTTTTATTTCAAAGGTTCAAATGTAATCAATCTACATAAAATAAAAAAAATGCAGAAATCAATCTGCATCTATTTATTAATCATTTTATAAACAAAAAAATTTATGAATTGTTTTATGTTCTTACAAAATTAATCTTTAATGATCTCGCCATTTTTATCGAAAAAATGAAATTCGAGTAATTGATAAGAACTAACTGATTGCACCCTGATGATTTTTTTAAACCTAAAAAACCATTTCCATTGTAGCGAGAAAAACCCATTCTTAATAAATCCCTTAATATATGGGTGAACCTTTAAAGTTAATTTTTTATAATGAGTTTCGTTAATCAGAAAATTAATATGATTTTCGATATCATCAACCAGTAAAATACTTGGGGTAATTTCGCCAGAACCTTTGCATGTAGGACATTTTTCGAGAATCTGAATATTCAGTTCAGGTCGCACGCGTTGGCGGGTAATCTGCATTAATCCAAATTTGCTTAATGGTAGAATGTTGTGTTTGGTTCGATCAGAATCCATTGCCTCCCTCATTTTGTCGAATACCTTTTGCCTGTTTTCATTGCTGTGCATATCGATAAAATCCACAACAATAATACCTCCCATATCTCGTAGTCGCAATTGTCGGGCTATTTCGTCGGCAGCAGCCAAATTTACCTCAAGTGCATTTGATTCCTGATCTTCGCCAAGCTTAGATCTGTTGCCACTGTTTACATCGATAACATGCAGAGCCTCTGTATGTTCGATAATAAGGTAAGCACCGTTTTTAAACGATACTGTTTTACCAAAAGCAGCTTTTATCTGTTTATCAACTCCAAAATGGTCGAAAATTGGGTTTGGACCATCATACAATTTAACAATCTTACCTTTTTCAGGAGCAATGGTATCAACATAATCCTTTATCTCCTGATAGGTAGACTCGTCGTTAACAAAAATATTATTAAACGAACCGTTTAAAATATCCCTAAGAATAACTGAAGTTCTGGTTAACTCGCCAATAGCGAGTTTAGGAACATTAGAAATATTAATCTTTTCGAATGAGCTCTCCCACTTTTTAACCAAGCCTCTAAGTTCGCCATCAAGTACCGCAACCTTTTTACCTTCGGCCACAGTACGAACAATAACTCCGTAGTTCTTTGGTTTAATACTTTCAACCAGCTTTTTAAGTCGCTTTTTTTCTTCAGCCGATTCAATTTTTTGCGAAACAGACACTTTATCGGCAAAAGGTATTAATACCAGGTTTCTTCCGGCAATCGACAATTCGGAGCTTAAGCGAGGCCCTTTAGTTGAGATAGGTTCTTTAGCTATCTGAACCATAACCAGCTGACCCGGTTTAAGCACATCAGCTATTTTACCATTTTTATCGATTTCTTTCTCGAGTTTTACCCGAGGAATCGAAAATGGTTTACCTTTTCGGTTAAGTGAGTTTTTAAGGTAATTGTTAAGTGTTTGAAACTGAGGTCCGAGATCAAGGTAGTGCAAAAACGCGTCTTTCTCGTAACCAACATCAACAAATGCAGCATTTAGCCCGGGCATAATACGTTTAACCTTACCCAGGTAAATCTCACCTACTGTAAACTGTAAATTTCTTTTTTCTTTGTTTAGCTCAACAAGCTGTTTGCTCTCAAGTAATGCAATCGCTATGTCTGAGGGAGTTACGTCAATAACTAATTCGGTACTCACAATTCCTTCTCCAAAATTTGGTAAAATCAACTCTTACATAAAACAACTTAAACCTAAAGAAGACGAACTTCGATAGGTTCAATTGCCTAGTAAGGATAATCTAATTATCCTATTTTCTTTTCTTATGACGATTTTTTCTTAAACGTTTTTTACGTTTATGAGTAGCCATTTTGTGCCTTTTTCTCTTCTTTCCGCTTGGCATAGTTATTTGAATTTAAATATTATTACTTACCTTTTTTTACATTATTTTTTACCTTGTTAACAAATCTCTTTGAAGGTTTGAAAGAAGGAATAAAATGCTCAGGAATAATAATAGTTGTGTTTTTTGAAATATTTCTTGCAGTTTTTTCTGCACGTTTTTTAACGATAAAACTACCAAAACCTCTTAGGTACACATTTTTTTCACTAACTAATGAATCCTTAATAGTTTCCATAAAGGCTTCTACTGCTTTCTGAACAGTTACTTTCTCAATTCCGGTGTTTTTGGAAATTTCGTTAACGATATCTGCTTTTGTCATTTTTTAAAAACTTTAATTATCAATATTTTAGATCATTCTTTATTTTCGAACTGCAAATATAAAAGATTTCTTTTGATTAATAAAATACAAAACGAGTATTTTTGTTAAATCTTTTAAAAAAAACTTACTCACTTATATTATGAGCATCAGCAAAGTACTATTAAAATGGTACGATCAGAACAAAAGAGAATTGCCCTGGCGCGAAACAAAAAATCCATATATTATTTGGGTGTCGGAAATCATTCTTCAGCAAACGCGCGTTAATCAAGGCATAAGTTATTTTTATCGATTCATCGAGAAATATCCCGATGTAAATAGTCTTGCTTCCGATTCAATCGATCATGTTTTAAGTTTATGGCAAGGACTGGGCTATTACTCGCGAGCAAGAAACATGCATCAAACAGCTAAAGCAATTATGGCTGATTACCAAGGTAAATTCCCGGAACAATACTCGGAACTTATAAAACTTAAAGGCATTGGCGAATATACTGCTGCTGCGATTGCATCATTTTGTTATAACGAACCTGTTGCTGTAGTCGATGGAAACGTTTACCGCTTTTTGGCCAGATTTTATGGATTAACCGAACAGGTTGATTCATCAAAAGGTAAAACGGTTTTTAAAAACATAGCCAATAAGATTATAAACTTAAAAGATCCCGGAAAGCACAACCAGGCAATCATGGAGTTTGGAGCATTGGTTTGTACACCCAAAAATCCAGAGTGTGCACTTTGCATTTTTAAAAATGAATGTTTTGCATTTACATACAACATGATTAATGACCTACCTGTTAAAAAGAAAAAGATAAAAGTATCAAAAAGGTATTTTAATTATTTGCACCTATTATATAATGGTAAAACATTTATCGAAAAACGTGTCGAAAATGATATCTGGCAGTTGCTTTACCAGTTACCTCTGATTGAAACAGAAACCCAGGTTACTCCCGAAGAATTGCAAAACCACAAACAATGGATTGAATTGTTCGACAAAACATCCTTTAAAATAACCTATGTTTCACAAATCATAAAACATCAATTATCTCATCAACAGCTAATTGCACGTTTTTACCAGATTGAGATTAACAAACCAAATCGTTTTGTAAAATCAAAATATATACTTATAACTCACTCTGAGATTTATAGATATGGGATTCCAAAGCTTATCGAAAACTATTTTAAAACGACTTTGCATTAATTTTTTGTATTATTGCCTTTGATTCAAAAATTTTTAACTTTACAATTATTAATTAAAAATAAATTGAGATGGGTATAAATAAAGTTATTCTTGTTGGAAATGTTGGAAAAGATCCCGAAGTAAAACATCTTGACAAAGGCGTTTCTGTTGCCAAATTTTCATTAGCAACCAGCGAGACTTATAAAAAAGACAATCAAAAAGTAACCAATACCGAATGGCATAATATAGTTGCCTGGAGAGGCTTAGCCGAAGTAGCTGAAAAATATGTAAAAAAAGGAACTCCACTTTACATCGAAGGTAAAATAAGAACTCGCAGCTGGGACGATAAAGACGGAAACAAAAGATATACTACCGAAATAGTTGCTGATACAATGCAATTGCTTGGACAAAAGCATAGTGGTGAAGAATCATCAGCAGCAGCCGATGAGCCAATGAACATTACCGAAACTGATATTCCAGCCGAAGCTGACGATTTACCATTTTAATAACTTAATTTATAATAAAATTGGAACTCACTGATCCTCTCCCGTCGATACTTATTATTGCTGGCATTGCAATAAAAGGATTTAACAGCTATACTATAATAGGTATAGTTTTTTCGTTGTTAGTAATTTTTATAACTGCACTAATATCCGGAGCAGAAATATCGTTTTTCGCATTAAAATCCTCGGCAATTACCAACCTGCAAACCAAATACGATTTTCGCAGCCGGCTTATTACCAAGCGATTAGAAGATCCAAAAAAATTACTCGCAACACTTATTATTGCAAAAGGATTTTTAATAATTTGTTATTTATTGATTCAAACAGTTATTCTAAATCAGATTTTTGATTTTACATTAGAGCCTATCTGGGGATTTATTTTCCAGTCTATAATTTTTGGGCTCCTGTATGTAATTTTTATTGAAATAGTACCAAAACATTTTGCGCACAAAAACCCCGAAAAGTTTACCTATTTTTCATCACCCATCATCTCGCTTTTTGACTTTGTATTTTTTCCGGTAAGTTATTTACTTTCAAGAAATTCATCGCTCATAGCAAACAAACTCACAAAGATTAAACACAATATTACAATAGACGATCTTTCTGAGGCTCTGAATCTTACCACTAATCAGATTAACGAAGATGAAAACATCTTAAAGGGTATTGTTAAATTTGGCAATATTGATGTTAGTGAGATTATGAAATCAAGAGTGGATGTTTTTGCAGTAGAATACAATACCAGCTTTAAGACTCTGCTCCCGCTAATTATCGAATCGGGACACTCAAGAGTACCAGTGTTTTCAGAAAGTTTCGATAATATTAAAGGCATCTTATATATTAAAGATCTGCTTGAGCATTTTAATAAAGGAGATGATTTTAACTGGCAGGCATTATTGCGTCCACCTTATTTTGTTTCGGAATATAAAAAGATCAATTATCTGCTAAAGGATTTTCAGAAAAACAAAATCCATATGGCTATAGTAATCGATGAATATGGTGGAACAAATGGAATTGTTACCCTCGAAGATGTGCTCGAAGAAATTGTTGGCGAAATTACCGATGAGTCGGATGAAGATGAAAGAAGCTATCTTAAAATTAATGATACAACCTACATTTTTGAAGGGAAAACCCTTTTAAACGATTTTTTTAAGATACTCGAAATCGATGATAACTTTTTTGATGACATAAGTAGCGATGCAGACACGATAGCCGGAATTATACTTGGACTAACAGGCGAAATTCCAGAAAAAAACAAAGTTATAAATTATAAAAATCTTACATTTACTATCGAAGCAGTTGATAAAAGACGGATAAAACAAATTAAGGTAACTATCAACCAGTAATTCATTTAATCATTATAATGTACAAAATCAGCTATTTACAATATTACATTGTTATTATTCTGTTGTCTGTATTTATAACTAGCTGCAGGGAAAATACAACACCCAAGCCAAGAGGTTATTTCAGAATCGATTTGCCCGAAAAAGAATACCAAAAATTTACCTCCGATTGCCCCTATTCATTTGATTACCCTATTTATGCAACCATTGTTGCCGATGCAGACAAAAATACCGAACCTTGCTGGATTAATATGGATTTTAATAAAATTGGTGGACGACTACATATAAGTTACAAGAACATAAACAATAATCTTGGACAAATACTTGAAGATTCGAGAAAACTAGCTTACAAACATTCAATAAAGGCCGACGCTATTCACGAACAAGTATTTATACAACCAGAGCGCAATATCTACGGCATTTTATATGAGATTGATGGAAATGCTGCTTCGTCAATTCAGTTTTATGTTACCGACAGCATAAACCATTATGTAAGAGGAGCTTTATATTTTAATGTTGAACCCAATAAGGATTCATTAGCTCCAGTTATTCGATTTATTAAGGATGATATCATTGTAATGATTGAGTCGTTTGAATGGAAATAATATAGTTAAACTATGGCTATAATATTAAATGAACCTTTTAATGAAGACGGAATCTTAGGAATGTGGGAGATTACCGAAGATTTTGATTATCTGAGATCAATGGTAACCCTTGATGAAAAAGATGTTGAGCGGCTCGAGAGTTTTAAAAATCATCAGCGAAAACTCGAATGGTTAAGTGTTCGTGTTTTGCTTAACTCATTAACCGATAAGGATTCCAGAATCGTTTACGGACCAGAAAGAAAACCCTATTTGCATAATAATTCGCATAACATAAGTATCTCGCACTCAAAAGAACTTACAGCAATACTTTTAAATAAAAAACGCAGAGTTGGCCTCGATCTTGAGTTTATGTCGGACAAAGTGTTGCGAATTGCCGAAAAATTTATGCGTCCTGAGGAACTCGAATCAATAGATAAAAACCAGGAAATATATCATCTATACTTGCATTGGTGTGCTAAAGAAGCTCTTTATAAAATTTGTGATAAAGTAGATATTAACTTTGTTACGAACCTTAAAATAGAACCGTTTAAACCTAAAGATAAGGGACTTATTATTGGAGTTGTAAATAATAGTTATATGAACGAGAAGTTTACCTTAAACTATTTTACTCATAAAAACTATGCCGTTGTTTGGTGTTATAAATAAAGTCTTCGCAATAAATTTCTGTACAAATGATTTATAACAAAATACTTGAAAATTTAAAAAATGGCAAAAAGCTTTTTGCGCTTTTAATTGATCCTGATAATCACACAGAAAAATCGTTATTGGAAGTGATTAGCCATGCTAATAATTCTCAGGTAGATTTAATTTTAATTGGTGGAAGTTTATTAAATAATCAAATAGATCATTCAGCTAAACTAATAAAAGATAATACGAACATACCGTTGCTGTTATTTCCTGGAAGTCCTTTACAAATAACATCCACCGCAGATGGTATATTGTTGTTATCCCTTATTTCGGGGCGTAACCCAGATTTGTTAATTGGAAACCATGTAATTGCCTCATCATATATTAAACGAAGCGGATTAGAGGTAATACCAACAGGGTACATATTAATTGAAGGTGGAAAATCAACCTCTGTTGAGTATATGAGTAATACACGCCCAATACCTGCTGAGAAAACGGATATAGCAATCGCAACGGCCATGGCTGGCGAAATGCTTGGACTTAAACTCATTTATCTTGAAGCCGGCAGCGGAGCCAACAATCATGTTCGGTACGATTTAATTAATGGAGTTAAACAGAACATTCGTATTCCATTAGTTGTTGGTGGCGGAATAAAAACCAAAACAGATATCGAGCAAACCATTAAAGCTGGAGCCGATATGGTAGTTGTAGGAACAGCTATTGAAAACAACCCTACTATACTTAGCGATCTTGTAAATACAACGCATTCCTTATAATTAAAAAATCTTGAACTAATAGTATCTTTAGCATAAATAATCACCAAGTACGACTTTTTTTAACAAATATTTTGTTTCAGGTTTTAACTGTAGTAATCTATTTTTTTGTAACTTGGATTTAATTTTATAAATCTTGGTTATGACTAAAAAAATATCACTTCCAATTTGCCAAATACTTATTTGCTTGTTCATCGTTTTTTCATTTCAATTTATTCCTAAATCAATTTATGGGCAAGAGCAATCGCATAACACAGATACTACAATAATTCACCAGCATGCAGAAAATACAGAACATATTACACAACACGAAGAAGGTGGGCACACAAGTAATTTGAATCCACTTTTTTTTCTAATAATTGCATTAATCATTGGCGCTGCTACTCGTCATTTATTTAAAAAAGCACCTATTCCATATACGGTCTTACTATTAATAATTGGTCTTGGACTTGGTTTATTGGCAAGACTTGGTCTTTTGGGAAATTGGAATCTTGGTTTTCTAAAAATTGATGTTAGTTTTATAAGTGATTCGATTAGTTGGGCAGGCAATATTGATCCACATATGGTATTATTTGTTTTTTTACCAATTTTAATTTTTGATGCAGCTTTTGCTTTAGATGTTCATACATTTAAAAAAATTTTTACAAATGCTACACTTCTTGCTGTTCCCGGAATATTAATTGCTCTTTTTATTACTGCTCTTGTTATTATCCTAATAAAAATAAGTGGTATAGGATTGTCGGCATGGACATGGACAATGGCATTAATGTTCGGTGCGGTAGTTAGTGCTACTGACCCTGTGGCAGTAACGGCAATTTTAAAAGAATTGGGTGCAAGTAAAAAACTTGGGACATTAATTGAAGGTGAATCGATGTTAAACGATGGTACTGCAATCGTGTTTTTTATGGTATTCTTTGCTGGATTTACAGGTGTGGGTGGAGAAAATTCTGCATTATATGAGTTCTTTAAAGTATCATTGGGCGGGGCATTAGTTGGATTAACAATTGCCTGGATCACTATTATGTGGGTTAAAAAGGTTTTTAATGATGCTTTAGTAGAGATAAGTATCTTAATTGCAGCAGCTTATATTACTTTTTTTATTGCTGAGCATTTCTTTCATGTTTCAGGAGTGATTGGACTAGTAACTTTTGGAATAATGATGGCTGGAGTAGGCCGAACAAGGTTGAGTCCTCAGGTTGAACATTTCTTGCACGAATTCTGGGAACTATTTGCTTTTATTGCAAATACTTTGATTTTTATAATTGTAGGTGTTGTTATTGCTAATCGGGTAGTATTTACCGGTACCGATTTTTTAATCCTTATACTAATTTATATAGGTGTTCATATTGCGCGAGTTGCTGTTATAGCCTTTCTATATCCTGTGATGAGAAAATCAGGATATGGACTAAAAGTTAAAGACTCATATGTGCTATGGTGGGGTGCATTAAGAGGTGGAATTGC
>JAVEZW010000138.1:0-9174 GCA_034002805.1 Bacteroidales bacterium | reverse complement strand
TACAAACTGAGGCACACGCATTAATAACGATACCTCAGCTGGTGTATGATGCAATTCTGTTCGAGGAGAGCCCAAAAAGATAGTTCCAAAGCTCTTGGTAAAAACCAATATAGAAAGTCCACCCATAGTTGATAATCCTGCAAAAGCAATAATAATAAGAATTACATGATACATATTGGATGAGCTTATTCCTTCAAGCATTCCTTTGTATAAAATAAACTCAGACACAAAACCATTAAATGGAGGTAATCCACCAATTGCAAGTGCACCAATTAAAAAAAGAAATGCCGTTTGAGGCATGTTGCGGATTAATCCACCCAGCTTTTCCATATCGCGGGTATGTGTCTGCTGATAAACCGATCCAGCAGAGAAGAATAATAACGATTTGAATAAAGAATGATTTAAGGTATGAAGCAATGCCCCACCAAAACCTAAAATAACCAATATGTTGTTGCCATTGCCCAATCCAATTAATCCCAAACCGATACCAATACCAATAATACCAATATTTTCGATTGTACAATATGCGAGCATTTTCTTAAAATCACGATGAACAGCTGAATTGATAATTCCGTACAATCCTGTCATTACAGAAACACCAAGAATCAGTTCACCAAGGATAAGGAAATCAGTTTGTAGAAAAGTAATCATCCTGAAAATTCCATATATGCCAAGCTTTACAATTACACCTGACATAACACCGGAAATATGCGATGGTGCAGCAGGATGCGCATGAGGTAACCACGAATGAAACGGAATAAACCCAGCTTTAATTCCAAATCCTATAAAAAACAGCAGGAATAACCAAATATTAGAATGTGTTTGGAAGAATTGAGCTATTGCAGCAAAATCAAGTGAGCCTGTTGAAAGATAGACCCAAATAAAAGCTACTGTTAATAAAGCAACACCAATGTGCATCTGAACCAGGTAGTTTAATCCAGCCTTGAGTGTTTTACTGTTTTGATGATCAAAGATTACCAGAAATAAAGATGAAAGCGACATTAACTCCCATACAATTAAAAACACAATGCTGTTCTGCACCATGCAAACCCAAAGCATAGACGAATGAAACAATAAATACAGAAGCCAATGCAACGTGAGATTCGGTTTCTGATCAGAATAGGATTTCATATAACCTAATCCATAGAAAACGCCTGTAATGCCAGTAAAATTAATAATAAGGATAAACCAAGCCGAAAGCGAATCAATGCGGATTGGAATCTCACCGATAAGTGAAATTCCAGACAGCAGAATTTCGATTTTACCAGATGTAAGCACATGAATTGCTGGAATTGATGTAAGAATTGCATTGATGAATACGAATCCAATTGTTGCTTTTCCCTTAAATCGGTCAGGAGCAAAATAGATTGTAAGCCATCCTACAATTGTAGCACATAATGAAATGAAAAGAAATTGACTATCGGCCATAAATAAACTAAACTTAAAATTGAAATAATTTAAAAATATTCGATGGATAATCAGTAATAAAAATCAAATAATTCAATGGTTGAATTGAATTATTTCAGGTTTTCTAATAAAAAATGTTTTGCAAAGATAAATCAAATTGAGAACAATTAGTTTTAGATGTAGAAAATTTTTCTAGTAATAAAAAAGCTGCCCTTTAATTGAGCAGCTATGATTATGTTGTAGATTAATTAAATTAAAGCTTATACCTGAGTAATTCATTCATTGCTATCTGATAATCCTTTTCAGCAGCTATATAATCGTCGTAAATCTGATAGAAATAGCTGATTTCGGTAAAATATTCGATTGATGAGATTTCGCCAAGATCAAGTGATTTTTTTAAAAGCTCCAGATTATTAACCGATTCAAGCGCAACTGAATAATTTTTAAGATTTTCTTTTAATGTTTTAACTTTTTCGATTTGCTGATTTATTTCAGTTTTAATTTTGGTTTCAGTCAATTGGCTATTTAAATTAATATATTGTGACTCGTAGTTGGCTTTTTTGATTTCAGAACGAGCTCCCCAGATAGGTACTGACATTCCTATTACAAAACCTCTGAATTTTTCATCAGCAACTGTTTCTCCTGCGTATCCCAAACTAAATTTAGGTAACTGCAGATTCTTTGTAACTTTTACCAAATTGGTTGATGATTCAATTTGTTTTTTTGCATACAATAGTCCAGGATCGCTAGTTTGCTTTTCGTTCATTACCTTTTCAAAATCAATATCCTGAATCAAAGGATAATCGGCAAGAATAACATTCAATTCTTTTCCCCCATTCATAAAGACTAATTGCTTGAGTACTGAATTTAAATCATTCTGAATGGTTTTTAATTGATTTTGAATATGTAACAAGTGCAGTTTTGATTTATTTACCTCAAGTACATTCACATCGCCATTTTCGAGACGTTTTGTAAATGCGATCATTAGGTTTTCTGCATCAGAAAGTCGCGCCTGTAGTAGAAAACTCATCTTTGTATGATAAACTGATTCGATTAACAGGTTTTTAGCTTCTGAAAGTATCGATTGACGAACCTGCTGGTAACTCAGTTTTTCTTGTTCAATCATTAATTTAGATAATGTTGATTGGTTTCTGTAAAAGCAAGGCATCTGAAACGACTGACTAATTTCAAAGGTTTCTTTTGGTCCCTGATTTGTTGAATTATCGGGAAAATAACCATAAGAGAACGATGGCCCTTCGGGCAAAACCTTACTTCTATATTCGTATGTTTTACTTTCGATTAGTTTCTGCGCTGCCAAAATCTCCTGATTATTTGATTCGATAGTTTTTAAGACCTCATCGATTGTCTGAGATTTTATTTCTGCTGATGATATCAGCAAAAAGAATAAAATCATATTTATAGTATTTTTTTTCATTTAAATAATTTTAAAGGAAGTTTACACCAAAGTATTTTAAAATAAAAACATATGTAAGATAAGCAACAACCGTTACAAAAGCCGCAATCAGCAATGAAACCCAAAAACCAAATCCATATTTTATAAGCATAGGAAATGAAATAAGGAAAGCATAACTGGGTACAATAGCAATAAGCACATTCCATGAAAGTGAGGAAACTTTCTGCAAATCTTTGGTATCTATATACAACCAAACCATTGCAAGTAACGTGGTTAAAGGCAGTGAGGCATAAATTGCAGCCATTATCGAGTTTCTTTTTCCAACCTCAGAAACCGTAACGATTAAAACTGAGGTTAAAATCACTTTAATAATAAACCGTATCATAGTTGTTGATTTTTAGAATTACTGCGATTTTCGATCATGCTATAAACAATAGGTATTATATAAATATTCAATAAAGTTGATGTAAGTAATCCTCCAAGGATAACCTTTGCCATAGGACTTTGAATTTCGTTACCAGTGGCATTACCATTTAATGCCAGCGGTATAAGCGCTAAGGCTGCCGTAAGGGCTGTCATAAGAATCGGATTAAGCCTGTCTGCCGATCCGAGGGTAACAGTATTATATGTTTCAACACCTTTTTGTTTAAAATACTGGTAATGCGAAACCAACAAAATACCATTTCGGGTAGCTATTCCAAACAAGGTTATAAACCCAATAATGGCAGGAATGCTCACAATTGAAGAGGTAAAATAAATAGTAAATATTCCTCCTATTACGGCCATTGGTAAGTTAAGCATAATTATACCTGCCAGTTTCAGATTTTTAAATTCCTGATACAATAACAGAAATATTATAAATATGGCTAAAATAGAGGTAAGCAGCAATGTTTTTGAAGCTTTTGCCTCGTTTTCAAACTGCCCTCCATATTGTACCATGTATCCTTCGGGCAATTTAATATTATCGTTTATTCGGTTCTGAATCTCATTTACAGTATTTCGCAAATCTGCACCAGCAACATTTGCCGACACAACCATTTTTCGCTGAACATTTTCGCGCGAGATCGAATTAGGACCAGAAACTGAAACGATATCTGCAACTTGTTCTAGCGTCACCTTTTTACCATCGCGGGTATCAATTAACGATTGTTTCAAACCATCAATTGTTTCGGTATAATCTTTATTTAGTCGGATAACCAGATCGAAGCTACGCTGTCCTTCATAAATATCAGTAACTTTTTCGCCAGAGAAGGCTGTTTCAATAAAATGATTAAACTCTTCGATAGTAATTCCAAACTGAGCAAGCATTTGCCTTTTGGCTCTTATTTGTATTTGTGGAATCTCAACCTGTTGATCAACGGTAACATCAACCAAACCAGGTACATCGGAGATCAGGTTTTTTACCTGATTTCCAAGAATAAACAACTGATTAAGATCGGTACCAAAAATTTTTATAGCAATATTTGCTCGAGTACCAGAAATCATATGATCAATACGATGACCTAATGGTTGACCCACAGTAGCCGCAATACCTGGAATATTTACAAGTTTTTGCCTAACCTCAGCCATAAATACTTCGCTCGCGCGATCATTTAGCTCAAAATTAACATCAATTTCGGCACTATTTGTGGCCTGCGAATGTTCATCAAGCTCACCACGACCAGTTCTTCGGGCTGTAGTAATAACCTCGGGAATGCTTAATAATTCTGTTTCGATTAAATTACCAAGTTTATTGCTTTCTTCGAGCGATATTCCGGGTTGACTTACAGCTGTTATTGTTAATGCGCCTTCGTTAAATTCGGGTAAAAAACTTCGTCCCATAGTTGAAAATGCCAATAACGAAACTATAAATAATCCAACCACCGAAATTAAGATTCCCTTTTTATGACGCAACGCCCATTCTAGCGATTTTATATAAGCATTCGTAAGTTTTGTGGTAAACCAGTTGTCTTTTTCCTTTCGGGTTAAATATCGGTCACTCGACAATAGCATCTTACATAACAAAGGAGTTAATGTCATAGCAACAATTAACGACATAAAAAGCGATACAATATATGCTATTCCAAGAGGCTTAAGCATTCGGCCCTCCATACCTGAAAGAAAAAATAACGGAATAAATGCTACGATGATAATAAATGTGGCATTCAGAATTGATGCCCTTATTTCTCGTGAAGCATCGAACACAACTGTAAAAACTGATTCTCTCTCTTCTTTCGGCTTTTTAAAGTTTTGCCGTAGCCGTTTATACACATTATCAACATCAATAATAGCATCATCAACCAGCGAACCAATTGCAATAGCCATACCACCTAAACTCATGGTATTAATGTTTAAACCAAGAATTTTAAGCACAATTATGGTTCCCAATAATGATAATGGAATTGCTAAAAGCGAAATGATCGTTGTACGGAAACTTCCCAGAAAAATAAAAAGGATAATGGTAACAAACAAAGCCCCTTCGAGTAAAGAACGTTGCACATTATTTACTGATTTTTCGATAAAATCTGCCTGTCGAAATATTTTGCTATCTAAAACCACATCTGAAGGAAGTGTTTTTCGAATTTCATCGAGGTTTTTCTCAATATTTTTTGTAAGATTTAGCGTATTCGTGTTGGGTTGTTTTGAAATTGAGATTATTACAGCAGACTTGGCATTTTGCGATGCATAACCCATTTTTACAGCACTTCCGATTTTAACTTCAGCTACATCCTTTAAAAAAACAGGTCTCCCATTATTTGATTTAATAAAAGATTCGGCCAGCTCATCGATTAAAAATGTTCGGGCTATACCTCTTACAACATATTCGTTTCCATACTGCCTAACTACTCCACCGTTCGAATTCTGACTGATACCGCTGCATACTTGCGATAATTCGTGCATCGAAACCTGATAATAACTCATTTTCTGAGGATCGGCAAGAATTTGATACTGCTTGTAATCACCTCCAATTATGGTAACCTGCGAAACGCCACCTGTAGCCAGCAAAATAGGCTTAATATTCCACTCAGCAATGGTTCTAAGATCCATCATCGAGGTAGAATCAGACTGCAGACCGATAAAAAGTATTTCGCCCATAACAGACGACTGTGGCGCAAGCACGGGCTGATCAATACCTGCCGGCATTTGTCCGGACAACGACACAAGTTTTTCGCTAACAATCTGACGTGCTTTAAAGATATCTGTTCCCCAATCGAACTCAACCCAAACAAAAGAAAAACCAAATGATGAGTTAGAACGAACTCTGCGCACATCAGTTGCTCCATTAACAGCTGTTTCTATTGGAAACGATACTAATCGTTCTACTTCTTCGGCAGCCATTCCGTGAGCATCGGTCATTACAACAACTGTAGGTGCAGTGAGATCCGGAAATACATCCACATCCATCTGCTGAGCTGTGTAAATACCCGATAATGTTAATATTATTGCCGCAAGTAGTACTAAAAACTTATTTTGCAGCGAAAATTGTATTATTTTATTTAACACGATAAGAGATTTTAAATTATAAATTTTGAATTTTAAATCATACGTTTGTTAAACATGGTAAATGTTTACTCTACGTTCTTAAGTCTATTAAGCTTTTTTTTTACCACAAAGTGACACAAAGGCTTACACTAAGTTTCACAAAGAACAATTTCTTAAATGATTATTATATCTCAAGAAACAATTCACTATTCACCGCTCACAATTCACTATCTTAATGAACATGTCCGGCATGAGGATCGAGGCTATTTGAAACGGCTGCCAGCTTAACAATTACAGCTCCTTTTGAAACTATTCTTTCTGACAACTTTAATCCATCAATAATTTCGGTATATACTCCATCGGTAGAGCCTGTCTTTACTTGTCTTTTTTCGAATAACTCCGGTGTAATCTGCACAAAAACAAAGAAATTACCTTGTTCTTCAATAAGTGATGAACTAGGAACAATAAGCTTTTTATCGTCTGATTTTGTTTTTATAAAAATATCAACAAAAGCACCTGGCACAAACCCTTCGTTGTTTTCAATACGGAAAGTTACTGGTAGCATATAGTTATTATCAAAACCAGTACTTTTTCCAAAGCTCAGTAACTTGCCATTACATTCTTCAAGAGTAAATAATTTGGTATTACCTGCACCTTTAAATGTAGCTGTTTCTATGCTTTTTAATGTTACCCAATACTTCTGAGAAACCTCAGCACGAAGCAATAAGCTTTTATTTGAGGATATGCTAAAGAGCGCTTGACCAGATTCAACAAACTGTCCATTAGAAACCATCAGATTGCTGACAAAACCACTTTGATTACTTTTAATGGTTTGCCCCTGTTTATTAAAGTTTTGTTTAAGATTTTCATATATTGATTTTGCATTTTCGTAATCGGTTTTTAATTGCAAAAGCTCTTTCTCCGAAATAATATTTTCGGTAGCCAGCTTCTGTCCTCGTTCGTAGTTAGTTTTATGCAGCTCAAAGTTATTATTAGCCTCCTGCAAACGAACCGAAATATTATTTTCTGCTAATTCATTGCCAGCAATGGTTGCAATTGGTTGTCCGGCAGAAACATGCATTCCCTCTGCCATTTCTTCAGTAAACATTACAAATCCACTTGTTTTGGATGAGATAATCTGTTCATCGTTTTGTGATGGAAGAAATTGAGCAGTTGTTTTTATAATTTCTCCAAAGGGTTTTAATTCGGGATTGGCTGTTGCAAACTCAATTTTCCAAGACTGTTCTTTGGTAAAATTAATCTGATTTACCCCATTCTTTGATGATTCTTCGGCAGCATGCATAGCAGAATGCTCATCAGCAAAAACCTCAACATTATTAATTACAACCTTATAATTTTCCTGTGAATTTTTAATTTCGAAAATCATCTTACCTACTCCTGCACTCTCGGGCTTTAAAACAAAATTATAGATTCCGGCAGATCGTTTTTTATCCTGAGTTTGCTTAATCCCTTTTGAACCTACAATTAAACTTACGGTTACCGAACTTTCAGTTATGGGTTTAAAATCTGAAAGCCTTGTAAAGTGAGCAAGAATTGTTGATTGTTCGCCAACAATAAAAGGATCTGCTTCGGCAAACACTTCGAGATGATCAGAATATTCGGTAAGATAAATCTTTACATCGTTATGTTCATGCTCATGTATTTCGGTTGATTTATTCTTACAGGAAAACACTGCAAAAAGCAAAATCAACATCACTAATAATTGATTTTTCATATATTGATTAAATTGTTAATTTTTATTCAAAATCAAACAAAAACTATCAGAATCGCCTTGAGAATGTTCCGATAGTGTTCCTTTACCGATTTTTTTTAATGCTGATGATCGTGAGAATGGCTGTGATCATGGTCATGATCGTGAGTATGTTCCGCACTGCTATCTGCATCAACCTCAAAACTTTCCTGTTCTGGAATAGCTTCAGTTGCCTCGTTATGAACACTTCCTTCGTGCACTGTTCCATCAGAATGGGCATGTGTTTCAGCCGGTTGATTTGTTGATTTATTTCCGCACGAAAATGCAAATGCTACAAATAATGATACGATGATAATAAAAATTGATTTTTTCATAATTACTTAATTAATAAATTGTTAATAATAATCAGATGTCTTTATACAGACAACTTAATACAAATAAAAACAGAGCTAATAATTATGAAAAAGAAGGAGGCCCGCGATGGGTAAAAGAATCGAAATAAAAATGTTTTAACAAACTAACCTGATGATCACAACAAATAGTCTGAACCAAGCTAGAAACTGGTACAATAACGATTTCAGAATAGAGAAATGCATTTGGTGAATCAACATACTTGGTTAGCGTGGTGTTGATATTAAAATGGCAATGATTGTTGTCTTCGGAATGATGATCGTGACTTGAAAAAAATGACACAAAATCAGTTCTATGATTATCATTCGAATTATTTGTATGTGATTTGCACTCCTCAACCGATTCGTGGTGATGATTGTGAGGAATAATACTATGAGCAAAGATGATTGTCCATGCAAAAAGTAAAGGTGTTAATATGATTGCCTTATTTTTTATCACGGGGTAAAGATAAATCTAAAATCAGAAATATAAAATTTTAACTATTATTTATCCAGCCTATGCATCGATGTTGAATACACCTCATCAAAGTATGCATCCATCTCGGGATTTAAGCCCCGAGCACCAGCAACCACCTGCTTTGCCCAATCGAGATAGGCAATTTTACGATCATCTGACCAGCCTTCAGGTGGATCATCAATTATATCCTGAATATTACATATTTTATCGGCAATTTTAAGTTTTTTCGCTCTATCAGATAATTTGGGTGTTAACTGAATCTGCATTTTTTTGCGATCTTCAACCGAGAGTGATTTATTATCTGTTACTTCCA
>JAVEZW010000137.1:0-9430 GCA_034002805.1 Bacteroidales bacterium | reverse complement strand
TTGACCTTAAAGGTGGTATGAACGTTATTCTTGAAATATCTGTTGAGGATATTATCAAGGCAATGGCTAACAACAGCAAGGATACAACTTTCCAAAAAGCAATTACACTTGCTAAGCAGTATCAAAAAGATAGTCGCGAAGATTTCTTAACTCTTTTCGGACAAGCTTTCGAACAAGTTGATCCAAATGCACGATTGGCAGCTATTTTTAATACCGTAGAGCTGAAAGATAAAATCAGTTTTAATGCAACTAACAAAGAGGTATTAGATATTATCCGTCAGGAATCGAAAGATGCTATCGATAATTCATTTAATATCCTTCGTAGCCGTATCGACCGTTTTGGTGTTGTTCAGCCTAATATTCAGCGTTTAGAGCAATCTGGCCGAATCATGGTTGAGTTACCTGGTGTTAAAGATCAGGCTCGTGTTCGTAAGCTATTACAAGGAACTGCAAGTCTCGAATTCTGGGAAACTTATAACAATACTCAGGTTTATGGATTCTTATTGCAGGCAAACGATGTTATTTATCAAATTGAAAAAGCTCAAAAAGGATTAGATCAGGCTGAAGAAGCTAGTACTGATAATAAACCAGAAGCTCAGGTTAAAAGCGAAACAGGTGATTTGTCTTTAGTTGATCAGTTAGCATCAGATTCATTAAAAAGCGATACCACAGATTTAGCTCAGTCGCAAATTGCTGAGCGATATCCATTGTTCTCAGTGTTGCGCCCAAGCATTAACCCAAATACAAATGCACCAATGGAAGGTTCATCTGTTGGTATGGCACATTTCTCCGATACAGCTAAAGTAAATTCATATTTGCACATGAAACAGGTTCAGGCTGTTATTCCAAGAGATATTGATTTTAAATGGGCTGTTAAACCTTATAAATATGATGACTCAAAGAGTTATTATGAGTTACACGCTATAAAAGTTACCGGACGCGATGGTAAAGCTCCACTTGATGGAGATGTTATAACCGATGCACGTTCTGAATTTGATCAGACTGGTAATGCGGAAGTTACTATGGCTATGAATGCCGACGGTGCTAAAGTTTGGGCTCGTTTGACTAAAAATAATATTGGTAATTTCATCGCTATCGTTCTTGATAACTATGTATATTCTGCACCTCGCGTTAATGACGAGATTAAGGGTGGCCGTTCATCAATTTCTGGCGATTTTACTGTAAACGAAGCAAAAGACTTAGCTAACATACTTCAGTCTGGTAAATTACCTGCTCCTGCACGAATAATTCAGGAAGAGATTGTTGGTCCATCATTAGGACAGGAAGCTATTAATGCCGGTTTAAATTCATTTTTACTTGCATTTGTATTGGTTATGGCTTACATGGTCTTCTGGTACAGCCGCAGAGCTGGTTTAGCAGCCGATCTTGCACTTTTAGCTAACTTATTTTTCTTAATGGGAGTGCTTGCTTCAATGGGTGCTGTTCTTACATTGCCTGGTATTGCCGGTATTGTGTTAACTCTTGGTATGGCTGTTGATGCGAACGTAATTATTTACGAACGTATTCGTGAGGAAATTACAGCTGGTAAAGGAATTAAGCTAGCTGTTAAAGATGGTTTTAAAAATTCATACTCTGCAATTATCGATGGTAACTTAACCACATTAATTACAGCAATTATCCTTTATATCTTTGGAACAGGTCCAATCAGAGGTTTTGCAACTACTTTAATTATTGGTATTTTATCATCTTTATTTACTGCAATCTTCTTAACCCGTTTAATTTTCGAATGGTACTTGGATAGAAACAAGCCTATTTCTTTTACCTCAAAATTAACTGAAGGCGCATTTAAAAACGTTAAATTCAGATGGATTGATAACAGAAAATATGCTTATGTAATTTCAGCAATTCTAATTGTTATAAGTTTAAGTTCATTATTTACCCGCGGATTAAACCTTGGAGTTGATTTTACTGGTGGTAGAACATATGTAGTTCGATTCGATAATTCAGTTAGCACCGTAAATGTGGCCAATTTATTAAAAGACCAGTTTGGGGTTGCTCCGGAGGTTAAAACTTTTGGTGCTGATAATCAGGTGAAAATAACTACTAAATATCGTATTGATGAAGATGATGTAGTTGTTGATGCTGATATCGAAAATAAACTATATACCGGCTTAAAACCAATCCTTGGCGATCAGGTTGATTTTGATAATTTTAATACAACACATAAAATGAGTTCTCAGAAAGTGGGAGCTACCATTGCCGACGATATTATAATAGGTTCATTTATTGTAATGTTGGTTGCATTCATCTTTATGTTCTTGTATATCTTTATACGATTCAAAGATTGGAGATATGGACTTGGTGCTGTAGCAGCGTTGGTTCATGACGTTATTATTACATTGGGTATTTTCTCTTTATTGTATGGTTTCTTACCATTCTCTCTCGAGATTGATCAGGCATTTATTGCAGCGATATTAACAGTTGTGGGTTACTCAGTTAACGACACGGTAATTGTTTTCGACCGTATTCGTGAGTACAGAGGGTTGTATCCAAAACGTAAAGTTAAACCTGTAATGAACGCCGCTATTAACAATACATTAGCACGTACATTCAATACATCATTCACTACCTTGCTTGTAATATTCATTATTTTCATTCTTGGTGGTGAAGTTATCCGTGGATTTGTATTTGCTTTAATGATTGGCGTGATGATTGGTACATACTCATCTGTATTTGTTGCATCTCCAGTTGTTTATGATGCTGGTTACAGAAAAGATGAACATGAGAAAACTGATGAATAATAGATAATTAATCTTTTTAAAAAAACCTCATTTATAAATGAGGTTTTTTTGTTCTATAAAGAATGTATATTTGTTAAAAATTGAGATTATGTTTCAATCAATTCTTTTTATTAGCGGACCAGAGATTGTTATTATATTTCTTTTTATCCTGTTGTTTTTTGGAGCTAATAAAATTCCCGAAATAGCAAGAGCTCTGGGTAAAGGAGTTCGGGAAATTAAGAAGGCCACCGACGAAATAAAAAGGGAGATGTCTGATGCCGGAGCTGATCTTAAAAAAGATTTAAATGATCTTAAAAAAGATGTTGAAAATACGAAAGATGATCTTCTTGGTTAAAATTATTAAGTAAACTATTTGCAAATGATTGTTGCCGAAAATATTACCAAATCATACGGAGAACTACAAGTACTTAAAGGTATCAACTTAAAGGTTGATAAAGGTGAAATAATCTCGATTGTTGGGCCTAGTGGAGCAGGCAAAACAACATTCCTTCAGATTTTAGGAACTCTTAGCCGACCAGACTCAGGTAAGATTTTATTCGAAAATAATGAGGTAAACACTTATCGCGACAAACAATTGGCTGCTTTCAGGAACAAGAATATAGGTTTTGTTTTTCAGTTTCATCATTTGTTGCCCGAGTTTACTGCGCTCGAGAATGTTTGTATTCCTGCGTTTATTGCTCAAACTAAAAAAGAAGAGGCAGAAGAAAAAGCCAAAGAGATAATGGGTTTCCTAAACCTAAGTCATCGCCTTGAGCATAAACCCAAAGAAATGTCGGGTGGTGAGCAGCAACGTGTGGCTGTGGCACGTGCTCTAATTAACGGACCTGCAGTTATTTTTGCCGATGAACCATCTGGTAATCTCGACTCACAGAATAAAAAGGAGCTTCACGATTTGTTTTTTACAATCCGTAAAAAATATAATTCGTCGTTTGTTATTGTCACTCATGATGAGGGCTTGGCAAATATGGCCGATCGCAAGCTCATAATGAAAGACGGCAGATTTGTTTAAAATTATTGAATGTGAAAATTCATGATTTAAAAGCCTTTCTCAACGAAAAATACGATAAATACAATCATCCCGATTTTATTGATAGCGATCCTGTACAAATACCTCATTTGTTTTCCGATCCTTTTGATATAGAGATTTCAGCTTTTCTTACTGCTACTATTGCCTGGGGACAGCGATCTACAATCATAAAAAACTCTCAACGACTGATAACTTTGATGGATCATGCTCCCTATGATTTTGTAACAAATTGCAGCATTGCTGACCTAAAACGATTCGAATACTTTGTACATCGTACTTTTAATGGTGTAGATTGTGTGTTTTTTATAAAATCTTTAAAAAATATTTATAAGAATCACGGCGGATTGGGGAGTTTGTTTCAGCAGGAATATCTTTACAAACAGAATATTAAAGCCACACTTGATGGTGTTAGAAATGTTTTTTTTGAAATCGATCATCCTGAACGAACCAATAAACATTTTTCGGATGTTTCGCGGGGTGCATCAGCAAAAAGACTGAATATGTTTTTAAGATGGCTTGTACGTAATGATAATCGTGGTGTTGATTTTGGGTTATGGCAAAAAATTCCTGCATCTGCGTTATATTTACCGTTGGATTTGCATACAGGCAATGTAGCCCGTAAATTGGGACTGCTGAATCGTAAACAAAATGACTGGCAGGCAGTTGAGGAGGTAACAAACAATTTGCGAAAATTTGATCCTGCTGATCCTGTAAAATATGATTTCGCATTATTTGGATTAGGGATTTTTGAAAAGTTTTAAATTATGGCCAATACCTATTTTAAATTCAAACAGTTTACTATTCATCAGGATAAGTGTGCCATGAAAGTAGGTACCGATGGTGTGTTGCTTGGTGCGTGGGCAACCTGTCAGCAAGCGGAAAGAGTTCTGGATATTGGAACTGGTACAGGTCTTATTGCTCTGATGATTGCACAACGATCAAATGCGGTTATCGATGCAATCGAAATAGATGAGACAGCTTGTTTGCAGGCAAACGAAAATTTCAGCAAATCTGCCTGGGAAAATAGAATCCATTTAACGCACCAGTCATTTCAGGATTTTGTGCACGAAACAAATAATAAATATGATTTAATTGTTACCAATCCGCCGTACTTTCAGAATTCATTGGTTACTCCCGATGATCAACGTACAAAAGCCCGCCATAATAGCGATCTTGAGTTGTATGATATTATTGATGGTGCTGAAAAGCTACTTTCAGAAAATGGTATGTTAAGTATCATTCTACCTTATATCGAAGGTGTTTTGTTTATTGCAAAAGCAGCCGAACATGGTCTATATTGTGTAAGACAAACCAATGTAATTCCAAAACCTAAAGCAGCAGTAAAGCGATTATTACTTGAATTTAAGCGACAAAAACAGACATTTGTTGATCAGGACTTAATCATTGAACTCGAAAACCGCCACGAATACTCCGATAATTATAAAAGCCTTACACGTGATTTCTACTTATTTTTATAATCCCGGAGGGATTGAATGTTTGTAGTAGCAAATGCTTAGGATAGTAGAAAGCGTGTCAGCAAGAATAATGAAAAAAGAATAAATCTAGCTAGGACACGCAATTGTACTTTGCCTTATTTATTATGAAAACAGGATTTGTAATTTGCGCACCAAATAGTAGAATTGCATTTTGTAAGTTTTTTGGTTGGTGCGCTCTTATCATTAATTCATTCATTCTTGCTACAAACCTGACTGCCGCCCGCCTGCCGAACGGGTAGGTCAGGCAAGTCATTTAGCTCCATAGGAGCTAAATCATATCAACTTGTTTAGCTATAGTTATAGGAATTTAGAGAATGCTTATTTTTTATTTTTCTTGGCTGAGCCAATTTTTCCAAAATCAATAGTGTAATTCATTAATATAGGAACCTTCTTTCCGTTAGATTCTCCCGGTTTCAATCTGGGCGATTCTGAAATTAGCCGCAATGCTTCCATATTCAGGTCTAGATTTCCACGACTAGAAAGTATTTTCAGATTCTTTGAGTTTCCTTCTTCATCAATTATAAAACTAACCAGCACTTTATCACCAAAATCTTTTCTTAAATAGTAAATAGGATATTGCAGATTCTGTTCAATATATGAGTCAAAACTACCAGCTTTTTTATCAAGTAACTTCGGTTTGTTCTTTGTTTTAGTATCTATTTTGTCTGAATAATCAATAGTGTCATTCATTAAAAAGATTAAGGTCTTATCGTAATCGATCTTTCTTATGATTTCTCCATTCGAATCATAGTAATTCCAAATCCCGGCTGGTATGTTTGCCGAATATTCGCCAGTGGCTTCTAATTCGCCTTTTGCATTATAAAATTTAAATTCGCCATCTCTGGTTTCAGGATCAGTTGACGAAAGATATCCCTGAATAATCACCCTGTTTTTATAATCTTTTTCTTCGATTAAGTGGGTGCTATCATTAATGGGAGTAATGTTTTTTCTAAGTATATGATAATAAGTGCTATATGTAAATTTATCGATTGCGTTATTAAATGTCCATCCGGCAACTTCGCGTTCAAAATATTCATATTCGGTGGCTGGGAATAACTTTACTGCAAACTGAATTGGTGAAAATCCTTTATTCCATTCTGCAACAGACATATTTTGGGTTGAAAACAATACAATTTTGGTCTCCATACCTGCCTTTTGAAACCGAATGAGATATCTTTTATCGTAATCCAGGAAAAATGCAGTTTTCTTTTTAGTGTTGATTGTTAGAGTATCATCATCGCTTTCCAATGAAACGATAAAATCTTCATTGGTCTTTTTGTCTGTATAACATGAAATACGAATTTCGAGTTTTTTTTCGGTATTTAACACCTGACTAAACAAAGAGCTTGAAAATAAGCATAGAATTAAAAATGCAATGATTCTTTTCATTTTTAAATTAATTATTATGGTTAGTTTTTAAACCATTCACAATCTGTTCAAAATTAGAACTGAAGAACTGTAATCTTTTAATTATTCTAACTTGATTTATTGGTGATGTTGACATGATTCTATTAACTAATTCTATGATTTTGGAATTGTGGTTTAAAATGTTGTGTTTTGATTAAAAAGGCTATATCCTTCAATTATATTTTAAAACTCAATTAATAGGGTTTAGATGTAACATAGGTTTTGGTTACTGTTTTGGTCATACCGAGCCCAACTACATCAATAAAAGTGAGTATTTCGTTTTTAATTAAAATAGAAGTTGCTCGGTCTTCTTTTGCCCCTTCATTGTCTCCAAGATTCTCTTTTGTTTTTGCTCTCGCTTCAAACAATTCATAATCGTACTGGTTTTCTTTTATTGCCTTATTATATAATTTCAATGCTTTTTCGAATTTTTGCTTTTTTAATAATCTATCTGCATCTTTCTTATAGGTTGGAGGAGTCGTATTTAAGTACATTCTGTATCTAAAAACGATTGAGTATTTTTTATCAATAGAACTATTGTTGATTTTGCAAGGAATCCATTCGTTTTCAAGAGAATTTAAGGTAACAACAGAGGCGGTCGAAAGGGCCATGCTTGGTGAGCTTAGAATAACTAAACTGTCTAATTTTCCATTTTTAGTAATTAGAAATGAAAGTACTACATCACCTTGAACATTACTTTTTAATCCATCTGTAGGATATTTTGCATTTGAGTTTAATATGGTATTTAAGTCTCCTTTAAAATATTTTGCGTTTTCAATAATAGGTAAGGAATCTGTTTTGTTCGAAATTTGACTAAATACTAAAGAGTTGAAAAATAAAAGAGAAATAGTCGATAAAATAATCAGTCTTTTCATTCTAATCTTATTATTAAATAGGTGTACAAATTTTTACTTTATTGTTTTAAAATCTTGGTAAAGCAAATAGTTACTTCGGATTTTTTTAAATTTCTCGAGTTCTGGTTGCCAGCTTTGGCGAATCTCGGTTTCTGTTTTGCCTTGCCTTATTTGTTCTTTAAGTGTTTTTGTGCCCGAAATATTGTAAAAATACAAATTGAAGAAATTAGTGGTATCTGCCGTTTGGTGATAGCTTTCTAATAACCAATCCATGTTAATTTGTTTCGATTTGATTAAGTTTTCTATAGGATAATTTCGCAGATCAATACCAAAGCAACGCTGTCCTTCGTGTGGTGGGAATTTACTTGCACCATCTATTCTTCGGGGAATATAGCTAAACGTTGTATCGATATAATCGGGTGACCCAAAAACCTGGAATGGAAAATCGGTTCCGCGGCCTACATTAAGCTTTGTACCTTCGAAAAATCCTAATGATGGATATAAATACACAGCTTGCATATTGGGCAAATTTGGTGATGGCGCAACCTGAAGCTGATACAGTGAGTCGTGTGTGTAATTATCGCATAAAATAAAGCTTAGAGGGCATTGTATTCCATTTGCAAGCCATCTTTCGCCATTAATCATCTGGGCATATTCGGCAATCGTCATTCCGTGTACTATTGGTACAGTATGCATTCCTACAAAAGATTTGTGGTTTTCTTCCAAAACTGGTCCGTCAACATAAAACCCATTTGGGTTAGGTCGGTCAAAAATCAGCATTTCAATATTGTTTTCGGCGCAAGCTTCCATTACATAATGCATGGTCGAAATGTAGGTGTAAAAACGAACGCCAACATCCTGAAGATCGAAAATTACCAGATCAACATCCTGTAAATCTTCGGCTTGAGGTTTTTTATTGCTTCCATAAAGCGATACCACTTGCACTCCGGTTTTTTCATCAATAAAATTATGGACAAGTTCGCCTGCATCTGCTTTTCCTCTAAAACCATGCTCCGGACTAAACACCTTTTGAATATTTACATCCAGTGCTAATAAGCTATCTAGTAAATGGGTATTCTTAATAAGGCTTGTGTGGTTTGCAACCAGGGCAACGGATTTGTTTTTTAATAAAGGAAGATATTTTTCGGTTTGTTCAGCTCCAGTTTTTATGCTTTTTTTCTCAACATGCGCAATGGTGGTGCAGCAATTTAGAGATATTATCAGAATAAACAGAAATATAAGTGATGGTTTTTGCATTGTTTATCAGCTAATAAAAATCCTAAATTACTATTTTTATTGCTATTGCCATAAAACAAAATCAAAAAATAGTGTCAGTAAGCATATTGTAGTTATTATAGTTAAACATATTTCTTGTTTATTTCTCATTTTTTCTTATCAGGAAGCGATCATACAAAAACAACAGAAACGCAGCACCTCCGCCAATAGCCAGCAGAACAATCCATATTCTGTTGGGATGGTACGTCGCCCATAAATAATTGGTCATCTCTGTTTGTGTCATATTTAAAAGCTCTGCCGACTTGTTGTAAAAATCGTTTTGTGTAAATGATTCAGATATTTCAGGAACTGATAATCCTTTAGCAACCAAATCTGTTTTTAATAAAGTGAGTTTGTCGGCCATTTTACCATACACGCTTCCCGAAATATAGCCTGCCATAAGGTTTCCAAAAGTTACAGGCAAATAGGCACAACCCATATACAGTGCTATCTTGTCTTTAGGTGCTATGCGTCCAATATACTCGGTAACTTTTGGCGATCCGGCCATTTCGCCTAATCCAAAAATAAATATCGATGCAATAATAAAAAACGGATTGTTGGTTGATATCGTTAAAGCCATACCAATAGCACAAACCAAAAATCCAGTCA
>JAVEZW010000136.1:0-9460 GCA_034002805.1 Bacteroidales bacterium | reverse complement strand
CGTTTGATTTTTCAAGTAAGGCCGGAATTACTTGTGTTTGAACCGGCATAGGCTCATTAAAGCCCAAATCCATAATACCTTGCAAGATATCAGAGTTGATACCCAGCGTTTCAAATTTATTCATTTTATAAGTTTTTCTGTGCTGTTAGGCGCACTAGCTAAGCCAACAGCCAGAAAGCACCCCCAATAAACACTCATTAATAAGGGCGCAAAGATAAAACAATTTTTCAATTACACACTATTTTTATGTAATAAATTATAAATTAAATCATTACATACGTATAAAAATTTATAAAAACCGACAAATATTATGTATTATCTTTGGAGAAATAAAGATTAATATTAAAAAGAACATATAAAATAATGGCTGTTAGCATAAAAACTGGTAAACAAAGAAAAAAAGAAGAAATAGTTAATAGTACTTCGCATGGTCTGGGGATATTTATCGCTATTGCATGTACGGTATTATTGATTATTAGAGCAGCAAACCATGGTAATGCATGGCATATTGTTACTTATAGCATCTTTGGAGCCGGATTAATCAATCTTTATGCAGCATCTACCCTATTCCATAGCGCATTAAATATTAAACGAAAATATATACTAAACCGATTCGATCATTCTTCTATTTACATTCTAATTGCCGCAACCTATACTCCATTTTCATTGCTCGGGGTAAAAAACGCATTTGGATGGGTTATTTTCGGATTGGTTTGGGCAATGGCTATTGCCGGTGTAATTTTTAAGATTTGGTTTTATTCATCAAAATACCGAAGTATCTCAGCCTGGCTTTATATTATAATGGGATGGACCGGAATAATTGCTATCTATCCAATAATCAAAAACGTACCAGTAACATCTTTATGGTTTCTGCTGGCAGGTTGTCTATCCTATTCGTTTAGCGTGGTTTTTTATCTGATAGAAAAAATACCATATAGTCATGGTATATTTCATCTTTTTATTCTGGGAGGAAGCATTTGTCATTTCTTCTCGCTAATGTTCCTTATATAAGAATTTTCTGCTCCTTTTTAATAGTGAAATTGTTAATAAACAATCAAAAACATCAAGGCACAAATTCTATCATCTCGATGCTTTTTTGTAAATTTACCCTTTACTAAAATCTACTATGAAAATACTAAAGACGGGCGAATTAGCTCCTGATTTTAAAGGTGTTGATCAAGACGAAAAATCTATTTCATTAAAGGATTTCAAAGGCAATAAAGTAATCATCTATTTTTATCCAAAAGATGATACTCCCGGATGTACTGCCGAAGCATGCAATTTACGCGATAATTATAATGATTGGATAAATAAAGGATTTATCGTCATTGGTATTAGTCCTGATTCTATTGCATCGCATAAGAAATTTGCAGAAAAATATAACCTGCCATTCAGTCTTATTTCTGATCCTGACAAAGAAATTCTTCAAGCATACAATGCATGGGGCGAGAAAAAGATGTATGGAAAGGTTTATCAAGGTGTTTTAAGAAAAACATTTATTTTAGATAAAAATCATAAAATTGAGAAAATAATTGAAAAAGTTGATACAAAAGATCACACAAATCAGATATTCAAAGAATTAAAACTATAATAATCATAAATATGGAAAAAGAGAAAGATAAAAAAGAAAACAATGTTAATAAGGAAAAATTAAAAGCTCTCCAGTTAACTCTTGATAAAATTGATAAAGATTATGGTAAAGGAACGATAATGAAAATGGGCGACAAAGCTGTTGCTGATGTTCCAACCATTTCATCCGGATCAATCTCAATAGATGTCGCATTAGGAATAGGTGGATTTCCAAGAGGTCGGGTTACCGAAATTTACGGACCTGAATCATCGGGTAAAACAACGCTTGCAATACATGTAATTGCAGAAGCACAGAAACTGGGAGGCATTGCTGCAATTATTGATGCCGAGCATGCTTTCGATCGTTTTTATGCCGAGAAACTTGGTGTTGATGTTGAAAACCTGCTTATCTCGCAACCTGATAATGGTGAACAAGCACTCGAAATCACAGATCATCTTATTCGTTCAGGTGCGATTGATGTAATAGTTATCGACTCGGTTGCTGCGTTAACACCAAAAGCTGAGATAGAAGGCGAAATGGGTGATTCAAAAATGGGTTTACAGGCTCGTCTTATGTCACAGGCGCTAAGAAAACTTACTGCAAGCATTAATAAAACAAATACTTGTTGTATTTTCATTAACCAGCTACGCGATAAAATCGGGGTTATGTTTGGTAGTCCCGAAACAACTACCGGAGGTAATGCACTGAAGTTTTATGCTACCATTCGGGTTGATATCAGAAGAATAGGCCAGATTAAAGATGGAGAAGAAATTTCGGGTAACCGCACTAAAGTAAAAATTGTAAAGAACAAACTTGCGCCACCATTCAAAAAAGCAGAGTTTGACATTATGTATGGCGAAGGAATCTCAAAAATTGGTGAGATTATTGATTTAGGAGCCGAATTAAATGTGATCAAAAAAAGCGGTTCGTGGTTCAGCTATGGTGAAACGAAACTTGGCCAGGGTCGTGATGCAGTTAAGCAACTGTTAAAAGATAATCCTGAACTAGCCGACGAACTTGAAAAGAAAATTAAAGACCAATATTTAACGAATAAATAAATTCCATGAATAAGTTAAAACTCATTTTAGTCATTGCTTCTGTTTTTGCAATATATTCATGTAAAAAAGAATCAGAAGTAAAAATTGAGATCAACAATCCTGTTGATCAAATAAAGCTTACTTCAGATATTATGACTCCGGAAGTTCTATGGGCTTTTGGACGCGTAAGTGAAGTACAGGTTTCGCCTGATGAAAAAACAATTTTATTTGGGGTTTCATTTTATGATATCGAAAAAAATAAGGGAAACAGAGAATTATTTACTATGCCTGTTGAGGGAGGCAAAGCTACCAATATTACCAATACAGAATCGGGTGAGTTTGCCCATACATGGCGTCCCGATGGTAAGAAAATCGGTTTTCTGAGTCCTGAAAGTGGTTCTCTTCAGCTTTGGGAGATGGATGCTGATGGTAACAATCGTATTCAGATTTCAGATATTGATGGCGGTTTAAATGGTTTTAAATATTCACCTGACCAAACCAAGGTGTTATTTATTAAAGACGTTAAAATCGACAAGGCTGTTACCGATATTTATCCTGATCTTCCAAAAGCAAATGCCCGCATCGAAACAGATTTAATGTACCGACATTGGGACCGATGGCACGATTATACCTATAGTCATGTGTTTTATGCTGATTATGATGGTAAAACCATTAGCAATGTGGTTGACATAATGGAAGGCGAGCGTTTCGACAGTCCGCTTAAACCATTTGGCGGAATGGAACAGATTACCTTTAGCCCTGATAGCAAAACAATTGCTTATACAACCAAACGACTTATTGGCAAAGCCTATGCACTTTCAACCAATTCAGATATTTACTTATATAATCTTGAATCAAAAGAAACAACAAATATCTCTGAAGGCCACATGGGTTATGATGTTGCCCCTGTTTATTCGCCCGATGGTAAAAAAATTGCCTGGGAAAGTATGAAGAGAGATGGCTACGAAGCTGATAAAAACAGGCTTTTTATTTATAATGTTGAAACAAAGGAAATTCAGGATTACTCAGTTAATTTTGACCAGAATGCTCATAGTCTGGCATGGACAAGCGATAATTCATCGATCTATTTTTACAGTGATTTTCACGCAAGATATCAAATCTATTGCTTAAATATTGCAAGTAAGGAAATTAAGCAGATTACCAATGGTGATCATAATTACCAATCGGTTACACCACTTAAAAATGTATTGATTGGAGCAAAACAATCAGCATCTATGCCTACCGAGATCTATAGCATAAATCCAATAACAGGCGAAGAAACACAACTTTCATTCATCAATAAAAATTTACTCGACCAACTAACGATGGGTAAAGTTGAAGAACGTTGGATAAAAACTACAGATAACAAGCAAATGCTGGTTTGGGTTATCTATCCACCGAAATTTGATCCAAACAAGAAATATCCTGCATTATTATACTGTCAAGGCGGACCACAATCATCTGTCAGCCAGTTTTTCTCCTACAGATGGAACTTCCAAATGATGGCTGCTAATGATTATATTGTTGTTGCTCCAAACAGAAGAGGAGTACCATCATTTGGTTCGGAATGGAATGAACAGATTAGCACAGATTATGGAGGCCAAAACATGAAAGACTATTTGAGTGCTATCGATGCCATTGCAAAAGAGCCTTTTGTTGATAATAAAAATCTTGGTTGTGTAGGAGCAAGTTATGGGGGTTTTTCTGCATTCTGGCTGGCTGGCAATCACAATAAGCGTTTTGATGCTTTCATTGCTCATGATGGCATGTTTAATCTCGAAGCGCAATATCTCGAAACCGAAGAAATGTTTTTTGTTAATTGGGATCTTGGCGGACCTTATTGGGATAAAGCAAATAAAAAATCATTCGACAATTCACCACACCGCTTTGTTGATAAATGGGACACTCCTATTATGATTGTGCATGGCGAACAGGATTTCAGGATAGCCTTTACTCAGGGAATGAGTGCTTTTAATGCAGCTCAGCTACGTGGAATACCTAGTAAATATTTACATTTTCATAACGAAAATCACTGGGTATTGCAACCACAAAACGGAATATTGTGGCAACGCGAATTCTTTAGCTGGCTTGATCAGTGGTTAAAAGATGAAGAATAAAATAGTTAAAGACCGGTTTTTACCGGTCTTTTGCTTTTCAAATTTAAATCCAGTAAATTTAAAAACCAAAAAGAATCTTAATTATGAATACAGCCGTTCAGAATATCGTTCATTTCTTACTGATGATAGTATTTCTGATTATTTACCTGCTAGCATTCATAATTGTTAAACCATTCTTAATTAATCACAAGCGAAAAATATCTACCTTGTTGCTAAAAATCAGTTATTTGATTTATCTTTTGATTGTGCTGGTTTTTGTATATCTGTTCATGTTCTTTGGCCCAGCCGACATTGAATATCAGATTAGCAATCTATTGTTTATTTTTTTGTTGGTAGGTATATTTCTGCCCAATTTTGGAATATTACTCAGAAGAAATTTCGAACACCACCGTACAGAATATAATTATATCTTTTCAATCATCAACCTTACTATAGCTGGATTTATTATTTATAAATTAATTCAGCATGGTTGGTTTTTAATATCCTAAGTATTATAAAGACTAATCACCCGCTCTAATTTCTCCTGCATACTTGCATATCCATCGAGCCAATGTATTTCTGCACCATCACGCTCCATTTTTCTAAACCAGGTCATTTGTCGCTTGGCAAACTGATGGATTGCAGTTTCGAGTCTTGCAAACATTTCATCAAACGTAAGTTCGCCTGTAATATGTTGTGTAATGTATTTATACTCCAATCCATAATAAAGGATATCTTCAGTAGTTAATCCTTTTGCTAAAAGCGATTTCACTTCATCGATCATTCCTTCGTCAAATCGTTGTTTTAAACGTTGAGTAATTCGTCGTCGCTGCGACTGACGATCGAATTTTAATCCTATAATAAGAGGGTTGATTAAAGGAAAATCATTATCCGGAACAGGGTTGTTTTCGTAATAACTCTCTATTTCTATGGCTCGAATTATTCTTTTTCGGGTATCAATATCTGTTTTATTATGGAGCCTTTTCATTGCTTCGAGCATTCCAATCAATTCCTCGTCCGTTTTTTCAGCAAGCTGCAGCCTTAACTCATCATTTACTGGAACATTTATGAGCTTGTAGCCTTTTAGCACAGCTTCAATATACATTCCGGAACCACCACAAAGAATTGGTAGTTTTTTTCGGGATTTAATATCATCAAAAACATTTATAAAATCGCGCTGAAACTCATATACATTATATTTATATCCAGCATCCACAATATCAATTAAATGAAACGGCACCGTTTTTCCGTCAACTATATAATCAGCAATATCTTTCCCTGTGCCAATATCCATACCTTTGTAAACCTGGCGTGAATCTGCACTTATAATCTCTCCATTTAAGGCATGTGCAAGATTTGCCGCTAAAGAAGTTTTACCTCCTGCGGTTGGTCCTAATACAGTTAATAAGTTATATTTATGATTCATATGGCTAAATTAGGAAAAGTTTTCAAGAGTTCAGAAATGGGCTAATCTTTTATTAAGACATAAAAATTTAGTAATATTGCATACTTATAAAAGACTGCAAGGTTTTAATTTATGCAACAATCGATTAACATTAGAAACAAAAAGGCGTCATTCAGTTTTGAATTTCTCGACAAATATATTGCGGGAATAAAACTTACCGGAACTGAGATTAAATCGATAAGAGGAGGAAAAGCAAATCTTATAGATACGTATTGTTATTTTGTTGACCATGAATTATACGTGCGAGGATTAAACATTTCAGAGTATTCTTTTGGTACACATTATAATCATGAGCCAAAACGTGATCGCAAGTTACTGCTTACACGTCGCGAACTCAATAAACTTGAACGTAAAGTTTCTGAAAAAGGATTAACTATCGTTGCATTGCATTTGTTTATTAACGAAAAAGGATGGGCAAAACTCGAGATAGCCCTTGCAAAAGGGAAACAAGAGTTTGATAAACGCGAAACCATTAAGAAAAAAGATGTTGAGCGTGATATGGATCGCCTAAAAAAACGTTAATACCTAAAAAAACAGATGATTTATTGTGCAAAGAAGAAATCGTTGAGCTCGTAAATATCTTCCGGTTTAAAATCAGTTTCATCCTCATCAAAGAACCTGTTTACGGCTTTTAACAATTCATCAAAAGAAATATAGTTATCATTATCGATATCCAAACTCTTGAATTTCTCCGGAATCTCAACATTGGTCATTTTCGAATACTTTGACCAACCCTGACCAATTGGTATCATATAAGCCTCGGATCGACCAACAGCAGAATAATTTTGTAACAATCTGGATAGTATTTCCTCTCCACTCATCTGTACACCATGTTCATCAACAATTGCGTCGGTAATAGAACTTGGATCTTTATCGCGATAATCGGGAACACCGTCTCTGTCCATATCGAGAGGACAACCAACAGAATCTACTTCAACACCAGCAGGTGTATTATAGCAATCATCAATTAACTCAGTTACTCCATCATTATCTGTATCGGCAATAATGGTGTAATCAAAATCACCGGTAATATCCATAAATAAATCCTGGATCATCTTTGTTCTTGGATCGGAAAACAAATCAATGTTTATACTGGTGTATGTCATCGAAAACATATCTTTTCTGCTGTCTCCTATTCTGCCTGTGGAATTCTTTGAACTAACATCATCAATCTCATCATAAAAAGTATAATGTAATGATGTTGCTATCTTTAAAATCACGCGGTTACTAATTTTAAAATCAAGACCAATATCGGCAACCAATGCAGGAACACCTTGTGAATACCCATCGTTTCCGAACCGGTTAATTTTTTGAATAGGTGTTTCGTAAATGTAGTCTCGTTGGGTTATTTGATCACTAATACGAATAGTTCCATCGGGAAAATACTGATAAGCTCCCAGATTATTGTTTAAATCTGTATTATTCGAGCTAATGGTAAAATACTCTGCACCAAGCGAAAGAAAAGGTCTAACCATGCGTTCGCTTTTAAATAAATGACCAAAATTATACTCGAAATTTATTCCAAAACTTGTTATATCGGCTGTAAAATTTAGATTTTTTGATGTGTCCGTATAACTTCGCTCATACCCCGACATGGTTCCAAATAAAACATTCAGATTGGCTTTCCAGTAATGCTTTTTACCAAGTGGCATATACACGTTAATACGATATGACGGATTGCCCTGAAGGATATTTTTAGTATCATTCTTCAGTTCTCCGTAGTAGTTTATAAATCCTGCACCAAGTCCTATAACTGGCATAAATACAGGATTTTCAACTTCTACTTCGCGCATAAGTAATTCTTCGTATGATCCTTGCGCGGATACCTGCAGGATGCTAAAGGTAAGAATAAGCAATAAAGCTAAGTTTTTAATTAATCTCATGGTAAAAGATTAAAATTTTAAGTTATTAACGCACCCAGTCATGATTCGCAATCATTAAAGCTTCCTGCACTGTAATTCGTTTTCCGTTATTATACGCTGCCACAAAGGCATCATCAATTGATGTTGTATTCCAAATATGTACTCTATAGTCGCGGGCAGCTTTATACACATTAAATGATCCTACAGAATACTTTCTCCATCCTTCATGAAGTTCGGTGCGCACCTCTTTATCAAGATTATATTTCTTAAAGTATCTATCGATATTAATTGGTCTATGACCTGCAGCAATCTGAACCCTATAATAAACGCCAGTTTCAGGCTCCAACATTTTTGTAAGCTTTGTATCCTGACGGAGTTGTTTTAGTGCACTTTCGGCAATTTCGATGGTAACTTTACCCGAATGATCGTATGGTTTTGTTGCAGGCTCAGAAAGACTTGTTGTTGAAGGCATTGATGAAAGCACAGCCATAAGATTTTCTGCTGACCTGTTCGTAAGATTAACTTCTTTTTCATCAATATCGATACTCAGTGTATTATCGTTCTCAATAAAAGAAAACGTACCAGCAAGAATTGGTTTCTCAGTATTCTCAGGCTCAGGCACCAATTTGTATGAAACAACAAAATAAGGTTCGTTGGGCAGATTCATCCAAAGCATTTTAACCGTTTGATCTTTAAAAGTAAAGATGGCATCTTTGTTATCAATGCTAACAGCTGTAAATCCTGCAGGTACTGTTTCCTGAATCTTTGCAAATTTTTCTTTATTTCCCTTATTTACTAATATATTAACAACATATCCGTTTAATCCGTTTGATTTATAAGGCGTTTGACGAATACATTTAACCTGATTAACATCAGCTAAAACATATGTAGGAGCTACTAAAGGTTTAAAGTCTGCAATATCAACAATTAAGTTTGGATCGATATCGGGTGATGGAGTAATTACAATTGTTTTTGGGGTAACATCAACAGATTTTCTTTCATTATCAGCAATGTACGAAAACCGACCATCGAGGTTAAACCGGCCTTTTAATCGCTGATCGACTTGCAGTTTATAGGAGATAGTAATTTCATTTTCGGCAGGTAATCTTAGCCAAACAAACTTAATTTTCTGATCGCTAAAGCTAAAATCTGCATTGGCAGTATTTACAGGAACAGGATTTAATCCGGCAGGTATTTCCTGTTGAAATCGGGCAAAACTTTCGTAATCAGATTTACTCAAAGTTATCTCAACGTATATTTCGCTACCTGCCTCAACTTGATCAGATGAATGTAATACAAGCGACACTTTATCTGAAAAAATAGAGTTCAGCAAAAGCATAACGCCCATATAAACAAAAAGAATTAGCTGTTTTATCATATACATCCTGATTTAATCCACCAAGTTATCGAATAAAAATAATCAATTAAAG
>JAVEZW010000135.1:2434-9474 GCA_034002805.1 Bacteroidales bacterium | reverse complement strand
TCTAAAATTGTTGGCTTTTGCCAATGAGTATTCATCGAATTTTGTGTACCAACAATATCCCACATCCGCTGGGTTGATGGCACAACACTGTAAGGATGCCTTATAATATGAATATATCTGGCATTCGGAAAAATTTCATTTAAAACATCTAAACGTAATGAATGAAATGGATTTTTGATCAGAATAGTTTTGGGGCTGTAGATTAATAGTTTTTTATAAAAATAAATTAATGAATCTTTCCATTTCTGTAATTTTTCATTTTTTGGCAAAAATCCCGGATAATTTTTTAAAAAATAGCCTCCCTTTTTTGGAAATATAACTTGCTCCAAAGGCGAATAACCAGATAATCTGAATAAAGCATATTCATCTTCCAAAGGTTCGTCAAGTCCTAACTTTACCTGATCCATTGGCCGTGTACCTTTAATCATACGGCTCATCAGAGGCTCATACGATTTACGCGAAGTAAGAAAGCTATCGGGTATTGATGCCTGAAAAACAGTTGGAGTAACAAAATTAGGATCTAAACTTAATAACTGATGCAGAAATGTACTACCTGTTCTCCAATGACCAATAATAATTACCGGATTATCAGACAGTTTCTGATTATTGATTTTCTCACCATAAATCTTTTTCTCTTTTCGGTGAAATATTGAAGCCCATGCGCCATTCTGAAATAAAAATAAAAAGCGAACCAAGTACTTCGGGTAAATTGAAATACCATTTCGTGCAACAAGCTTTAAAAACCTTGTTAGTCTTGTTCCTGCAATAAGATAAGCGCTTTTCATCAGTTAACGATTATAAAAAATATAAATCTATGCCTTATTGCTTATAATGAATTCGGCAATTGTGTTTACATTTTTTAATACTTCGCGGGCAAGATTCTGATCATCGATACGAACATTAAATTGTCTTTGAACAGCCATCACTAGCTCTATAGCATCTATAGAATCGAGGCCTAATGTATTTTCACCTCCGAACAAAGGAATTTCGTCGTCAATATCAGCAGCAGCTATATCAGGAATGTTTAGTGTTTTAATAATCAGATCTTTAATCTCCAGCTTCAAATCATTCAGATTTTTTTCTTCCATCGTAAAATTTAATTTAAACTTTTAACAACTAGCTTTAATTCTTTATAAAATGCCTCTTCAGCATCAGCACGATCAAGAATCATCTTGCTAAGCTCAGTAAGCCTATCAGGTCCAAGATCGCGGTTTTTACTAATTTTTGCAGCAAAGTAAGAAATATTTCTCCAACCATCTCCTATTTCCATCATCTTTTTTGACAAACTGTCAAGTTCGGTACTATTAAATAATTGAGCAGCCTGACGAAGGAAAGTAGCGTACATAAACCTAAAACCAGCTCCACCGGTTCCCTGATCTTCGAGAAAAATATTTATTTTGGTTATTTCATGCGATAAATGATCAATATCGCGGGTAAGCTTTGGCCAACCGATAACTTTTCGCCCAAACATGCGCATACCCCTGATACCAATGAACGGAGGTTGAATGCCAATCATATTATTGATAGTTTCTTTAATTCCTTTTATTATGATCTTTTTTTGGTCGAAAGATTGAGGAACAGAATCAATATAATACATAAATCCCTTTGGAGCTAAATATCCTTTTGCAAAGCGAGCTTTTTGCAAGCTGTCTCTATGCAGTTTGGCAAGCTTCGGAAAATAACTATCGCTAACAATATAATGATCGCCTTCTTTTCCAACAACGGTAATAAAATGGATATTTGCATGAACCCGCTCCCATTCAGGAATATAATCCATGTAATACAAATCAACCTGCACAGCCACAGGAATTCCTTTTGCGATCAAAGCATCGAGTTGTTGCTCTGCTTTTTCAGGGTTTCTGAATTTCTCTGATTTGAATTTTATCCCAATTCGTTTCGCCACTTTTTTCCTTAGTTTACCAGGCTTTGTGCGCAAAATAAACATCGGGAAGTTTAAGTTAGGAGTATGCGTTAAATATCCAAAATAAAGTCCGCTCCCCATACCAAAAATCATTGGTTCAGTGATTGTAAGGCCTTTATGATTTAATAACGCAGTAAGCGTGCCCGATTCGCAATGGGCAGCCATATTATGTTTAAAAGATTCAATAATCATTTTATTTATTTAATTCGAATTTTGTAATTACTAAACTTGGATTTTGTGTTTTGGTTTGTTTAACACGAAATTTGCTTTCATTTGATTTTCCATCTTTAGAGTCGCTATCTCTACCATCAACAGTAATAACCTGAAATAAGTTAGAAACCGGAACATCAAAAACCTCTGCATATTTTAATAAATCTGAAACAGTAGCTTTTTGAAATCCTTTTAATTTCAGATGTTTTTTAACTTTAAATATCGATAATCCTGCTCTGCTCGATAATTCGTACACATTAAAATCATGAATTATACGGTAATATTCAATCGGGCTAATCTGACATTCTTTAAGCTGATTTAACAAAGAAAGCCTTAATTTCTCCATTTTATCAAAAAAATCATCAATATAATTTTTTGATAAATGTGATCCGGTAACCATTGGTCCAAATGTGCCATCCTCTTTCTCTACATAAAGTAAGAGCTGATGAGGTTCGTAATCTATAAATGCTTCCTTTTCTTTCATACCGGCTTATTAAAAATATGTTACTACTCAAGATACAGAATTATCAAACTTTCGGGTTGATTTAATGTAACAATCCTGTTCTTTTTTCGGGTTACTAAATTATACTAAATAAATAAATCACCAAAATTTTTTAAACAGAGTAATTAACAACAGATTATTAGTAAACACCTTAAAACCATTAAAATATTAACATAACTTATACCTGATTTTAAAACTAGTTTTCTGGATTTCATCAAAATATGTTTAAAAAAACCTTTTAATAAGGTGGCTGTTTAATAAAAATAAAAACTATTTATTAAATTTGCACTATTTATAAATTAGGAAAAATAGCCCAATTTATTGACTAACTGAATATTAATATCAAATAATAATAAATCACTATGGTAATTATTGGAGGCAGAGACCTCAACATTGACGATTTTTACAAAATTTTATTTAAAGACGAAAAGGTAGAACTAGATTCATCAGCCTTAAAAAAAGTAAAAGAGAACCATGAGTTTTTAAGTGATTTTTCGAAAAATAAAGTTATTTATGGGATTAACACCTGTTTTGGTCCCATGGCTCAATATAAAATCAGCGATGATGATCAGGTTAAACTTCAATTAAACCTAATTCGTAGTCATGCTGCCGGCTCAGGAAATCCATTACCTGAGATTTATGTAAAAGCTGTAATGGTTGGCCGGTTAAATACTTTTATGCGTGGTTTTTCTGGCGTTCATGTTGATGCTGTGCATTTATTAAAAGAATTTATTAACAGACATATCTATCCAAAAATTTTAGAACACGGTGGAGTTGGTGCTAGTGGAGATTTAGTGCAATTAGCTCATTTAGCTTTAAATTTAATTGGTGAAGGTGAAATCTATTTTGATGGCAAGTACAGGCCTGCAAAAGAGGTTTTTAAAGCTAATAATTTAACTCCCTTAAAGGTTTATTTGCGTGAAGGGTTAGCATTAATCAATGGTACTTCTTGTATGACTGGTATTGGATTGATAAACCTAATACATGCCAAAAATATTTTAAACTGGTCACTCATCTCTTCAACATTAACAAACGAAGTTGTTGAATCGGCTGATGATCATTTTTCAAAAGAACTTAACCAGGTTAAACTCCATAAAGGCCAAAACCTGATTGCTCAAGAAATGTGCAAGATAGTTGAATCGAGCGATTTGATTCAGAAAAGAGCTGATCTGTTTTATAATAATAAAATAGATGTTGGAGTAATAAAAGTAAAAGTACAGGAATACTACTCCTTACGATGCGTGCCTCAAGTTCTTGGACCCATTTACGAGACGATCGAAAATGCAGAAAGAGTTCTTATAAATGAAGTAAACTCTGTAAACGACAATCCAATTATTGACAAGGAAAATGTTGACGTTTTTCATGGTGGAAATTTTCATGGCGACTATGTTTCCCTTGAAATGGATAAACTTAAGATTGTAATCACAAAGTTAACTATGCTTGTTGAAAGACAAATTAACTATTTATACAACAATAAGATAAACGAAAAATTTCCTCCTTTTGCCAACCTTGGAATAATTGGTCTGGATTTGGGTTTACAGGCTGCTCAATTTACCGCAACATCTACTACTGCTGAAAATCAGACACTGTCAAATCCAATGTATATTCATAGTATCCCAAATAATGGAGATAACCAGGATATTGTTAGTATGGGGACTAACGCGGCACTGATGACAAAAAAAGTTATTGAGAATTCATATCAAGTATTAGCAATAAAATACTTAAGTTTACTTCAGGTAATTGACTATATGAATTTTAAAGATAGAGTTTCTGATACCGGTAAGGATATTTACAATAAAATGAGAGCAATTGTTCCAAAGATTGTTAAAGATGAACCTTTGTACGGTCATATTGAAAATATTAAACAGTATTTAATTCAGAACAGACCAAACCGTATTAATTAATAAAGTATGAAATACGCATTAGTTACAGGTGGATCAAGAGGCATTGGTAAAGCAATTTGCTTAAAAATTGCTCAGATGGGATATACTGTAATCATCAATTATAGAAATAACGACGAAGAAGCAAATAATACACTTCAACAAATCAAATCTGAGGGTGGTAATGCCGAATTATTAAAATTTGATGTTTCTGAGCCTGAACAAATTAAATTGGCCATCGAAAACTGGAAATCAACGCATGCCGAGCAGCATATTGAAGTTCTTATAAATAATGCAGGTATTCGCAAAGATGGGTTAATCATGTGGATGAAAGATGAAGAATGGAATGATGTTATCTCCACCAATCTTAACAGCTTCTTTCAGGTTACCCGACTACTCGTTACCGATATGCTTGTAAAAAGATATGGACGAATTGTAAACGTTGTTTCATTATCGGGAATAAAAGGTTTACCAGGACAAACAAACTATTCAGCAGCAAAAGGAGGCGTAATAGCAGCCAGTAAAGCCCTTGCACAGGAAGTAGCAAAGAAAAATGTTACAGTAAATTGTGTTGCCCCAGGATTTATAAAAACTGATATGACCAAGGAACTTGATGAAAATCAGTTAAAACAAATGATTCCGATGAGTCGGTTTGGTAAACCGGAAGAAGTAGCAGAAGCTGTGGCTTTCCTTGCATCAGACAAGGCATCGTATATTACAGGAGCAGTAATTTCAGTAAACGGAGGTTTATATACATAATAACCATATAACACATTAGCAATTATATGAATAGAGTGGTTATAACAGGAATGGGGATTTATTCCACGATTGGCAAAAATATTGAAGAAGTAAGGCAATCATTATATATTGGTCGTTCGGGTATTGGTTTTGATCCTTATAGAAAAGAACTCGGATTTCGATCAGGATTAACCGGTGTGCTTGAAATGCCAAATCTAAAAGGCGAAATTACACGTCGTCAGAGAGTTGGAATGGCCGAAGAAGCAGATTATGCTTATGTGGCAACTGTTGAAGCTTTAAAACAATCGAAAATTGATGCCGATTTTTTAGATAAACATGATATTGGTATTTTATACGGAAACGATAGCTCTGGCAAAGCCGTTTGCGAAGCTTATGATGTATTAAAAGAAAAGAAAGATACAGCTCTGTTGGGTTCAGGAGCTATTTTCCAGTCTATGAACTCAACCATAACAATGAATTTATCTACGATCTTCCGATTAAAAGGGATAAATCTAACCATTAGTGCTGCTTGTGCAAGTGGTTCGCACTCAATTGGGATGGGTTATTTCTTTATTAAAAACGGATTACAGGATATTATTATTTGTGGAGGCGGCCAGGAGATAAATTTTCACTCAATGGGAAGCTTTGATGGTTTAAGTGCTTTTTCAACGCGAGAGAGCGAACCACAAAAAGCATCCCGACCATTTGATCGCGATCGTGATGGATTAGTGCCAAGTGGTGGAGCAGCCACAGTTGTACTTGAAAGTTACGAATCGGCTGTTCGAAGAGGAGCTCCAATACTTGCTGAGGTAATAGGATATGGATTTTCATCTAATGGCGATCATATTTCTGTTCCAAATGTCGAAGGACCAGCAAAATCGCTCGAAATGGCACTAAGAGATGCAAATGTAAAAGCATCAGAAATAGATTATATTAATGCACATGCAACCGCAACTCCTGTTGGAGATTTAAATGAAGCACAAGCAATCTCTAAAGTTTTTGGCCCTAAAACACCTTATATTAGTTCCACAAAATCAATGACAGGCCATGAAATGTGGATGGGTGGTGCAAGTGAGGTTATTTATTCTATATTAATGATGCAGAGCTCATTCATTGCACCAAATATAAATTTCGAAAATCCCGATGAGTATTCTGCTAAACTAAATATTGCAGCAGAAACTATAAAAAATAAAAACATAGATTTGTTCCTTTCTAACTCTTTTGGATTTGGAGGAACAAACTCAACATTGATTGTAAAAAAAATTAAATAATTAAATCTGAGAGGATTAAAAAATGGATAAGCAGGAGATAATTATAAAGATTAATAACTTTTTAATTGATGAGTTCGAACTTGAAGAAAGTCAGTTACAACCTACTGCCAGTTTAAAAGAAACCTTAGAAATAGATAGTCTGGATTATGTTGATTTAGTAGTTATTATTGAAAAAAACTTCGGATTCAAAGTAAAAGGCGGAGATTTTGCAACCATAAAAACACTCCAGGATTTTTATGATTACATCATAAAACATGCTAATTCGAATTAATTAGAGATAAAGAAAGCTTACGGAGGGTTTTTTGGATGCCATCATGGAAAGGTCAGTCGCGCGGAACGGTATTAGGTTATAAAATTTTTGTTTTTACGCTAAAACATCTTGGGCTTTCATTTGCTTATTTTATATTACTTTTTGTTGCATTTTACTTTTTTCTATTCTCATCGGCCAGTACAAAGGAAATCTATTTCTATTTCAGGCAAATTCATAAATTTTCTGTTTTAAAATCTGTTTTTGGAGT
>JAVEZW010000135.1:0-2334 GCA_034002805.1 Bacteroidales bacterium | reverse complement strand
AGTACAAAAGAAGAACAGGATAAAGTTCTGCAACAATATGTTGAGCAATATGCAAAGGAATTTGAAAAAATGGTGCGCAAATATCCTTATCAATGGTTTAACTATTACCCATTCTGGGAAAAAAACTAAACAATGAAAGAAAATAAAATATTACTTATATCAGCTAACCAGCACATTATTCCTTATCCAGTATATCCAATTGGACTGGCATATATATCAACGTATTTAAAAGAAAAACTCCCCAATTATACAATCCAACTTTCTGATCTAAACCTGTCTTCAATAGATGAAGTAAAAAAGATAATTAACGATTATAATCCAAAATATATCGGTATTTCATTTAGAAATGTTGATGATGTTAATTCTTATAACCGCGAATATTTTATTAATCACTATAAAAAACTTATCGAATCGATCCGCGAGGTAACTAAAGCATTTATTGTAATCGGAGGTTCTGGTTTTTCAATTTTTCCTGAGCTTATGTATAAAAAACTTAATCCTGATTTTGGGATTTATGGCGAAGGGGAAGAAAGTTTTTTGAAATTAATTAACGCTCTGGATAATAACGATGATTATACCTCGATAAGCCGGTTAATCTATTCAAAAAATGGACAATGTATCTTTAATAAAAAAGAAAGTTATTTTAGTGATTTGTCATTAGATTTTGATGAAAGCATCATCGATTTTTACTGGCAGCGCAGCGGAATGTTAAATATTCAAACAAAAAGAGGTTGTCCTTATAATTGTATTTATTGTACCTATCCAGTAATCGAAGGAAAAAAAGTAAGAACACTAAATACTGATAAAATAGTACAAACCTTAAAAACACTTTATTATCAAAAAGGAATTGATTATGTGTTCTTTACCGATTCGGTTTTTAATATTAAAAATGATTATAACTACGAATTAGCAGAGAAAATCATTCATAGTGGAATAAAAATAAAATGGGGTGGATATTTTACATTCACTAACTTGCCCGAAGATCTCCTTGTTTTGCTTAAAAAATCAGGACTAAGCCATATTGAGTTTGGCACAGAATCGATATCAGACAAAAGTCTAAAAAACTATGGTAAAAACTTTACTGTAAACGATGTGTTAGAAAAATCAGCTCTCTGCAATAAGCTCGAAATTGATTTTGCTCACTTTCTAATCCTCGGTGGATATGGAGAAACCGACGAAACGGTAAATGAGACTTTTGAAAACTCAAAAAAAATAGAACGATCAGTATTCTTTCCTTTCGTAGGCATGCGCATTTATCCGGGAACAAAATTGCACGAATACGCATTAGCAGAAGGCAAACTCACCAAAGAGGAAGATTTGATCGAGCCAAAATATTATATTTCAGATAAAGTTAATTACGATACATTAAAGCAAAGAGCAAAAAACACAGGCCGCAGATGGGTATTCCCCGATGAAGATGCCAGTGATGTGATGAACCGTTTACGACTTAAAAATAAAAAAGGACCACTATGGGAATACTTGATCATGTAATTGCTGAAGGAGAAATTATTCAGAGATTTATTCCTCAACGAAGCCCAATGATTATGGTTGAGAAACTACATATGGCCGAAGGAGGAAAAACCATTAGCAGTTTAACTGTAAAAAAAGAAAACATATTTTGTAAAGATGGTTTGCTCGAAGAGCCCGGATTAATTGAGAATATTGCTCAAACAGCTGCATTAGGTGTTGGTTTTGCATATAGTAATGAGAGCAAAAATATTCCTACCGGTTATATTGGAGCTGTGCAGAAACTTACAGTTCATGTTCTTCCAAGATTTGATTCGGTAATCCTTACTGAAGTAAATGTTGAGCACGAAGTCTTTAACACCACTTTAATTAATGGCAAAATTACCTGCAACGATGAGCTAATTGCAGAATGTACAATGAAGATTTTTTTAGATGAGAAAAAATAAATCTGAAAATTAAAATCTACACAAATGGAAAAAAATAAAGTACCCCAGGACGAAGGAATCACAGCAGGAATAACACGTGAAGTACAGTATGCCATTGATGAAAACGGGAAATATATAAAAACATTTAGCAAAGGTTGGGAACCCAAAAACATTGTTAATTCAATAGCCTGGGATCTAATAAATGAGCGTGTTGAGATGGCTGATGAGAAAATTCGTAAAGGCAAAGCCAGCCCTATTTTGCATTTTATGGAAAAACATCAGATGAACATACCCATCCTGGCTGATTATACTGAGATTCCCAGACTTAAAGTATGGTGGCATCTGAAACCAAAAGGATTTAAGAACATAAAAAATGAATATCTCAAAGCATATTCAAAGGTTTTTGAGGTAAGTATTGAAGAGATTATTCAATTTAATCCAA
>JAVEZW010000134.1:0-9616 GCA_034002805.1 Bacteroidales bacterium | reverse complement strand
AATTTCGAACCCGATGTTTTTGTGTATGATCTTAAGCTGAATAAAATTACCATTATTACCAACACAGGTGTTCCCGAAACAGAACCATTCTGGTCGCCCGATGGTAAATATCTTTACATATCGGCAAACAGGTATAATCCAGGATATCCAAGAGGCGAAGGAGAATCAAAGTTATATCGAATACCTCTTTACCGTTTTGCATCTGAATTTAAATCAGATGAATACACAAATCTATTTAAAACTGAAAAGAAAAAAGACACCCTTATTATAGATATTAAATTCGAACTTGATAATCTGGAGGAAAGATGGGAATTACTCAAATTTGATGGTGGAAATCAGGAATCGCCCAATGTGTTTTACGAAAAAGGTAAGATGTACGTGCTTTTCAACTCATTTATTACTTACAACAACAGTTCGTTTTGGAAAATGGAGCTTGCTCCTTTCGAAAAACCTAAAACAGAAAAAATTAATGATAAGGCATTTAGCTCTTTAATTAAATCTAAAGAAAAATATTACGCTTTGGTCGAAGGAGATATTTACGAAGTAAAACTAAAGGAAAATAAGCTGGATAAAATTAAAATAGAATATTCATTTAGCAAAAACCTGCATAATGAGTTTGTTCAGATGTTTTACGAAAACTGGGCTGCATTAGCTGAAAATTTTTACGACGAAAACTACCACGGAATAAATTGGGTCGAAACAAAAAATCAATACGAAGCTTTTCTTCCACATATTCGAAACCGCGAAAACCTTAGAACACTGCAAAATGATATGCTAGGCGAGTTAAATGCTTCGCACCTTGATTTCAGAACCCAGGGTGATGAACAAAAAACGTTTTATAAACTTCAATACAATGCTACCGGAATTATTTTCGATGAAAATGATCCTTATGTGGTAAAACGATTTGTGCGAAAATCTCCGGTTGATATTCTGGACAATAAGATTCAGCCTGGAGACAGGTTAATTGCCGTAAACAACATCACAATAGATCAGAAAATTAATCGCGAGTATTACTTCACTTTGCCTGAAATACAAAACGAACTGATTTTAAAATTTAGTAGAAAAAACTCAGTTTTCGAGGTAAAAGTGCATCCAATTGCATCTTATAGCTTAAATAATTTGCTCTACGACGAGTGGATTTTCGCCAATCAGCAGGTTGTTGATAAAATATCTCAAAACCGAATAGCCTATGTATATATGAAAGATATGGGTGGTGGAAGTATAAATGATTTTTTAATCGATATGACAACCGAAGCCGTGCATAAAGAAGCATTAATTCTGGATTTACGATATAACCGTGGAGGAAATGTACACGATGATGTAATAAAATTCTTATCACAAAAGCCATATCTTGAGTGGAAATATCGCAATGGTAAGTTGTCGCCGCAACCCAACTTTGCACCTGCGGCAAAACCAATAATATTGCTTGTTAACGAGCAATCGTTAAGTGATGCAGAAATGACAGCTGCTGGTTTTAAACAATTAAACCTTGGTAAAATAATTGGTACCGAAACTTACCGTTGGATAATATTTACATCAGCACGACAACTTGTTGATGGATCATTTACCAGATTACCAGCCTGGGGATGTTATACTTTAGATGGCAAAAACCTTGAAAAAGAAGGTGTAAAACCCGATATTTATGTAAAAAATACATTTTACGACAGGTTAAACGGGACAGATCCTCAATTAGAAAGAGCCATTCAAGTAATAATGGAAGAATTAAACAAGTAAAATTTAAAATTGATTATAGATTAATCAGGTTAAACCATTTAAACTTTTTACCGTATAAAATAACTAAACTAAAATATTAACATTATGAAACGAAATTCTACCCTTTTTTCAATCATTTTATCAATTGTTTTTGCTCTGTTTATAATTCATCCGGATGCTGCTGCGCAAGAAAATAATGCACAAACGCTTACAAAAGAACAACTTGCATTAAAAAAGCTGGAAGATAATGTTCAAAAAAATCAGGATAAAGTAGATAAGCTTATGGCCAAACTTGCAGAGTCTGATTCTCTGATTAATGCCGGCAATGAAATGGATCAGCAAGCTGCAGAAAACCTCGAATCATTAGAAAAAGAATATGAAGCATATACTAAAGATATGACTGCTCAGATGAAAGCGCTGGAGAAAAGCAAAAAGAAACAATCTGACGAAGAGATTAAAGCCATTGACAAAGAAATGAAAGCGCTGGAAAAAGAATATGCTACAGGCTCAAAAGAGTTTGATAAAAAAATAGCTGCTGAGAATAAAAAAATGATTGCAGCCGAAAATCTTGTAAAAAAAGGGATCGAAAAAGAAAAAATGAATAAACCGCTTTTAAAGGGTGCTCAAAAAGCCTTGGAAGAAGCAAAACTTAAACTTGAAGAGTACGAAAATCAATAATAATTTGATGTTTTATGTTGATGGTTTCTGGTTAAACCTTCAAATATTGAGTTTAGGACTTAATTTATAACATTTTACTATTTATTAGAGATTCTGCCAATAGCAGGATCTTTTTTTTATGCAAATAGAATTGTATTAAAAAAGCTATTTGTAAAATAGTATCTTTGCGCCTCATAAAAATTGGCACTATGATTTCAGTTGATGGATTAACAGTTGAATTTGGCGGAACAACGCTTTTTAAAGATATCTCGTTTGTAATTAATGAGAAAGACAGAATTGCACTGATGGGTAAAAATGGAGCAGGCAAATCGACTATCCTTAAAATTATTGCAGGAGAAAAAACTCCCAGCCGTGGACGTGTTTCAGCTCCCAAAGATGCAGTTATTGCATATCTTCCTCAGCACCTTATGACCGAAGATAACCGAACTGTTTTTGAAGAAACATCGCAGGCGTTTTCAAAGATTTTTGAGATGGAAAAGGAAATTCAGAATCTGAATGACCAATTAGCATCACGAACAGATTATGAATCAGAGGAATATTACCAGATCATTGAGAAAGTTTCAACCCTCAGCGAACATTATTATGGAATAGCTGAAACAAATTTCGATGCTGAAGTGGAAAAAATCCTAATGGGATTAGGATTTGTGCGCGATGATTTTCACCGACCCACAAAAGAATTTAGTGGTGGCTGGAGAATGCGAATCGAATTGGCTAAAATCTTACTTCAGAAACCAGATTTGATCTTACTCGATGAACCAACAAATCACCTTGATATTGAATCGATTCAATGGCTCGAGGAATTTTTGATTAACAGTGCCAAAGCTGTAATTGTTATATCGCACGACCGCGCTTTTGTTGATAATATTACTTCGCGAACGATCGAAGTAACCATGGGTCGCATTTACGATTACAAAGCAAACTATTCCAGTTATTTACAATTGCGTAAAGAACGACGAGTTCATCAACAAAAAGCTTACGATGAACAGCAAAAAATGATTGCCGAAACCGAAGAGTTTATCGAACGATTTAAAGGAACTTACTCAAAAACACTTCAGGTACAATCGCGAGTTAAAATGCTCGAAAAGCTCGAACTGGTTGAAGTAGATGATGAAGACACATCTGCATTACGACTTAAGTTTCCACCATCGCCACGATCGGGCAGTTATCCGGTAATAGTTGATGGGTTATCAAAAAGCTACGGCGACCATAATGTTTTTAAAGATGTTTCATTAACCATTGAACGGGGTGAGCGCGTTGCTTTTGTTGGTAAAAATGGCGAAGGAAAATCGACTCTTGTAAAAGCTATAATGAGTGAGATTGATTTTGATGGAAAACTTACCTTGGGTCATAATACCTTAATCGGTTACTTTGCACAAAACCAGGCATCGCTGCTCGATGAGAACTTAACCGTTTTTCAAACAATTGATGATGTTGCAAAAGGTGATATACGAAATAAAATTAAAGACCTGCTTGGTGCTTTTATGTTTAGTGGTGATAATATTCAGAAAAAAGTAAAAGTGCTTTCGGGTGGTGAAAGAACCCGATTGGCAATGATTAAACTTTTGCTTGAACCAGTTAATTTGCTAATTCTCGATGAGCCTACCAATCATCTCGACATGAAAACAAAAGATATTCTGAAAAGTGCATTGCAAGATTTTGATGGAACTCTTATCCTCGTTTCTCACGATCGTGATTTTCTCGATGGTTTGGCTCAAAAAGTATACGAGTTTGGAAATAAAAAAGTAAAAGAGCATTTATACGATATTAAAGGATTCCTCGAAAAGAAAAAAATGGATAACTTGAAAGAACTCGAAAGAAGCAAAAAATAGATTCATTAATAGAACGCAGGTGACGCTGATCAGACAGATTTTCGCAGATTAAATCAGTGTGAATCATAAAAATCTGTGTCATTAGCGTTCCATTCTAAAGAAATGCAGGTGTACCTGGAAACAAATTATCTGGAGTATTTTGAATAGCCCCATCAATTTGCTGAATTATCAAATCTTTATCTTTTAACAATGTACCTTTCAGAATCAGGTTATTCGAAACATGATCACTGCGATAAATTACATTGCTTACGTTTAGGTTTTCGATAAACAGTTTTAGTTCTTCGAAAAGTTCTTTAATGCTTTGCTGCTGATAATCGCCTGCAAACCTGTTTTTGAAATGATCTATCTCCAAAGGCATGCTTAGTGTTAGGGTTGATAATAACTTAGGGTTGATCTGGTTAATTATTTCTGCAGACCGAAAAGCATGCTGACGACTAAATTTCTTCCCTCCCAGCCCATTAATAATCATTATGGATGTTTCGATACCAGCATTTTGGGCTTTTAAGATTCCTTCAACAGTCGATTGAAATGTTTCTCCTTTATTAATAAGTTGGAGCAATTCGTCATCACCGGTTTCTATGCCGATGTAAAGCAATTTCAGTCCAAGGTTTTTTAATTGCTGCAGTTCATCATCAGATTTGGTAATAATATCTTTGGGCAGCGCATACGACGAAATCCGTTGGATCTTTCCAAACTTTGAATTTACTTCTTCTAAAACAGGTATTAGCTTATTTGCCGACAACACAAAAGCATCGCCATCAGCTAGAAATACTTTACGAACACCTGAGTATATCTTTGCAAGCTTCTCAATATCTGATTTTATATGATCAAATGGTCTGGTGCTAAATTTTTTCGAAGTGTACATTTCGCAAAAGGCACATTTATTCCACGAGCAGCCAATAGTTACTTGCAAAATAGCCGATTGCGCTTCACCAGGTGGGCGGAAAACTGGTTCGTTATACTGAATGGGGACAAAAAACATTATTATTTTTTAATTGGGTTAAAAATAATTTAAGAAGTTGAATAAAAGGCAAATAGTTTTTCTTATTTATTTCACAAAGCTATACAGAGTCAAAAAAAGAGACATAAAAAATAAAATCACTGTGAACCTCAGAGGACTCCCTTAATTTCTCAGAACAATTAATGGATCACTAGATTTCTAGAGAATTGTTTTTCGATTGGAGCCTTCTGCGGGACTTGAACCCGCGACCTGCTCATTACGAATGAGCTGCTCTACCAGCTGAGCTAAAAAGGCGTTTCAATTATCAATCATCAATCATCAATAAACAATTATCAATGAGCAATGAGCAATGAACAATGAACAATAATCAGATTTTTATTCCAACAATAACCACATCGTCAATCTGGTCGTAATCACCTTTCCAAAAATCGAATGTATTTTCAAGTATTTCTTTTTGCTGATCCATTGGATGACTTGCTATTTTAAGTAATAGCTCACGGAAAGCCCCATTCATAAATCGTTTTTTATTTTCGCCACCAAACTGATCAACAAATCCATCGCTGAACATATAGATCTGATCTCCCTTTTGGAGTTGTATTTCGTGATTGGTAAACGGATCCATCCGATGATAAATTGCTATCGGCATTTTGTCGGGTTTTATCTCGATTAATTTCTCCTCAACTCCTTCGATACTAAATTGCTGAAACTCATCTCCTGCAGGTTTTTCGAGACTTTTACTAATAATATAAACCGAATTATGTGCTCCGGCAAATTGCACTTTTAGATTTTCGTGATTTATAGAAATAAGAGCCATATCCATTCCATCGCGGGGAGCACCAAGTTCATCCTTCTGGTTTAATGATCTGACGATTTCCTTGCGTAACTTTCGCAGGATTACACCCGGATGAGTAATATATTCTTTCATTACAATCTCACGCAAAAACGAAATACCCAACATACTCATAAAAGCTCCCGGCACACCATGACCCGTGCAATCGACAGCTGTTATTATGGTGTGATTTTCAACATTAGCCCACCAGTAAAAATCACCACTAACAATATCCTTTGGTTTAAATACCACAAAATGTTCAGCAACTTTGTCTTTAAGTAAAAGAGGATTGGGCAATGTAGAGGCTTGAATAAGCTGGGCATATTCAATACTTTGTGATATTTTAAGGTGAATTGTTTCTAAATCCAGTTTTTGAGAATACACTGTATCACGCTGGGCTTCAATTTCATCGCGCTGAGCCTCTATCTCTTCTTTCTGCTGCATTATTTCGGCATTTTTAAGCTCTAGAGCCACGTTAGCCTTTTTCTTAAGTCGGAACAAAAACATTAATGCTAAAATCGCAAAAGCAGCCAAACCAATAATAACTAGATAAAACAATTGAAAAATATTCTTCCTTTTTAGTTCGTTTTCTTTTAATTCGTTTTCGACAGTCAATAATTTTATATCTTTTTCTTTCTGATCAAATTCAAATTGTGTTTTCAGAATATCAAGTCGCCGCTGCGAATCCTGCAAAACGATTGAATCATTTAAAACTTTATATTCATGAAGATATTTATATGCCAAATTTATTTTTCCTGAAGCTTCATACACTTTTTGAAGTTGATGCAGGACAGCAAGTTTTGAACTCAGGTTTTCCGGAATTTCAATTAATAACTCATTCGCTTTTAAAATGTAATCGAGAGCCAGATCAGGTTTTTTTATTTTTAAATACAAATCGCTTAACTCTGAATATGCAATAATTTCATCAATAATCATTTTATTTTTTTTAAAAATAATGATTGCTTTATGTAGATTATCGAGTGCTTTATAATACTGATTTGTTTCGATATAAATATTACCAATATTCGCCATGCATTGAGCCACTCCCGTTTCGCTGCCAATAGCTTTGTAATCTCTTTGTGCTAAACTAAAAAGATCAATTGCATTCTCATAGTTCCCTTTTCGTTTCTGAATAACCCCAAGATTCTGTGTAGCGATTATTACTCCTTTTTTTACATCACCAGCTTTAAAATAATCTATGGCTTTTAAATACGATTCCTGAGCTTTATCCAAATCATCCATCATCAGATAAAGGTTCCCTAATCGTCCAAAAAGCTTACCTGCTTCAGCAGGATTTTTTTCTATAGGATAAACATTTACAGCATTTAAGAAGTGAGTCAGAGCTTTTTCATTCATCTCAATGTACATGTAGAGATTCCCCATGTTGCTGTGTGCCTGAGAGATCAGCGACGAATCGCCTGATTTTTCTGCATTTAATATTCCATCAATGGCAACTTGCTTGGCATTAAAAAAATCTGATTCATCAAGTAATAAGTTAAAAAGGTTGCTCTGGGCATAAAAAACATCTTCATAAAATCCAGCATTTGTAGCCATGTTAATGCTTTTGTTATAATAGAACATGGCTGTATCGGGATTATCGTAATAATAAAAATCAGCTAACTCTGTATAGGCTTTTACCTTTAATGAATCGGCAGGTGAGTTATTGGCAATATTCAGTAAACTATCTATATTCTGCCCATATAAGGAAGTAAATAATCCACAAAATAAAAACTGGAAAGTAATAATATATAGTTTTTTCATGTCAAACTAGTTTAGAATAATTACAACCCACAGAAAAATTTTCATCTCTAAATGTAGAAATAAACGTTCCAAAATCAAATTGATAAGGTGTAATTTTTTATTCTGAAAATTAAAAACAGTTTTATACTAACTTCCAATAATTATCAGTTTCATCGTGCAAACCAGGAAACCACTCTGTTCGTGCAGGTAAATCGAGAAATGGATATTTGACTTTTGAGAGATACAATCCTTGTGGATATGCAGGTAAAATATATTTCTGAACTTGTTTATTGATTAAATCGTCCTCAAATTCATTTACACTAAGCTTTCCTGTACCAATATCGATCAATTTACCAACAATAATCCGAACCATGGCTTTTAAGAACTTATCGGAGGTAAGCTGGAGTCTTATTCTATTATTTTCGTTGTTAATAAATAGTTTTGCCGAGGTAATATTGCTCAGTGTGTTTGCATGCTCAAAAGGTGTTTTACAGAAAGCCTTATAATCGTTGTATTTTGTAAGTAAGCTAACCGCCTGACTCATTTTTTCGATATCTAAATTAGCATTCAGATACAAGGAACTTAAATCACTTAAAAATGGATTTTTCGACAGATGAATGAAATAATCATATGTTCGTTCAATGGCATCCATTTGTGCGTGGGGATAACCTTCCACAGGAATAATATCGAATACTGCAATATCATCGGGCAAGGTTTTATTAAAAATAAAAAGCAGGTCGATATCTTTTTCGGTTCTTAAATCGATATGAAAAAAATACTGAATAGCATTTACCATTGCATCAGTTCTTCCGCAACCAATACATGATATATGGGTTTTATAAATTTTTTCGAGGCTCTCTTCCAAAACACTTTGAATCGTTACAACGCCTTTCTGCCGCTGCCAACCTCTATATTGAGCTCCCTTATAGCCTATATGAAAAAAATATCGTTTTCTTTTTTGGGTCATCTTTTTAATTTTTACAATCTACGATCGCTTATATAATCCACGAAAATGAATTTTGCGACCAACAACAAGTAATATAGCTCCCGAAATGGTAAATAAACCACCAACTATCTGATAAGCAAGTGGTAGTTTACCAAAATATAAATATGCACCTAATAATACAAACAATGCAGTAGTACTTTGTATTATGGCCGATCTTGATGCCTCGATATGCTTAAGTGCATAATATTGTCCGAGCGATGTAAGAAAAGGACCTAAGAATGAACCAATTAAGATGTTTAAGAATGCAACTCTCGAGATTGATAAGTTTTGTTTAAGGATTACTAAAAAAAGTACCGAAAATACAAATAGAAAGATCGCCCTGTTTATGGCGAGCATTATGGGTGTAACAGTTTCGATATGTTTTTTTGCTGTAATGGTTCGCATAGCATAAAAAACAGTACTAACAACCATCAATCCAGATGTTCCAGCTACAAAGGACAAAAACGTGGTATCTTTATTATAACTTATAATAAGTACACCAAAAATTGTAAGAATAACTCCTAGAATTTCGAGTTTAACAAATCGCTCACCAAGTAACAAAACACCCATAACTGCAACAAAAATGTATTCCATATTTCGTAAAAAAGAAGGTATTGCAGCATTCGTAGCTACTGAGATTGCCCAATAAAACGAAGTGGTAGCAATAATTTCTATTATTCCAATCCAGATTAAAACTTTAAATGATTCATTCGATATTTTTTTAATTTTTCTGTGGTTTGGTAAGCTTAATGCAAATAATGAGTTCCATACTATTGCAAGCAAAAACCAGTAGAATCCAAACTGGGGTAAACCAACCTCATGAAAGGCTGCTTTACTAAAAATATAAACTGTAGAACCGGCAATAGTTGCAAGAAGTGCTG
>JAVEZW010000133.1:0-9627 GCA_034002805.1 Bacteroidales bacterium | reverse complement strand
ACTCTTGCCTGCATGGTGTTAGAACTTAAGAATTTATCAAATGTAATGATAATTAAGTTATTAAAAAACACCTATTTATTTTGAATCTGCTTATTTTTTTATGAGCTTTGCCCAGTTTTTATTGCCCGATGAAAGATTTAACTGAAGGAAAAGAAAGTTCGATTATTTTAAAGTTTGCAATGCCCATGCTGTTAGGCAATGTCTTTCAGCAACTATACAATGTTGTTGATAGCATTGTTGTTGGGCAGTTTATTGGAAAAGAAGCATTGGCAGCTGTTGGAGCATCATTTCCTATAATATTTGCTTTTCTTTCGCTGCTAATAGGAATTGCAACAGGAAGTACCATTGTAATAGCTCAATATTTTGGTGCAAAAGATATTGAAAAGGTAAAACGAACCATAAACACACTTTTTGTATTCTTAATTATCGCCTCCATAATTGTAAGTATCGTTTCCATTTACTTTAGCGAAGATTTATTCAGACTTTTGAAACTGCCCGAAGAAATTATGCCTCAGGCAAAATTGTACTTTAATATTTTTATGGGAGGTATAATTGTTTCGTTTGGATTTAACGGCATAAGTGCTATTTTAAGAGGTTTAGGAGATTCAAAAACTCCTTTGTATTTTATGATTATTGCAACATTAGTAAATATTGTTCTGGATTTGCTATTTGTACTGGTATTTAAATGGGGCATTGCAGGGGTTGCTGTAGCAACAGTCATTGCACAGGGAGGAGCTTTTGTAACTGCAGTAATCTATTTAAACAGAACACATAAGATAATTCGATTCAGTTTTAAAGAGTTAGCATTTGATTGGCAGATATTTTATAAGAGTTTACGCATTGGATTACCAACCGGAATTCAGCAGACTTTTGTAGCCTTAGGCATGATGGCTTTGGTTAGCATTGTAAACCGATTTGGAACCAATGTTATTGCTGCTTTTTCGGTTGCTACACGAATTGATTCCTTAGCATCAATGCCTGCAATGAATTTCTCGGCAGCATTATCATCATTTGTAGGGCAAAATATTGGAGCAGGAAAAATTGATCGGGTAAAGGCTGGATTTGTTGCAACACTTAAAATGTCGTCATTTATTTCTATTGTAGTTTCTGCTGTAGTATTGTTATTTGGAGATTTTATAGTAAGAATGTTTACAGCCGATCCGGAGGTTATTAGAATAGGGAAAGAATATTTAGTGATTGTGGGAGCATTTTATATTGTATTTTCATCGATGTTCATTATTGCTGGCGTTATGCGTGGCGCAGGCGATACTTTAATTCCCATGTTTATTTCACTTATTGCTTTGTGGATTATTCGAATTCCTGCTGCGTGGATTTTAAGTAAAAGACTTGGTGAGATTGGAATATGGTGGGCGATACCAGTTGGTTGGTGCATAGGATTATCTTTATCTTACATTTATTATAAAACAGGAAACTGGAAGAAGAAAACGGTTATATAATTGTGAGTTGTAAGCAGTGCAATTGGTGTTTAGTGTTTGAAATTTGATGTTAGTGCATGAATAAAACTATTTTTCTTAACTTTGTTTACAATACATCTATAAAAATATGATAAAATCAATGACTGGCTTTGGAAAAGCCGAATGTGAACTTTCTGACAGGAAAGTGATTATAGAGATCAAAACATTAAATAGTAAATCGCTTGATATTTATACTAAAATACCTGGAATGTACCGCGAAAAAGAGCTCGAAATAAGAAATGAGCTATCGAAAATATTGCAGCGCGGCAAAATCGAATTTGTATTATATTACGAATATACCAACGAAAGCAAAGCAACAACGATAAACTCAGCAGTTGTAAAAAGTTATATAAATCAACTAAGCCTGTTAGCTAAAGATTTAAATATCAGCTCTAACGACCTGTTTTTACAGATCGCCATGCGATTGCCCGACACCTTAAATACTGAGCGCGAAGAGATAAACGAAAACGACTGGAAACTGGTACTCGAAACTATTGTTAAAGCAATAAATCAGGTAGATAAATTCAGGATTCAGGATGGAAATCAGCTTAAAGAAGAGTTTAATAACCGAATCGATTTAATTGAAAAATATAAAAACGATGTTGTTCCATTCGAAAAGGCCAGAATAGAGAAACTTAAAATTAAACTTAAAGAAAATCTTCGTGCCTGGCTAGATGAGAAAGATATTGATAAAAACCGATTCGAACAGGAGATAATTTACTATCTCGAGAAGATTGATATATCTGAAGAGAAAGCACGTTTATCAAATCATTGCAAGTATTTTAAAGAGGTTATGGATGATGTCGAACCTTCGGGCAAAAAACTAGGGTTTATTACTCAGGAAATAGGTCGCGAAATAAATACCCTTGGCTCAAAAGCCAACGATTCTGATATCCAGAAAATAGTTGTTTTAATGAAAGATGAACTCGAGAAAATCAAAGAACAGGTTTTAAATATTTTGTAAGCAATGAAAGGTAAGATGTTTATATTCTCGGCTCCATCGGGCGCAGGAAAAACAACCATTGTTCATAGTTTACTTAAGAAAATGCCATTCCTCGAGTTCTCTGTTTCGGCAACCAGCAGACCAATAAGAAATAACGAAACTGATGGAAAAGATTATTATTTCTTAACGGTTGAGGATTTTAAGCAGAAAATTGCCAATCACGAGTTTATTGAATGGGAAGAAGTATATAAAAACCGGTTCTATGGAACGCTTAAAAGTGAGGTTAACCGAATCTGGGAAAAAGGTAATCATGTGGTTTTTGATGTTGATGTGGTTGGAGGATTAAATATTCGTCGATTATATCCAAATGAGGCATTATCGGTATTTGTGATGCCACCAAGCATCGAAGAGCTTGAAAAAAGATTACGGTTACGATCTACCGATAGCACAGAAGATATTGAAGTGCGTGTTGCAAAAGCAAAAGACGAACTCGGGTATGCCAATCAGTTTGATGTAATTATTTTAAATGATGATCTCGAGATAGCTATTGAAATAGCAGAAAATACAGTATTACAGTATATAGAGAGTAAATAATTTATAGCAATGAAAACAGGACTTTTCTTTGGTTCATTCAATCCGGTTCATATTGGTCATCTTGCAATTGCAAATTATATGCTCGAATTTACTGATATGGATGAATTATGGATGATTGTTAGTCCGCATAACCCGTTTAAAACCATTAAAAGTTTGGCCAGCGAATACGACCGGATAAATATGGTTGAACTGGCTATTGGCGAAAACCATAAAATGAGTGCTTCAGATATTGAGTTTCGGCTTCCAAAACCCTCCTATACAATCGATACACTTACTTACCTTGGCGAACGAAATCCGACAAAAGAGTTCGTTTTAATTATTGGCTCAGACAACCTCGATTCGTTTCATAAATGGAAAAACTACGAGGAAATTTTAAAAAACTACCAAATTTATGTGTATCCTAGACTTGGTTCAGGGTTAGGCAAATATTCAGATTACCAAAATATTCGTTTGGTAAATGCTCCAACAATCGAAGTTTCATCGAGTTTTATACGCGAATCAATAAAATCGGGAAAAGATATCCGGTACTTTCTAAATTTTGAGGTTTATCAATACATCCAACAGAATAATTTTTACAAATCATAAAATAGTTTACTTTTGTTCAAAAATTACCCATTTCAATGTTGTTACTTATTACTTATTTTCTGCTTACCATTTTGACCTCCTTTACCTGTTCTATTATGGAAGCCGCACTGCTGAGCATAACACCCAGTTTTATTGGTGGAAAAATCAATGAGAACAAATCGTACGCAAAAGCTTTAAAGAAATTCAAAGAAAACATTGATACTCCTCTTGCTGCTATTCTTACAATAAATACGATTGCAAATACTATAGGGGCTATAGGCGTTGGTGTACAGGCGCAGAAAGTATGGGGAAATGAATACCTGAGCATTGTATCGGGTTTATTAACTTTAACTATACTTATATTTTCAGAAATTGTACCTAAAACATTAGGAGCAACCCATTGGAAAAAGATAGCACCTTATGTACCAATGGTATTAAATACCATGATTTATTCGCCATTCTTCCCAATTATTGTATTGGCCAGAACCGTTACTATGGCACTTAAAAAAGATAAAAACCAAACTGTTTTAAGCCGCTCTGAGTTTAAGGCTATGGCTGAAATTGGTATAAGAGAAGGTATTTTTAAAGAAGAAGAATCGAAGATTTTAACCAACCTAATGGCATTTAACAATATACAGGTTGAAAGCATTATGACTCCCCGCACAATTGTACTTACTGCTCCTGAAGATATTACCATACAGAATTTTTTTGACAGATACGATAAAATAAGGTACTCCAGAATACCAATCTACAAAGGAAATGTAGATAATATAACTGGTTATATTCTTAAGGATGAGTTGATGCAAAATCTGATCGAAAATAAAAACGATTCGCCACTGAGCTCCATTATTAGAAATATTATGGTAGTAAACGAGCAAATGCCTATCATTCGTTTGTTTTACCGCCTAATTGGACAAAAAGAGCATATTGCATTAGTGGTTGGAGAATATGGCGAAATGGTTGGAATTGTTACCATGGAAGATATTATTGAAACGTTGCTGGGAACCGAAATAATGGACGAGTTCGATAATATTGAGGACATGCAGGTACAAGCCAAAAAGAACTGGGAAAAAAGAGCCAAACGATTGGGAATGATTGATTAACGTAAAAACCTGTCAATGGATCTTAACAGAATTACATCCCCCACCCTGCTTCTTAATAAAAAAATCTGTTTGAACAATATCCAACAGATGGCCGATAAAGTAAAAAAAAATAAACTTACATTCAGGCCTCATTTTAAAACTCATCAATCAATAACCATAGGAAACTGGTTCCGAAAGGCAGGTGTCGCAAAAATAGCTGTTTCTTCGCTCCAGATGGCTGAGTATTTCGCACGCGAAAACTGGAAAGACATTACGGTAGCATTCCCTGTAAATATTCGTGAAATAAATCAAATAAACGATCTGGCTGAAGAGATTCAGTTAACTATTACCATCGAAAATATCGAAGCATTCGAATTTCTTAACAAGCATCTAAAGTATCCGGTACAGTTTTTTATTAAAATTGATACAGGTTATAATCGCACTGGCATTCAGCCAAACAATCTGCAATTAATAACCCAAATTCTTAAACTCGAAAAAACATCAGAAACATTAAACTTTGCAGGATTTTTATCTCACTTTGGCCAGACCTATTCAGCAGTTGGTAAAGAAGAAATCCATTTAATTTATAAAGATTCTATTAATCAACTAAATAACCTAAAAGATACATTTAAGGGTGATTACAAAGACCTGATTATTTCAGTCGGCGATACTCCTTCTTGCAGTATTATTCAAGATGATTTTTTAGGTGCAGATGAAATAAGACCCGGCAATTTTGTTTTTTATGATTTAATGCAATGGAAGTTAGAGTCGTGCAGTTTCGGCCAGATTGCTGTTTGTATGGCATGCCCGGTTGTTGCAATACATTCCGAAAGAAATGAAATAATTATCCATGGTGGAGCAATCCATTTTTCGAAAGAATCGGCACTTTTAAATGGAAAGAACATTTTTGGGCAACTGGTTTTACTGGATGAAAACGGATGGCAAAAACCCAATAAAGATTATTTCTTAACAAAAATCTCACAAGAACATGGAACCATATCTGTTGATGCTGAATTAATTAAAAATATAAAAATTGGTGATCTTATCGGAATAATACCTGTGCATTCATGCCTGACAGCTAATTTAATGAAAGGTCTTTATACTACAGATAATGAATGGATTGATCATTTTTCGGGAGTATTTTAAATAATACAGGCCCGGGTAATTTCCCGGGCCCTTTTAAACCGACAGAACTCTCATCTGCATACCGAAGTACCCCTTGTGGCGGTTATTTTAATTTCTCAATTGGTGCAAAGATACAAATAGAACCGAATTCTCATAGAAATTATTTATTGTTTTGGGTTGATGTTGAATAATACAAAAATTGTTAATCTTTAAGTTAATAAATCAGTATTTAAGATACTTTTTTTTGCTAACTTGCGGCCCAAATTCAAAAACATAACTAATACTAAAATTATATGGAATCATTACTATTAAATCCTTATTTCTGGGTTGTAATTGTCTATTTTGGAGTTATAATCGGCGTTTCATTTTTAACTAAAAAGGTGGCCAGTAAATCTGTTGCCGACTATTTAGTTGCAGGCCGTAACCTAGGTATACTCTTATGCTCAATAGTTGTTGCTGCTGAATGGTTAGGCGGAATGAGCACTATTGGTGTTAGCGAAAAAGCATTTAAAACATTATCATTTCAACCAATATTGTATAATGTTGCTACATCTATAGGAATGATTATTATTGGTTTTACAGTGGCAAAACACTATCGTGAAAATAATGTACATACCGTTAGTGAAATGCTTGACAAACTTTTTGGAAAACAAGTTAAAAAAATATCTGCTATAGCTTTCCTAATTGCCTATATTACATTGGCTTTTGTTCAGTTGCAAACTGCAACCAGTGTTATGAGTTCAATTTTCCAGATTGATTGGTTTACCTCTGTATTTATAGCTGCTGGTTTAATTACTTTATATACCTACATTGGTGGTATGCATGCTTTGGCTGTTACTTCAATTATTCATCTTGTAGTAATGTTTGTTGGATTAGGTATTGCAACTGTAATTGGATTGGTAAATGTTGGTGGTTTTTCGAATTTGCAAACTATCCTCGAAACAAAAGGAGCAGTCGGTAGTGTTTATAATCCTTTTGGAGTTGGGTTTAACGAAGCATTTAGCTTATTATTAGGTGGTGTTCTTGGTGGAATGGCTGCCCAGGCAAGTATTCAACCAATTTTTGCAGCTCGTAGTCCTCAAATTGCTAAAAAAGCAGCAATTTTATCAAGTGCCTATATTGCACCGTTTGGTGTTATGACCGCCATTTTGGGTTTAATTGCTGCAACGGGTTTATATCTTGATCCTGCTACTACAAATGCGAAATTGGCGTTAACAAATTTGTTAGTGACTCCTCAATTTATTCACCCAATTCTCGGAGGTTTAGCACTGGCAGGTATTTTAGCAGCGATTTTATCAACTGTTGGCCCTGTAAACTTTGCTGTTGTTACCATTGCTACTAAAGATATATACCATGGATTTATAAATCCAAATGCTGACGAACAAAAGATAATCAAAACAGCTAAGAAACTTGTTATCGTTGTAAGTTTAATTACTATTCCATTAGCATATTATTTCAATAGTGGAGTTCTCGATTCCGCATATATTAGTTACGCAATTAGAGCCATAGGCGCTATTGTTATTGTATTTGGATTATACTTTAAAGGATGGATCACTCCATTTTCAGTAAAACTAGCTTTTATTGGAGGTACAATAGCTGTTTTTGTTTGTATTATTGCAGATAAACTTAAATGGTTCCATGTTGATAAAACCTATGGAGCTGTTATCTTTACAATTATTGCAATTGTGATAGGATATATTGTAAAGAAAATTAAAAAACAATAAGTAAATATGGAAAAAGGTCCATTATTCGGAATTAAAGTATTAGAGTTGGCAAATGTTTTGGCTGGTCCGAGCGTTGGCGTAGCATTGGCAGAACTTGGTGCAACAGTTATTAAGGTAGAAAATCTTTTAACCAAAGGAGATGTAACACGCACCTGGAAACTAACAACCGAAGATCCAGATACTGATATTTCAGGATATTTCAGTTGTGTTAACTGGGGAAAAAAATCAATATCACTAAATCTAAATAAACCTGAAGGATTGGATTTGGTTTATAAGTTAGCTGAGATTTGCGATATCGTTTTAGTTTCTTACAAACCGGGTGATGCAGAAAAACTAAGAGTCGATTATAACACCTTAAAATCAAGAAATAATCGTATTATTTATGCTCATCTTACTGGTTATGGATTAAAAAATCCGAGAGCTGGTTATGATGCTATTGTTCAGGCTGAAAGCGGGTTTACATTTATGAATGGCGAGCCTGGTGGAAAACCTGTAAAAATGCCTGTTGCGTTAATGGATATTTTAGCCGGACATCAACTTAAAGAAGCAATACTACTTGCTTTATATAATCGTGAAAAAAATGGACAAGGCCAATATATTGAAACCAGCTTATTAAAAAGCGGAGCTGCAGCATTAGCTAACCAGGCAACCAATTGGCTTGTTGGTGGTTCAATTCCTAAACAAATGGGCTCCGATCATCCTAATATTGTTCCTTACGGCACCATATTTTACAGCAAAGACAATAAACCAATTGTTCTGGCAATAGGAAGCGACAAGCAATTCACTGATTTATGCAAAATTCTGGGAAGAGCCGAATTGGCAAATGACCCAAAGTATATTACCAATTTTGAACGGGTAAAAAACCGTAAAGAATTAAATGATCTGGTTCAGAATTTAATCTTAACCTTTGATCGAGATCCATTACTTGAAGAACTCAGTAAGAAAAGCATTCCTGCTGGCGGGGTTTACAATATGAAAGAAGTATTCGAACTGCCAGAAGTAAACGAGCTTGTAATGGAATCAAAAACATCAAGTGGAAAATCAATTAAAGGTGTTAGAACAATTGCTTTTACTATGGATGGAAAAAACAAGTTCACCGAAATGGTTGCTCCACCTCACTATGGAGAACATACTCATCAGGTAATGCACGACCTTTTGGGATATTCAAACGATATGATTAACGAATTAATTGAAAATCAAGTAATTTATTCAAAAAACCATGCAAAAAAATAAAATGGCATTTATCGACGGCTCCCGTCTTATCACCGAATCGTGTGTGCGAGCTGGAGCAAATGTGTTTGTAGGTTATCCGATCACTCCGGCAAATCTATTGTATTTATACGCTACAAGAAGATTTGAAACCATGTTGGCTGCACCGGACGAAATTACAACACTTCAGTGGATGTCTGGTTTTGCAGTAGCAGGAAACATTCCTGTAACTGCAACTTCATTCCCCGGATATGCTTTAATGATCGAATCAATTAATATGGCCTATATGATGGAGTTGCCAATGGTTATAGTATTGGTGCAACGTTTAGGCCCCGCCACAGGAACCGCAACAGCAGGCGCACAGGGTGATTTGAATGTAATTAACGGAACTTTGTCCGGCGGCTTTACATTACCAACGTTATGTATTAGTAGTTTTGATGATTGCTGGACAATGCCTGCAAAAGCAGTTGAGCTTGCAGCTAAATTAAGAACACCAGTGGTTCTTTTAACATCTAAAGAAATGGTTATGACTACGGCAAGCTTTGATTTGTCGAAATTAGATAGCATTTCGAAAGTTGAGATTAAACAACACAACGGCAATTCAAAATACATACCTTACGAAACAGATGAGTCGTTAGTACCTGAATTCTTGCCTGTTACACAAAAAAATCATCAGGTTCGGTTTACTGCATCAACTCACAATAAAATGGGTATATTACAAAATGTAGCACCCGAAGCTTTAGAGAATTCTAAAAGACTGCAAAAGAAACTCGAAAAACATCTCGATTCATATACCTATTTTGATTACGAAAAGCAGGATGGTGCTGAATTGTTGATCGTATCATTCGATGTTACTGCATTAAGTTCGCACGAGGCAGTTCAACTGCTTAATGAGAAAGGCAAAAAGGCTT
>JAVEZW010000132.1:0-9629 GCA_034002805.1 Bacteroidales bacterium | reverse complement strand
AGGATTCTATTAACGGAGCCGACAGTGGCATTGAAGGAAAAGCATTTGTTGTGAAAAACTCTAATAACTCAAAACTTAAGGTTCAGTTTTTTTGGCCCATAAAAGCTAAATACTGGATTATTGATCTCGCTGAAGATTATAGCTACGCAGTTGTAGGACATCCCAACCGCAAATACCTGTGGATTTTATCGCGCACACCGCAAATGGATGATGCTACCTATCAGCAAATCATTGATCGACTTAAGGAACAAGAATTCAATACCGAACTTTTGGTAAAAACAATTCATTAGTTCTTCGTTTTTTCACCCATATTTCAAACCGTTTTATATATTTAAGTAAACGAGCACCCAAATAACGTTTGTCGTGTTAAATTATTAACTTATCAATATTTTACGTTCGTTCGTCAGAAGGTTAGAACAAAAACCTAAACAAACCGTAATTATTATCAAAACAAGTATAATAACCGTTATAATACAACACAAAATATGACACAACGTAATCTAAGAAAAATTGATGATGAGGAGTGGAGAGAAATTCCGTTTGCCGATAAAAAGTACGAAGTAAGTAGCTATGGCCGTGTAAAAAGCTATTGTTACAGTAAAAATGGTGGTAAAATATTAAAGCCAGGATTAACAAAAGGGTTTTTTACGGTTACCTTTAAAACTGAGGGTAAAAAGAAAACCTTTCTGGTACACAAACTAGTGGCCATGATGTTTATTAAAAAAGATAACGAAGATCAGGTTATTGCTATTCATCTCGATTGGAATAAACGAAACAATCACTTTTCAAATCTAAAGTGGGTTACCCGCGAAGCAGCTTACGACAGAATAATGCCTCGTTTACAGGAAATCAACAAAATTAAGAACAAAGGGATTATCCGAAACTCAAAACTTAAACCCGAGGATGTTGAACGATTAAAATCAATGCTGGAAAAGGGAATCAAACAAAACGTAATTGCTAAGTTATTTTCGATAAGCGAAATGCAGGTTACAAGAATAAAAAGAGGCGAAAATTGGGCAAAAATTAAAGCAAATGCTCATTGATTTAACATAATGTATAGTAAACCGTCTCAAAAGTTTTACGAGACGGTTTTTTTATTTTTTAAACAGATTTTAGTAGGTAAAGCATTCCCGATTTAAGGATTAATCTTATTTTTGGATATTAAATATTCCGCCAAAATGAAAAAAAATATTGCGATTGTTGCCGGAGGTGATTCCTCAGAATATGTGATCTCGTTGAAAAGTGCCGATCAGGTTGCAAAATGGATTGATAAAGAAAAATATAACGCATATACGATCTTAGCAAAAAGTACCGAGTGGGTAGTTAAAAGCGATCAGTTTTGCGATCTGATAATTAACAAAGATGATTTTAGCTTTACCTACAACAATCAAAAAACAACTTTCGATTGCGCATTAATTACCATACACGGCACACCTGGCGAAGATGGCAAAATGCAGGGATATTTCGACACCATAAAAATGCCTTATACTACTTCGAATGTTTTGGCCTCAGCCATTACATTTAACAAAGTATTTAGTAAAAACTACCTCAAAGCATTCAATATTCCTTTGGCAAAATTTATTACACTTAAAAAAGGCGATGTGGTTGATGCAGATCAAATTATTGAGGTAACAGGATTACCTTGTTTTGTAAAACCTAACTGTGGTGGCTCGAGCTTTGGCGTAACCAAAGTAAAAGAAAAGGAAAAACTCTTTGAAGCTATTGAATTTGCTTACAAAGAAGATAACGAGGTAATTATAGAAGAGTTTCTGCCCGGAACTGAACTTACCTGCGGATTAATAAAAACGAAAGAAAAAACAATCATTTTCCCGGTTACCGAAATTGTAAGTAAAAATGAGTTTTTTGATTATGAAGCCAAATATACCGATGGTTTAAGCGAAGAAATTACTCCTGCACGGATAACTCCCGAGCTAACTCATGAAGTTAAGCAACTATCATCGCAGATTTATGATATCTTTCAATTAAATGGCATTGTTCGAATCGATTATATTATTTCGAACAATAAACCCTACTTTATGGAGGTAAATACTGCCCCAGGCATGAGCGCTGCAAGCATTGTTCCAAAGCAGGTAAATTCAATGGGATTAACCATGAAAGACATTTTTACGCTAGTTATTGAAGATTCGTTAAACCGAAATCAACATTAATGGGATCAAAAAGAGTTTACACAACAGCCTGCCCACGAAATTGTTACAGTACATGTTCTTTTAAAGTATGGACTGATAACGGTAAAGTAATCAATATCGATCCTCAACCGTTAAACCAATCAACCTCCGAAGGGATTTGTTTAAAAGGATTAAGCTATGTAGAACGTGTAAATTCGCCCAAACGAATACTGCATCCTTTAAAAAAAGTAAATGGCAATTTCATTCAGATTTCATGGGAAGCTGCATTAACAGAGATTGCAGAAAAGCTAACGCATTACAAATCAAACTACAGTCCACAATCGGTATTGTTTTATTATGCCAGCGGAATGTCCGGATTATTGAATTCGGTAAGCATAAATTTTTGGCGCATGTTTGGTGGAGCCACAACGGTATATGGTAATTTATGCTGGCCGGCAGGTTTAGAAGCTACCCGATTAACACTGGGCGAAAACAAACACAATGTTACCTGGGATCTGGAGAATGCCAAACTGATTGTAGTTTGGGGCAAAAATCCTGCTGAATCAAATATTCAGCAAATGATTCCGATTGAAAGAGCACAGCAAAAAGGAGCCAGTCTTATTTTTATTGATCCACGAAGAACAGCTTCCACAGAAAGAGCGGATTTATTAATTCAACCTATTCCCGGAACCGACGGTATTTTAGCATTAACAATAGCAAATTTTTTAATCGAAAAGAATCTAATTGATCATCAGTTTATTGAAACCCATGTGCTTGGTTTTGATAAGTTTAAAGATGCTGTATTAAAGATAGATATTGATGAAGCTAGCAAAGAATGTGGCGTATCTGTTCCCTTTATTGAAAAGCTTGCCGATCAAATAGGCACAATTAAACCCATGACTCTTATTCCGGGTTATGGAATGCAGCGATATACCAATGGAGGTCAAACTACCAGATGTTTACTGGCATTATCTATCATTACAGGTAATATTGGAAAGCCTGGTTCTTGCTGGCATTATGCCGATTTACAAAGTGATATTTTCAGTCATATTAAAGAACCTGTAAATTATTTCCCTCCCGAAAAACCCGATGGTATTTTTCGCCGCGAAATAGCTACAGCCCGATTAGGTGAAGATATGTTGCGCTTATCAAATCCTGAGTTAAAAATGGCCTGGGTTGAACGAGGAAACCCTCTAACCCAGAATCCCGACAGCAATAAAGTAAAAGAAGCTTTCCGCAACCTTGAGTATAGAGTTGTTGTAGAACAATTTATGACCGATACTGCGCTGGAGGCAGATATTGTTTTGCCTGCAAAAACCATGTTTGAGCAATCAGATATCATTTCTTCATATTGGAATCCATATGTTCAGTTACGACAGAAAGTTATCGATCCACTAGGTGAAGTAAAACCCGAAACTGAAATCTATTATCTATTAGCCAAAAAACTTGGATTTGATGAAGAAGAAATCAAGAAAAATATTCCATTTCCTACTGATGAAGCAATTGAAAAATGGTTAGATGAAAAGTTAAAGCCTTTTCCGGAGCTAACTATTGAAAAATTAAAACTAGGACCCATATTAACTCCTGGCTTGCAAGAAATTGCATTCTCTGATTTTAAGTTTAAAACACCATCGGGTAAAATTGAGTTATTTAGCGAAACTGCTCATCAAAAATGGGGAGTAAATCAATTGCCATCCTATAACAAACTGATTGAAGGCCAAGGGATTAAAGATCAGCAATATCCTTTTAACCTAATGTCTCCCAATACAAAAAACAGAATTCATTCACAATTTGGAAACCTCGAAAGCATTAAAGCAGTTGATCCAGAACCATTTGCAACAATTAATCTGGGTGATGCTGCAAAAAAAGGAATCGAGGACCATGATTTAATCAGAGTGTATAACGACCGTGGTGAATTAACTATAAAATCGAGGATTGATGCAAGCTTACGACCAGGAAACATTGTTATTGTTAATGGATACTGGCATCAGGAAGGATCGTGCCCGAATATTTTATCGAAAGGCCGCGAAACAGATATGGGCCACGGATCAGCTTTTCATGATAACATGGTAAATTATGAAAAAGTAAGTGGTTAATGGAACGAAACATTTTCATATTCGATCAGAATAAATGCGTTGGTTGCCATGCATGCGTTGTGGCCTGTATGAATGAAAATGGATTTCAGACACCTGAGCAATGGAGAAATATCCATAAATCGAATGAAATTCACACTCCCAATTTGCCTCTATTTTATCTTTCGTTAGCCTGTAATCATTGCGATGATGCTCCCTGCTTAAAAAACTGCCCTGCCCTAGCCTATTCACGCGATAAAAAAACAGGAGCAATTATTCATCATCCCGAAAAATGTATTGGATGTAAATACTGTACCTGGGCTTGCCCGTATGATGCACCTAAATTTAATCCCAAAACCGGCGTAGTTGAGAAATGTACATTCTGCAATCATAGAATCGAGGATGGTCTGAAACCAGCCTGCGCGAATTTATGCCCTGTTGGTGCTTTAGACTTTGTTAATACTGAATTTTCAAGAGAAGAATCTGCTCTTTCGAGCCCTGTTCCTGTGAATGTGGGATCAGGAATTAAAATAAAAAGGCTTCGAAAAATTAAAGGACCTGAAATCGACTCCAATCTTTTTACTGATCAGCCAGAACATGTTAAACAAAAAGTAAAAAAGAAAATAACTGCCCGTGAAGAATGGCCTTTGCTCCTTTTTACATTATTGTCAGCCTTGTTGGTTAGTATTTTTGCTTCTGGATTAATAGAACAATTTAGTTTAATAAACAAGCTTGAATATATTGGTTTTGGAGCTCTGGCAGCATTATTGAGCATGTTGCATTTAGGTAGAAAATTAAGAGCATGGAGATCGCTGTTAAACATTAAAAACTCATGGCTTAGCAGAGAGATATTGTTGTTTTCACTATTCTTTGCTAGTGTATTTATTGACTTCTTCATTTTCAATTTGCCAGATTGGATTGTTTCGTTTACAGGTATTTTATTGCTTTTCGCCATCGACATGCTATACCGGTTAGCACATTGGCGCTGGACTATAAAAATACACTCGGCACAAAGCTTACTTATTGCATTAACATTTTATGCATTTTTTACAAATTCATTACCATTCATTCTGGTAATTGCAGTTTTAAGATTACTACTATATGGCTACCGCAAACTTAAATCTCATCAACTATTGAGCATTATTTCAACCCTTCGGATATCTCTTTTAATTCTTGCAATTGTTCTTTTGTATTTAAACAATCCAACCTGGATAGTTTTTGCGACATTATTAACAGGAGAATTAATTGATAGAATTGAGTTTTACAACGAACTTGAGGTTCCAAATCCCGCAACAGAATTTACAAATCGCTAAAAATTAATTCGTCTGTAAATTTCTGCTTATGTCATTGAAATTGCATAATATTGCCAAATGAAAAACACGATTTTAAATATTGAAAAATCAACTTTAATCATCCTTTCATTATTTATTATCTATATTAACTGCACCAGTTTTTCGACCATCCCAGATCTGTCAAGTCCAACACAAGAAGTACCCAGAGAATATTTGCTTACTGAAAATTTAGATTTGATTTGTACGCCGATACAGAAAGAACAAATATCAAATTACATATCAATAAGTTACTCACTGCTTTATAAAAAGCATTTAGCCGATTTTTCCTTTCAGGCGAAATTGAGTGAGTTTTTAAATGAAACCACGATCACCGAATTAATTTCAACATCAAAAATTATTCTACCAAGCATAGATTCAGTCGTCTTAATCTTTCCATACCATTATTTCTGGTAATTACAACGCTTTGTAACAAAATGTAACAAAGAGTTTAGCGATACACAAAAGTGTAGCGCATATTAATTATTTAATTATCAGAAATAAAAATTATGGAAACATCATCAATTATAATAGGATTAGCATGTTTAGTGCTTATTATTTTACCAATCTTTTTACTCAATTTATCAAGAAAAAGAAAAGGACAAAACATCCTTTCAAAAATACAATCACAGGCAACTCAGAATAATGGCAAGATTACTGATTATGAATATTGGAATAACTATGCTATAGGCATCGATTCGCAGGCTGGTGTAGTTTACTATTGGTCGAAAATGAACAAAAATGAGCCTTTTCAGAAAATTGAGTTGAGCAAAGTAGCTCTTTGTAAGATAACCAGCCTTCGTGATACGGATAATACTGATAGCGAAAGTCTTATTCTGGAATTTACATTTACTGATAAAACAACAAATAGAAAGATTGTTTTCTTTAATTCAGATCATGATGGATTAACTATGCATGATGAATATCAGCTGGCAGAAAAATGGCTAAAAACCGTTGAAAAATGTAGAGAAACGATAAAATCTAAATAAAAAAATAAAGAGGTTGTATCAAAAGCAAGATTGTTGTCTATTTTTCGACAAGCTCAATATGACAACAATCAAAATGTCACACTGACCTCGTCGAAGTGTGTATGCAAAAAAAGAGGCTTTTAATACAGCCTCTTTTTATTTTTATTCTACCAACAATCTATTTTACCTGTTCGAAAGTAAATTTACCTTCTCTGTAATCATCAATTGGAGCACAGGTACAGATTAAATTGCGATCGCCATATCCATCGTCGATACGACTAACGGTAGGCCAGAATTTATTTTCACGAATCCATGTTAATGGAAATGCCGCTTTTTCTCTTGCATAAGGACGATTCCATCCATCAGCAATAACTACTTCCTGAGTATGAGGTGCATTTTTTAACACGTTATTTTCTGCATCGGCTTTACCATCTTTTATCTCAACAATTTCGTTATAAATTGAAATCATTGCATCAACAAAACGATCAAGCTCTTGTAACGATTCACTTTCGGTAGGTTCAACCATTAAAGTACCATGAACAGGGAACGACAAAGTTGGAGCATGGAAACCATAATCCATCAATCGTTTAGCAATATCGGCTTCGGTAATGTTTGCCATTGCTTTAAAGTTACGGCACTCTAAAATCATTTCGTGTGCTACAAAACCTGTTTCGCCCGAATAAAGCACATCAAATTGCTTTTTCAATGATGCAGCAAGGTAGTTTGCATTAAGAATAGACATTTTACTTACTGATGTGAGTCCTTCGCCACCCATCATCTTAATAAATGCATGAGATATTGTTAATACGCTTGCACTACCCCATGGAGCAGCAGAAACAGCTTTTACACCTTTTTCTCCACCCACTTTTACAACTGGATGTGATGGCAGATAAGGTTTCAGTTTTGCATTAACTCCAATCGGGCCAACACCAGGACCACCACCGCCGTGAGGAATAGCAAATGTTTTATGTAAATTTAAGTGACAAACATCAGCACCAATAGTTGCAGGATTTGTGAGTCCTAACTGAGCATTCATGTTTGCGCCATCCATATATACTAAACCACCATTTTTGTGGATTATTTCGTTCATCTCTTTAATACGGCTTTCGAAAACTCCGTGAGTTGAAGGATAAGTAACCATAAATGCAGCTAAATTATCTTTATGCTCCTCTGCTTTTTTCTTCAAATCCTCAACGTCGATATTACCGTTTTTGTCGCATTCAACTACTATCACTTTCATTCCGGCCATTACAGCACTTGCAGGATTAGTTCCATGCGCTGATGATGGAATAAGAGCAACTGTTCGGTGACCTTGTCCGTGCTCAATATGATATTGACGGATAACCATTAAACCAGCATATTCGCCTGCAGCGCCAGAATTTGGTTGAAATGATATTGCATCAAATCCAGTAACTACTTTTAAATCTTCTTCCAGCTCATTAAATAACTGATGGTATCCTGCGGCCTGATCAGCAGGTACAAATGGATGCATTCCGCCAAATTGTGGCCAGCTCAATGCAAACATTTCTGTTGCAGCATTTAGTTTCATGGTGCATGAGCCAAGCGAAATCATTGAATGAGTCAATGAGAAATCTTTACGTTCGAGTTTTTTAATATATCTCATCATCTCAGTTTCAGAGCGATATTTCTTAAATACCTCTTGTTTAAGTATTTCGCTATTACGCTGATATTTTTTATCGAAAACAACAGTTTCATTTATATGACAAGCTTTATCGGCGGTTTTCCCAGCAGCTTTTGCAAAAATATCAATTACATTATTTACATCCAGAATAAGCGTAGTTTCATCGGTACTAATACTAATTGTTTTATCATCAATATAATTGAAGTTGATTTCTTTTTCGAGTGCTAATTTTTTAATATCAGCAGCTTTAACATTGCCCAGATTTATTTTAAGTGTATCAAAATAATCTTTGTTCTCTTGAGTATATCCTAAAGCCTGCAATTTTTCGCTTAATGTAACAGCCATATTGTGGATATGGAGAGCTATACGCTTTAATCCTTCTGACCCGTGATAAACGCAATACATTCCGGCCATAGTAGCTAATAATGCCTGAGCGGTACAAATATTTGAAGTTGCACGTTCGCGTTTTATATGTTGTTCGCGGGTTTGCAAAGCCATACGAAGAGCTAGTTTATTTTGTGCATCTTTAGAAATACCAATAATACGTCCCGGCATGCTTCGTTTAAACTTATCTGCTGTAGCAAAATAACCAGCATGTGGGCCTCCGTAGCCCATAGGAATACCAAAACGCTGAGTTGATCCAACAACAACGTCGGCGCCCCACTCTCCTGGAGGTGTTAATAAAACCAGACTCATTATATCAGCAGCAACTGCAACAGCTATTTCTTTTTCGTGTGCTTTAGCGACAAAATCTTTATAATCGATAACCTTACCATCGGCAGTTGGGTATTGAACAATAGCACCAAATACCTTATCGGAGAACAATTCCTCAGTGAATTTACCTTTAAGTATTTTTATACCAAGTGGATTAGCCCTTGTTTCAATTACCTCGATTGTTTGAGGGAAGATATTTTCATCAACAAAGAAAACATCTGCTTCGTTTTTTACCTGAGCTCTTGAACGGGCATTAAAAAACATGATCATAGCCTCAGCAGCAGCTGTCGATTCATCAAGTAATGATGCATTAGCAATCTCCATACCTGTAAGCTCCATAACTACAGTCTGGAAATTTAACAACGCTTCTAAACGACCCTGTGAGATTTCGGCCTGATAGGGAGTGTATGATGTGTACCAGCTTGGATTTTCGAGTATATTTCGCTGTATAACCGCAGGCATAATGGTATCGTAGTATCCCAATCCGATAAATGTTCTGAAAAGCTTATTCTTTGCAGCAATCTTGAATAATTTCTGCTGATATTCATATTCACTTATCCCTTTTGCAAGATTAAGAGGTTTTTCAAGACGAATTGCTTTAGGAACAGTTTTATCGATTAGTTCGTCGAAGGTTTGTACACCTATTTTCTTCAACATTAACTCTATCTCATGATCACGTGGACCATTGTGACGTTTAATAAAATTATCAAGAGCCATAATTGTATATTATAAATGTTAGTATTACTTAATTAAAAAACATTCAAAATTAAAAAATTAGA
>JAVEZW010000131.1:0-9678 GCA_034002805.1 Bacteroidales bacterium | reverse complement strand
TGTTCCTTTAATTTCTGCATTATCTAAACTTCAAATTAATATTGAATTAATCTCAAATCATCTTTTATTGTGTCTCTATAAAATAATAAAAAGAAATTTATTCAAAATTATAAATTATGAGAGCCCTATTTTGTTTTTGGTGTTTTATAATATTTTTTAACATCTGTTCTTTTACGATAAATGCACAGAATCTGGATAGGATTTCAATAGCTCCTGCTGGATTTTCAAATAATAGAATGAGTGCAACCATAGGAGAAACTTTTGTTTTACCATTAAATAATGATAATATTTTGCTATCTCTTGGATCTCAAAGTGATAATTCAAATACTGGAGGAATCCTTTCTATCGTTAATCATTTAGAAATTGAAAATTTTAAAGTGGTAGTTTTTCCGAATCCTGTTAAAGAATTTCTTTCAATTAAAATATGGGGACTTAAAAATGACACTTTTATTATTGAAGTATCTGAAATAAGTGGCAAAAGTTTATTACATTATTCTATCTCAAATATAACTGATATTTTTAAAATAAATATTTCCAGTTTCGTTTCAGGATTTTATTTATTAAATATTTACTCTATAAAAGGAGAAAAAATTGCATCAACAAAATTTATAAAAATATAATTTAAATATTTTATTATGAACAAGATTTTTATTTGTAAAGTTATTACACTACTTATAGTTTCATTGATTTCTTTATCATCGGCCCTGTTTTGTCAAATTCCTGATGCTATCAATTTTCAAGCAATAGCACGTGATATCAATGGAAATCCATTGATAAATGAAAATATTCAAATTCGATTATCTATTATTGATAGTTCTCAAAATGGAATAATTGTTTACCAAGAAGTCCGTGCAATTGAAACAAATTTATATGGTTCATTTTCATTTCAAATTGGATTAAATCCTTCAATAATAACAATAGGAACATTTCAAAGTATTAATTGGAATACTGGAAATAAACATTTAAAAATAGATTATGATCCATCAAATAGTAACAATTTCAACTTATCTTTAGGAATAATTCAATTTGTAACAGTCCCCTTTTCATTTTCAACCAAAGACGTTGAATATATTGATATTACAAATGTTCAAGATGGAGATCAACTCATTTATAATTCAAATATTCAAAAATTTGTACCAGAGCAAATTCAAAATACACCAATTGAATGGAGTGAGATTTTAAATAAACCTGTTTTTGCTAATGTAGCAACAAGTGGAAGTTATGAAGATTTAATTGACACTCCATCTATTCCGACTAATATAAGTGCTTTTACAAATGATGTTGGATATCTAACTCAAAATGAGTATCAAACACTATATTATTCTAATGATACTTTATATTTGACAAATGGAGGATTTGTTTATTTACCTTTGAATCAAATAAACTTACTTCCACCAGCAATAATATCACAATCATCTACAAACATTCAATCATTCTCTGTAGAACTTAACGGAAGTGTAAATCCAAATAAATTCAGTACTTCAATTGTTTTTGAATGGGGATTAACCCCATTATATGGCAATTCTATCACGGCTTCTCAAAGTCCAATAACCGGAAATACAACAACAAACATTTCAGCAAACCTTTCAAATCTTCAATCTAATAGAACTTATCACTATCGGATTAAAGCGAGTAACGCAATTGATGTTTCATATGGAAATGATATGAGTTTTACTACTGCTCCATCAGCTCCTCAATTAACAACTACTGAGCCATTAAATATTTCATTTAATTCAGCCACTTTAGGTGGAAATGTTACCTATTTGGGTGGTGCGCCAATTTTAGCAAACGGAATTTGTTTTAGTACATCTCCAAATCCAACAATATTAAATAACACAGTATCAGGAACAATTTCAGATAATAATTTTGTAGTCAATTTAACTGGTTTAATTCCAAATACTATATACTACGCAAAAGCTTTTGCAACAAATAGTATTGGAACTGGATATGGTAATCAAATAGTTTTCACTACTCTTTCTCCATATAATACTTTTACTGATACAAGAGATAATACGGTATATCATTCAATTGTTATTGGAACCCAAGAATGGATGATTGAAAATTTAAAATATCTACCAAGTGTTATGGATACAAGTACTTATTCAGCAACATCCTCTTGCTATTATGTTTATGATTACTATGGAACAAGTGTTGTTGAAGCTAAAGCAACAACAAATTATAATTTGTATGGTGTATTGTATAATTGGCATGCAGCTTCCAATGGGGCAACAAGTGGATCAAATACCCAAGTTGGAATCCAAGGCATTTGCCCAAGTGGGTGGCATCTACCTAGCAATTATGAATTTCAAGTATTAGAAGATTATATTAATAGTGAATACAATTTAAGACAAGTAGGCAATGCATGGGACTGTTATAATTCATCAACAAATGAATATGGATTTTCGGGATTACCCGGTGGGTATTTTATTCCAATTTCTCAACCTTCAACTCATTCTTTTACTGATATTGGAGACAAAGCTTCTTGGTATTCATCAAATATTAATATTAATCCAAACGGATATATTTTGAGTACGAAATCTCATTGGTCATTGAATTGTTATGACTTCTGGGGAACTTCGGGCCCGAATTTAGAAAGAGCTTTTTCTGTTAGATGTGTAAAAAATGAATAGAAAATATTTTCAAATTTAATACTACGATTTTAAAAATTGCATTTTCTTTTTCTATTTGACAAATTCTTTTTATTTACTCTTTTCCATTCCATGATCAAATCCTTAATCGCCAATTTGATCAAACTTCTCTTTTTAGGAATAATAACTCTCTGGATAAATGCCATGTTTCGAAAGAGTTACATTCAAACCTTCCGATTCTACTTCTTTCAAAATCTTTAACTTTTCTCCTTTTGTAAATGTTCTTTTTTTTATACTGTAAAATTATAGTTTTTATCAATAATCCAGTCTGAATTTTAAGGGGGCTGAAACATTAAAATGCCAAAATAATAAATTTTTACAAGTTTATATTATGTCAAAAAAAAATGTATTATTGCAACTTGAATGTAATATATTTTCATAAATACAATTATTGTAATTAGTTATGCAGGAAACATTAGTAATAAGATCTTTTGTTATTTTAATTGATTCTATTCAAAACTTTCAATTAATTCTTGATCCGAAACAATTTCAAAGTAGCAGCACGATGTCGCAGACAGCACCAATAATAATACCAATTCTTGTTGCAGCAATAGCTGCAATAATTGCATTATACCAAGTAAAACTTAATATTATACTTAAAGCAAGAATGAGTTGGATTGAAAAATTAAGAAAAGAGATTTCTGATTTTATTTCAACGGCAACAAATTTATATTTCATGATAAAGTCGCAAAAGAATGAAATCGAAACTTTAGAAAAACATTCAGATAAAAAGAATAATACTACTATTGGAAAGTTCCAAAAAGAGATACTTGAATATTGTATTGATCTCAAAAAACAAGGGTCAAATATAAAAATGTTTCTAATAACTGATGATGAACATAATAAAGAAATTGAAAATCAAATAAATTTGATTACAGATATTTCGGAAAAATCTAATGTACAAGATTACGATAAATTGAAAGAAGCAATTGACACTTTAGTCTCTAGTTCTATGAATGTATTTAACGATGAATGGGAAAAAGCAAATAGACTTTTTAACTTTAAATTGTCTAAATTTTTCTCAAAAAAAACATAGGTTTTGTTTTAAACCCTTATAATTAAATTGATTTTTTTTTTTTCACTCCTTACCGACAAAAAAAAGGATAATAAAAAAGGGGTTTGACCGAAGTCTCGCCCCATAGTTGTAATTTTGTATCGCTAAAAACAGAATTTCAATTATGAGCAAAAATGCACGACAAAAAGTTTTTGAAACATCTGAATCCTACAAAAGGCAGAAAATTCAAATTTATCACCAATAATTGGGATATTACACCTGAAGAAGTTGCTCTAATTTATAAATACAGATGGTCAATAGAACTAACATTCAAATAATTAAAACAAAACTTTCAACTTCACTTTTTTTATTCGGATTCAGAAAACGGAATCAAAACGCAAATATGGTGTACTTTAGCAAGAAGAGCATATCACAAGCAGATCAAATCAAAAAATAAGAGTCCATCAGATATACAAATGACCCTTTTTTAGGGGAAGTAGGGTTCTGTAAATCTAACTTTTTCAAATTTTTAATTACTGTCATTCAATAACATACAAAATTATTTATAAATTTTTTCAATTTAGTCGGTTGATAGTGCTAACTTTTCTATTTTATTTTTTTTGATTCAATTCATACATACTAATATTTCAGAAATTTCTTATGAATTTGATTTAAACTGCAAGTATAAATCCTTAAAAAATAAATACCTGCTTGCAGATCAGTTGTATTGATGGTGTGTGAATTGTTGTTTTGACAAAAATCAACAAATATGAGTTGTCCTAATTGATTATAGATCTCAATTTTTGTTAAATCATTGTTTGGGCTGGTGACCCATAAGATATGACTAACAGGATTAGGGTAAATTTCTATTGTTTTGTTATCAAAATCATCAACAGAAGTGTTGTATAAAAAGATGGCTTCAACACTCATATTATCTTGAATTGTTATTTGAACAGGATTTGAATAGTTGTTGACTCCATTCAATTTCCATTTATCAAAATGGTAGTCGTCATCAGGTGTAGCTGTTAACTGAAAGATTGTCCCGTATTGATAAGAAGTTGTACCTAATGGGTGATTGACGTTGCCATTTCCTGATACATTGAGTGTAAAATTATAATGCAAAGTGTCAAAATAAGCTTCCACAATATAGTTAGTATCCATTATGATATGGATGGTAGGATTAATACTATCAATACCATTAACTATCCATTTGTTAAAATCAGATCCTGCAAGTGCTGTAGCAGTTAATGAAATAGGTGTGCCATAATCATATAAAGTTGTACCAATTGGATGGTTTACTTGTCCATTCCCTTCAATGGAAAGATTTAACTCATATTTTAAAGGTTCAAAAACTGAAACGACAGTATAATAGCCGTTCATCACAAGATTAAGAGTGTCATTCAGATAATCAGTGCCATTAACGATCCATTTTACAAAATCATGATGAGTGTCTGGAGTTGCAATAAGCTCAATTTCTGAACCAATACTATATTGGGTAATTCCTGTAACATGATTAATACTCCCATTTCCATTGATGCTTAAATTTAGTTCGGCCTGATCTGAAAAGATCACTTCTATTTGATATGTTGTATCAACGGTAATAGAAATGTTAGCATTTAAAGAGTCAACTCCATTACAAATCCATTTAACAAAACAACTATTTGTATCGGGTGTTGCAGTGAGATTTATTACAGTGTTATAATCATATAATGTGGTTCCGGAAGCATGATTTATATTTCCATTTCCTGTTTGAGTCAATGTGAAATGATATTGATTAACTTCAAAAAATGCCTGAATTGTATGATCATTGTTCATAAGTAGATTGATCGTAGAATGAATACTATCCACTCCATCTACTATCCATTTTTGGAAGTGATAACCGGTATTGGGATAAGCACTAACCACAGTAGTGTATGTAGAATTGTAATTATAAGTACCAGAAACAGGATTTGTTGTGCCATTTAACGAAGGTAAAATCGTTAATGTCTTAGATGATGTTTCATAGGCTCCAATGTCAATATGAGATCCAATAATTCTGGGATTACCATCCAAGTCAACTTGTGCGTTCATGATAATTGTTCCATTGTTATTTGTATACAAACTTTGAGTATAAGTACTGTTGCCGTTATTAAACCCTGCAGATGTTGGATTTAAACGAAAATTGCCATTTATGGGGTCTAAGAATTCGGGATAGTTTATACCTGATTGGGTTCCATGATTTAGATTAGAGAGTGCTATATTATTAAGTCCAGGAGGAATTGTTAAACTTTGAATAGCACAATTGGTGTCGGCTCCACCCCATTTCTGATCATAAGTCCCGTTCAACTTTTTATTTCCCCATACCATACAGTTTATTAGATTCGTATTATAAGTTCCTCCACCTGAGTTTTGTACCCTGTTATCAACAATAGTTGAGTTTAGAATTCTTCCATAATAGGCTGCACCACCGTTGTTGTGAGATGTATTGTGATACAATAGGCTGTTTTTTACGGTACAATAGGAGACAGCCCCACCATTAAAGTGTGCTTTATTATTCACTAAAATACAATTAAATAGCTCTGCAGAAAAAGCAGCTCCACCCACAACTGCGGTATCGTTAGAGAAGATACTATTCGTTATTACCCCCTCATAAGCACCACCTCCAACACCATTTGAAATAGCTTTATTCAAAATATAATAGCAGGAATCGCATTCTCCAGAGTATGTTCCACCACCATTTATTGCACTATTATTAAAAATGGAACAATTAAAGGCCTCACAATTATACATTGCACCTCCACTTCCTGCTGAATTAAAATTAAAAGTGCAATTTATCGCAGTGCTTAATTGTAAAGCACCTCCTCCAGCAAGGGTTGTGTTGTAATTAAAAATGCAATTTGTGGCATTAATTTCAGAAGCAGCACCACCACCATCATTGAAAGAACTATTATTCTCAAAAATACAATTTGTGGCATTTCCAATGTGTAAACCACCACTTTTAGTTAAAGCAAAATTTCCGGTGAGACTACAATTCGTTAGGTTACATTCGTATGCACCACCTCCTATTGAAGCTGTATCATTAACAAAACTACTGTTTGATATATCAGATTGATATGCTCCACCACCATTAAACTCAGCAATATTAGCTGTAAAACTACACGAATCGGCTTCAGAATTTGAGATGGCACCACCCCAACTACCCCAATTCCTAGTAAAATTGCAGTTGTTGAAAACACTGTTGTACCCAGCACCTCCAGAAGAGTAACTTAAATTATTATGGAAATTACAATATGATGCATTACTATTATAAATAGCACCTCCTCTATTATTAGAAATATTGTTGGCTAAATAGCAATTAACTAAAGATCCTGTATAGGCAGCGCCTCCATAACTTGCTGCTTTATTGTTTATTAGTGTGCAGTGTTCTAATGTAACTTCATAAGTAGCACCACCCTGATTAGCAGAATCTCCTTCAAAAATGGTGTTAGAAATGTTGCCTAAATAGGCACCTCCACCTCTAATTGCTACATTATTAGTAAAAGAACTATTAGTTACAGTTGAATTATAAGCTCCTCCACCATGAACAACTGCTGAATTGTTGGATAAGCTACATGAATCAATTATAGATTCATAAACAGCCCCGCCATTAAGGCCTGAGTTGTTGAGAAAATTTGATTTAAAAGAGATCCCCTTATAAAGTCCTCCGCCATAGTTAGCATTATTGTTTCTAACAATACAATTGATCAGTTCACTTTGATAAGCTCCTGCTCCGTTATCTGAAGCTGAATTGTTTTCTATTATACAATTATAAAGAACACCTGAATAAATGCCACCTCCTTGATTAAAACCACTCGATGAACTTGCATTAGCATTGCCGTTTTTAATGGTAATCCCATCAATAAATGTAGATTTGTTTTTATTTTCAAACCATACAACATGGTACGAATTATCGCTTATATTATTTTGAATTCCTAAATCACCGGAAAAAGTAGTAATGTTATTGATATAATCTCTTTGAGAAAGCAATGTCTCTGTTCCATTAAAACCACCATAAATTATTTTATTATTTCTAATTATAAACGATTTACCTCTAGTGTCAGTTCCTGCAACGGCAATTATTTCCGTGGGCTTGTATGTTCCTTGAGCAACCCAAAAGATGGTTCCATTTGGAGAAGTATTGATCCCATTTTGAAATTCAGCATTCCCATATGCATTGCTCCAAGAAGATCCGTCTTTTAACCCCGCTCCATTTTCAGTAACGTATTTTATAGGTCTTAATGAAAAAACAGCCTGAATAGTATAATCCTTATTCATTCTAAACTTAAACTCGTTTGAAGGATTATTGTATTCAACGCCATTAATAATCCATTTTTGTAAATAATATTCATTATTTGGAATTTCTTCTAGTGTAATCAGAGTCCCATATGCAAAGGAATGTGCTCCAACAGGTAAATTTAAGGAGCCCACCCCACTGACAGTTAAGTTAAGGGTCTTATTAGTGGGTATAACACTAAGTGCCTGGTATGCATTAATACGCCCAAAACCGTAATATGGATCCCATAAAGGTTTATCTTCAATGGTTAACCCTACACCATCTTCGGATGTACTTTCAATTAGCATTCTAATGTCTTCAACTGTTCTTGTAGAATCTTGTGCTATAAGTAAAGATACTAAACCTGTTACATGAGGAGCAGCTTGAGATGTCCCTGAATAATAATAAGTGTAACTTGAAGTATAATACAATCCAAAAATACAGTTGCCTGGTGCACATACAGATATGTGATCTCCATAGTTACTGCCACCACCCCAATTAAAAGGATTTGCTCTTGTGTCATTCGGATTTGTTGCACCAACAGCAATAACTCCATTAAAAGCTGCAGGATAGCTATTTAGGTTATGGTTACTGTTTCCCATTGCTGCAACCACAACAACATTATTATTGATTGCATAATCAATAGCATCTTGATATAGTAACGAAAAACTAGACCCCTGGATGGACATATTAACAACATGTGCTCCATTGTCAACTGCATAATAAATGGATGAAATAATATCGGAATCCAAACCTTGTCCATTTGATCCTAAAACTTTTAAAGTCATAATTTTACAATTCCAGTCAACTCCGGCATACCCAATTCCATTATTCCCGTTCGCCCCGATTATACCTGCAACATTACTCCCATGACCGTTGTCATCAGTAGGGTTGTTGCTCGAACTAACGAAATTCCACCCGTTAAGATCATCTATATAACCGTTTCCATCATCATCTACCCCATTATTCGGGATTTCCATAGAATTTATCCATAATCTACCACTGAATTCAGGGTGATCTAATTTGGTGCCAGTATCAATTACACCAACGATAACGTTAGAATCACCTTGTGTGATACTCCATGCATTTTTCATGTCAATATCAGCACCGGCAATAGCAGGGGAATAGCTGAAAGTACCATCATTATGTAAACTCCATTGGTAATTGAAACGTGCATCATTAGGTGTAACAGATTGTGTCCCATTAATGCCACTTATATAATCTGGCTCGGCAATATCAATACATTGTAATTGCAATAACTGTTTAATTTTTTTATTGATATCTACTTCTGAAGAAAATTCCATTCTTAAAAGGAGTTGAGGCTTCTTCTTCCCGGAAACCAAGTGTTTTATTTGTAAAACTGGATTTGTCTCAGTAAAAAGATCTAATTCCTCAATGCCTGATCTTTTTTTGTTAGAATCAAACCCTACAGGAAGAGATGTGTGTCCTTTGATTTTAACAATAATACTCTGTGTTTGAATGTGTTCTGTTTGGGAAAATAAAAATGTTACACATAACAAAAATGGGATAGTTGCAATATATTTTTTCATAATTTCTTGTTTTATTTCTATTCGTATCAATATTTAGAATAATGAAATTATTGGTTTTTTATTCATAATCAGAGAAATATGTTTTGCAAATATAGTTTATTTTTAATAATGTTATATCTATTGATGTTTTTTTTTTAATCAAAGATTCTTAATATCATCCAATTCTTGTTCTAATTTCATCAGCTTTCTTTTACT
>JAVEZW010000130.1:0-9707 GCA_034002805.1 Bacteroidales bacterium | reverse complement strand
CAATGGTTATTGGCTATGTTTTAATTGGATTAGTGCTTGTACCCAAAGTAATTTCGCAAAGAACTGCTCTTGTCTTAAGCTCCATATTGGGCATAGTTTTTACTATTGCAGCAATTTTTACATCAGGGAATATTTCTGTATTTTTTATCGCGATGCTCGGTTTTGCTAATGCAATTGTTTGGCCTGCAATCTGGCCTCTTGCAATCCATAATACCGGAAAACATATAAAAACCGCGTCATCCTTATTAATAATGGCAATTGCTGGTGGAGCAACACTTCCGTTAGTTTGGGGAGCATTGGCTGATTATTTTGCTAATCAACCTCAAAATGCTTATTGGATATGCGTTCCTTGTTATTTAATTATTTTTTATTTTGGTATGTGGGGATATAAATTAAAACCCAGATTAGTATAAATTTTATTTATAAACTTTTATCTTTTATCTTTTAACTTTAATCTTTTATCTTAATCATGGATTTAACATTATTAGTTTTAGCTGCAGGCATGGGCAGTCGCTACGGAGGCTTAAAACAACTCGATAAAGTAGGACCCAATGGTGAAACAATTATTGATTATTCAGTTTTTGATGCAATCGAAGCTGGATTTAATAAAATTGTGTTCATTATTCGCAAGGATATTGAAAAAGAAATGAATGAACTTCTATTTGAGAAATACAGAAAAAAAATTAAAGTCGAATATGTTTTTCAGGAATTGGAAAATCTTCCTGATGGCATAAATCCACCCGAAGGCAGAACAAAACCTTGGGGTACTGGGCATGCCGTATTAATGGCTAAAAATGTTATTAATGAACCATTTGTGGTTATTAATGCTGATGATTTTTATGGAAAAAGCGCATTTAAAGTTGTGGCTGATTACATGAAAAGTCAGTCAAAAGATGCAACTGGTAGATTTTGTATGGCTGGATATCTTTTAAAGAACACATTATCAGAGCATGGACAGGTTTCGAGAGGTGTATGCACTGTTAATAAAAATATGGAGATGACCGAGATCGTTGAAAGGACAAAAATTGGTTTGAAATATGATATTATTGTTGCAGATAATAATGGTGAAGAGTTGGTATTATCTGGAAATGAATATGTTTCGATGAATTTTTGGGGTTTTACTCCAGATGTTTTCCCTGCTCTTGAATCAGAATTTAAAGGTTTCATTATTAATAATCGCGATAATCTTAAATCCGAGTATTATATACCAACAATTGTAAGTCATCAGGTGAATTCGGGTAAAGCCACAGTAAAGGTTCTCGAAGCAAAAGACCAATGGTTTGGAGTAACTTATCAGGAAGATAAACCAATTGTAGTGGAGAAAATTAAGGAATTAACCCAATCTGGTAAATATCCAAATAAATTATGGTTATAAATAATTAATACTGAATTAAATATATTTAATTATTTTAATTAAAAATATAAATATCATTTTAGACAAAAATAGGTAGAAATTCATTAAAAATTTTCCCACTTCTAGATCAAATATTGGAATCTGAGAAATTTATTTAATCATGGTATAACTTTTGACTCCAGATTTATTATTTAATAATTTTAGCTTTTAAAACACAAACAATGCATATAAGGATAATAAAGTTTATCGCTCTTTCTCTATTTCTTCTGATAAGTTATTCCTTAAAACCTGATTATAATAAACAAAACGATAAATATCAGAAGGTTCGCCAGAGTATGGTACGTGAACAAATTGTTGCTCGAGGAATTACTGACCAACGTGTTATTCAGGCAATGATAAATGTACCTAGACATTTGTTTGTACCCGAAACCTATGAGCGGATGGCATATGAAGACCGACCATTACCTATAGGCGAAGGCCAGACTATTTCGCAGCCTTATATTGTTGCTTTAATGACCGAATTACTTGAGCTTAAATCTTCGATGATAGTACTCGAAATTGGAACCGGATCTGGATATCAAGCTGCAGTATTAGCTGAAATAGTAAAAGAAGTTTATTCGGTCGAAATAGTCGAAGTACTCGGTAATTCAGCCAAAGAATTACTTTTTGACCTTGGATACAAGAATGTTTATGTTAAAGTTGGCGATGGCTATAAAGGCTGGCAAGAAAGTTCTCCATTCGATGCAATAATTGTAACCTGTGCTCCAAGCGATATTCCAAAACCTTTGGAAAATCAGCTTAAAGAAGGAGGCAAAATGATTATACCTCTAGGAGGAAGTATTGTACAAGAACTCATCCTATTCGAAAAAAAAGGTGGTCAATTAATAAAAAAATCAGTTGCTCCTGTACGATTTGTTCCCATGGTAAGACAGGATGGCAAAAGATATTAATCAATCTTTTTAAACATATTCTTGCTTTGTTTGTCTAATCAAAAAACTTCTAAAATTTAGTAGCTATGAAAAAACCTGGAATATTACTTACTGGCTTAGGTATTCTATTGTTTATCAATTCCTTTGCTCAGATTGATCTTACTTATCAAAAACCACCGAAAGAAATCTTAGATCTGGCTGATGTTAATCTTCCTCCTCAATTTATTCTAAATGATAAAGGTGATAATGCCATTCTGGCTTATAGAAATCAATACAGAAGCATCGCTGAATTATCTGAGGTTGAAATGAAACTGGCTGGTTTAAGAATAAATCCTGTTACCAATATCTCAAGCAGAGAACGTTATTATACTTGTCTGGCTTTATTGCGTGTAAACGACAGAAAGGAAGTACAAATTAAAGACCTGCCTTCTGACGCAAGGATTTCAAACCTTTCATGGTCACCAGATCAGAATTATATGGCTTTTACTAATACTACGGCCAAAGGAGTTGAATTATGGATTGTGGATATACAAAATGCAACCGCAAAAAGGATTACAGACGATAACCTAAATGCAAATCTGGGTAGGCCATTTGTCTGGTTTCAGGATAGTAAAAATATCCTTATAAAAAGAATACCAGAATCAAGAAAATCATTGATCAATGAGCTTGAAGCTATACCTACAGGTCCAACAATATCAATAAATGAAGGCCAGAAAGCCCAAAACAGAACATATCAGGATTTATTAAAAAATAAAAATGATGAGTTCAATTTTGAACAGCTTGTATTATCTGAACTCTATAAAACAGACCTTAACGGACAGACTACCAAATGGATGGAGGAAGCAATGTACAGAAGCCTTGAATTCTCTCCTGATGGTCAGTTTTTACTTATTACAACCATAGAAAGACCATTTTCATACATTGTTCCATTCCAGAGGTTTCCTGCAACAACAGTTATTTATGACAAAGTGGGCAATTTTGTAAAAAAAATCATGGAAGTTCCTTTAATAGAAGAATTACCCAAAGGTTTTATGGCTGAAAGAAAAGGAATACGTGAACTGGAATGGCGCGCAGATAAACCTGCCACCTTATTTTGGGCTGAAGCTCTTGATGAAGGTGATCCTGAAAAAAACGTTGAATTCCGTGACGAAGTTTTTGAACTTTCTGCTCCATTCAACGGCGAAAAAAGAAGTTTATTAAAAACAATTAACCGCTATTCAGGAATAACCTGGGCAAACGATAACTTTGCCGTTGCCTATGATTATTGGTGGAACACAAGAAATTCAAAAACCTATTTCTTTAATCCATCAAAACCTGAACTAAAACCCGAGTTAATTTACGATAGAAATTATCAGGATAGATATACTGACCCTGGACAATTTCAGACAAAAAGAAATCAATACGGTAGATCTGTTCTCGAGTTGGATGGCGAAAATGTTTTTCTTGTAGGCAATGGATTCTCAGACGAAGGAGTAAAGCCATTTATTGATAAATATAATGTAAAATCTAAAAAATCGATTCGTTTGTGGCAAGCTGATGGAAAAGAAACCTATGAGCAAATATATGACCTTAAAGATGTTAAAAAAGGCGTATTATTAACCCGCATTGAATCGAAAAATATTTTCCCTAATTACTATTTCAGGAATATAAAAACAGGCAAATTGCAGCAAATCACAAGTTTTGTAAATCCTTTCCTAAGTATTCAAAATGTTAATAAAGAGATTATTAAATACAAACGAGAAGACGGATTGGAGCTTTCGGCCACCTTATACTTGCCAACTGAATATGAAAAAGGAAAGAAATATCCAATGGTAATGTGGGCTTATCCTCAGGAGTTTAAAGATAAAAATACTGCAGCACAAGTAACAACTTCTCCTCATGAGTTTACATATCCATCATACGGATCTCCAATTTTTTGGGTAACAAGAGGTTATGTTGTACTCGATGATGCTGCTTTCCCAATCGTTGGTGAGGGTAAAGATGAACCAAACGATACTTTTATAAAACAACTTGTTGCCAATGCCAAAGCCGCAATTGATGCTGTAGATAATTTAGGATATATTGATAGAAACAAAGTAGCCGTTGGCGGACATTCATATGGAGCATTTATGACAGCTAACTTATTAACGCATTCAGATTTATTTGCTGCCGGAATTGCCCGAAGCGGGGCATACAATAGAACATTAACTCCATTCGGTTTTCAGTCTGAAGAGCGAAACTATTGGGAAGCTCCAACTATTTATTACGTAATGTCACCATTTATGCACGCCGAGAAAATGAAAACCCCCATGTTAATGATTCACGGGGCAGCCGATAATAACGATGGAACACATACTATGCAAAGCGAGCGTTATTTTAATGCTTTAAAAGGGCTAGGAGCAACGGTTCGATTAGTTTTATTACCAAAAGAAAGTCACGGATATGCAGCACGCGAATCTGTTATGCATGTGTTATGGGAGCAAGATGAATGGCTTGAAAAATATGTTAAAAACAGAGGATCAAACAAATAAATATTGAGAGTCGCTGTTTTGCGACTCTTTTTCTATTTTATTGATTTGTCGGATTAAACATTTGTAGAATTGGTTTGTCTATAGATTATTATAAAAAAATCAATATTGTCCGATAAAATTGAAACACATAATAATGTCGCAACTACGTTGCTTCAAAATTGTTATAATATATTTATTTACAAAGATATAGCAACTACGTTGCTAGGTTATATACTGCGTAGCAGTAAAATCTTTGTAGTAGTATTAATAAGAAAATAAAATTGAAGCCACGTAGTGGCGGAATCTTATAAAAGGCTTAATATTGATCATATTACAAGGTTTAAAAAACCATTAATTCGGACACCAATGATAAAAAAATATACTTTATGAAAGCATTCATCTCATTACTATTTCTTCTATTAGGATTATTAATTAATACATCATGCACCCAGGATTTAAATAAAAAAGCAGATAAAACTCATGATAAAATTGTATCTATTGATACTCATACTGATACACCTTTCAATTTTCTAGATGATAATTATGATGTAAGTAAATGGAATGATTTTGAAAAAACCAGATCAAGGGTTGATTTTCCAAGGATGAAAGCCGGTAGGCTTGATGGCGTTTTTATGGCTGTTTTTGTAAGTCAGAGTCTCAGAAGCGACTCAGGCAATATTATTGCAAAAAATAAAGCAATCCAATTGTTTAATGCATTAAATGAAAAGGTTCGATTGTATCCCGATCAGGCAGAAATTGTATATAACGCCGAAGATATTTACAGAACAAAAAAAGCACAGAAAAGTGCCGTTTATATTGGCCTTGAAAATGGCTATCCTGTAGGAAAAAATTTAAATAATGTAGAAGAGTTTTACGATCTTGGAGCAAGATATATTACCCTTTGTCATACAAAGAATAATGATATCTGCGATTCGTCAACTGATAAAAAAGGCCCTGAACATAACGGATTAAGTAATTTTGGAGAGGATGTAGTAAAAGAAATGAATAGACTGGGAATGATGATTGATATTTCTCATATCTCAGATTCAGCATTTTTTGATGTATTACGGTTAACCAAAGTACCTGTAATTGCTTCACATTCAAGTGCAAGAGCTATTTGCGATAATCCCAGAAACTTATCAGATGAAATGCTTTACGCTTTAAAAGAAAACGGAGGTGTTATTCAGATTTGCATATTAAGTGATTACGTAAAAACTCCAATTCCATATCCCGAAAGAGATTCAGCTTTTGCAATTATTCGGGCAAAATACGATGATTACGATCATTTAACCGATGAACAGCGCGAACAATTGCATAAAGAATGGGAAGAAACCGATCAAAAGTATCCAAAAGAACTGGCAACAGTATCTGACGTTGTCGATCATATCGACCATGTTGTTAATACGATTGGTATTGATTATGTGGGAATTGGAACTGATTTTGATGGTGGAGGAGGAGTTGATGGTTGTAAAGATGCCAGCGAATTAAAAAATATTACCATCGAATTGTTACGAAGAGGGTATAATAAAAATGACATTGAGAAAATTTGGGGAGCTAACTTTTTACGAGTATTTAAAGAAGTTGAAAAAGGAAAAGAAAGTTAATCTCAAATATATTGATTTTTAACTAATTGAATGAAACGTTAATCCCAGAAATAACTGATTTCCTAAAAATAATTTATTAAAGTTTTGAATAATTTTATTTATTACTACCTTTAAAACTGTTTACTAAAGTAAAATTTACTAACCAAAATCAATAAATCCTATGAAAAAATTTTTATTAGTACTAGCTGCTGTTACACTAATTTCATTGCCAATTGTAATGACTTCATGTGATGAAGATAATCCGGTATCCTGTTCTGCTATGATCATGGATATTACTGAAGCCTCATTGGATTATTTATCTGACCAATCTACCACAAATTGCAATAATTATAAAAATGCATTAAAAGATTATTTAGATAGTGATTGCGAATTAGCAGGAACTAGTTATCAAACTTCTTATGATAATCTAACATGTAACTAACCATTGTTTGTTTTAAAAGAAGAAGCCGGCATTATCACCGGCTTTTTTGATTACTTAATATCTATAATTTCAAATTTGTTTCCATTGAATTCGAACTTTTCACCGGCCTTTTTACCTTTAATTGCATTATAGATTGGAACCTGAGTTGAAATAGCATAAAACAATTCATTTTCAATTTCAATTTTGCCTAAGCTTACTGAAACAAAAAGCTTTTGTTTATTAGTAATTACAACACTTCCAAATTCAATCTTTTTATTCTTTTTTTCAGGATTTATCTTCTTTATCAATTCCATTTCATCCATGGTCTTCTGATATTGTTCAGCAAACAAATCTCTTTTTCGCAAAACCTGGGCTCTGAATGAATCATAACGATCTTTTGGTAAACCATATTCGTTGGCACTTTGTTGCAATTCATCCATGGCTTTTTTAGCATTTTCAGCCCGTTCACTCAATATGATTAAACATTTATCTATAAGTTTATACTTCAGATTATTCATACTATTGAAATTTGATGAAGTAAAGATAAAAATAACTTAAAATTTTGCTCGTTCAAAGTTCTTTCTTTAATGATTTTTACTACTTTTATCTTTTATCTTTTATCTTATAACATTATGGATAACACACAAAAAGTACTCGATGCAATGAAAAAATCGGGTAAAGCTTTAAAAGCGACAGAAATTGCTGAATTAACAGGATTAGACAAAAAAGATGTTGATAAAGCAATGGGTGTGCTTAAAAAGGAAGAAAAAATTGTTTCTCCAAAAGTTTGTTTTTGGCAAGCAAAATAAAAAATCCGGGTATTCCCGGATTTTTTTTATCGTTAGCAATTTGTACACTGAAAAACCATGCACGACCGCGTGCAAATTCCACAGCCTGTGCATTTGCTGTAATCTATTTCTGGTGCGCTATTTGAATTCTTCTGTACAATAGCACCAACCGGACATCGGCTAATTGATGGACAATGATGGTTCTGAGGACAATATTGTTCATTTACAATGATATTTCTTTTCATTTGCTTTTTGTATTTAAATTCAGGTGCAAATATAAAGCTATTATTTATATCTATATATATGCATATGTAAATTTTAATTAAATTTATATAAAATTTTAAGCAACTTTTTAGCGTGATTCTTAAACCCTGGAGTACTGTCTTCGAATTGATTTTCGATTACAGCAATTAATTCTTTAGCAAGTACCGGCTCAATTTTCACATAATTATATATTATTTCCATTGCAAACATTTTTACAGCAGTTGGATTTATAGCATCTTCGAGCCAGTTAAAACAACGGTCAATCAATAACCCAAGCCGATCTTCATCAAGTTTATTTAAATCTATTGTTGATAGAATTTTTAAACTATGCCTACGTTGATTATCTTTTTTGGTATTTGGTAAAAAATCAATCATCTTATTAATATATGGATTGATTATCTCCGGATGTTTTAGCCAAACTGTTTCTACAACCCAAAAAGCACGACCCGAAACATGGGGATCATTAGATAAAGCAATAATCATAATTTCATTAAAAAGATCTTCATTGCATCCAATAACCGATGCCATATAGTCTGTATTCTGTTTCGAAAGTTCTGCTCTAAGTTGATCTGCAAAATTCATGTAACGAGTTTTATTCAATAAAAATACAAAAGAGAATTTAATTACTATAAAAAACCACGAGAAGAGATTAAAATTTTAAACATTGTTTAAATAAATCTGTTTATACAATAAAAAATGATTATCAAAAGCAAACTCATATTATTAATCATTACGTTATCAATAAGTTATATGGCAAATTCACAAACAAAGTCAGAAAATGAAATCGCCACGTTTGGGTCGGGATGTTTTTGGTGCAGCGAGGCAATTTTTGAGCAATTAAAAGGGGTAGAATCCGTTGTGTCGGGTTACTCGGGAGGAAAAACCGAAAATCCAACCTATAAAGAAGTATGTACTGGCGAAACGGGTCATGCTGAAGTTATACAAATAACATTTAATCCAACTTTAATAAGCTACACAGAATTACTTGAAATTTTCTGGCAAACGCACGATCCAACAACATTAAACAGGCAAGGTGCCGATGTTGGTACTCAATACCGTTCTGTAATATTTTACCATAATGCAACACAAAAAGAGTTAGCCGTTGGATATAAGAAAAAACTTGATGAAGCAAAAATCTATTCAAAACCAATTGTTACCGAAATAAGCGAATTTAAAACCTTTTATAATGCAGAGCAGTACCATCAGGATTATTATAATAACAACAAATTTCAGCCGTATTGCTCATTCACAATTACACCAAAACTCGATAAATTTAAAAAGGTTTTTAAAGAAAAACTGAAATAAATCGATTGGTAAGAGATCATAAAAGCGATTATTTTGCTCTTAATTATGAATATTAATTCTAAATAATTAACTTTGTTAAAATATTTTAATCAAAAATCATGAAAGAAGGTATAGTAAAATTTTTTAACGAAACTAAAGGTTTCGGATTTATTAAAGAAAATGAAACAAACAATGAGTATTTTGTTCATGTTTCTGGCCTAGTTGATAAAATCAAAGAAAATGATGAAGTTACCTTTGATTTGCAAGAAGGCAAAAAAGGATTAATGGCAGTAAATGTTAAACGAAAATAGTTTTATACATTATTTTAACACAATTATCCTTAACAGCTTCAATTTTTTTGAAGCTGTTTTTTTATCTTTAGCAATTAATACCTAAGCCAGATGATAAAACCTTCAATTCATTTAATCGCCTTTCAGGAAGCTAAACCTGATGTTTATCAAAGAGGACAAGAATTATTAAATCAATATTTACCTGATTTTTCATTTAACCAAACTGAATCTGATCCAGAAATACTTTTTATACTTACTGGTGGTTCCGAAAATAAAGCCAAAAGCATAGTTGATAAAATGCGCCA